>JASMLW010000621.1 GCA_030748485.1 Pirellulaceae bacterium
CGTCGGGATGAAACAGCGTGGCGGTGGGGGCCAACAGGCGGCCGGACTTGAGAGGCAGCAGACCGTGGGAGACCTCCAGCGGCCCGGCGGGCATCGGCACCTCTTCCGCTCCGCTCCACGACCGCCCGCCATCGGTGGAACGGCACAGCAATGCGCCGGCGTCGCGAGCCCCGAACTGCTCATCCGTGTTGGCGTCGATCCACTGCCCGTAGGCGTAGATCGTCTCGCCGTCGGGCGAGAGCGTCAGCTTCAAGAAGTTGGCTCGGTTGAGCGCCTCGTTTTTGGGAAGGATGACGCCCTCGACGGTCCATGTTTCGCCGCCATCGGTCGATCGCGACCATTCGGTGCCGCCGGTGACCAGCGCTCCGCCGCCCACTCCGTACGAGCAGAGAAGGTCGCCATTCGGCAATTGCACGGCCATCGGGAACGCCGAATCGCGATCGTCCAGACGGCCCGACCCCAGAACGTCAATACTTGGCATCGCTATCGTCCTCGCCGGTGAGAATCCGCGACAGGAGCAATAGGATACCGCCCGCACAGCCCAAAAAGTAGGACCGACAAACGGTCACTCATCCGAGCCGTCAAGAGTTTCAATGTCTCAGGGAGCCACATCGGGCGAGCTCAATCGACACCTTCCGCCGACGCGCTAGTTATCGAAGATCGCGAGTAGGAAAGGAGGCACGATCGCGGCAAGCGCGGTGGCGATGAGGGCCGCTCGCGTTCTGCCAGTCCAGCAATAGCGGGCAGCCATGAGCAACAAGATGCCTGGAGTGAGATAGATCAACATGGCGGCGATCATTTGTACTGTGACCCAGGAAAGGCCTTCCACATGGAACGCGATTAGCACATAAACTGCGGCGAAAAGCCCGCAAGAGACTCCGCAGACTCCGAGGAGCCCCAGGACCGCGGTGGGGATCAATCGCCAGCGAAACCCCGCGCCTTCACTTCCTGCGGTCGCGCCTTCACTTTCTACGGTCGGCGATTCATAGGGATTCGCTGGATGATTGGTTGGGTCGGTCACGAGGAAAGCCCTCGGGGACGGCGCCGACGATTCACCCGGTCGGCGGAGAAGATAGAGCAAGCCCGTCGGGATGGCTAAGTCGACGATGAGCCCGCACCATTGAATCGCAGCCTGACTGGTCTCCGAGAGACCGGAGGGGATCCCGCTCATGACAGCCATCCCGCGATAGATGCTGAAGGAGTAGCCGATGGCCCATGCGTATCCGACCAGGGCGTTCAACTGTGCTATGCGGCGGGCGACGTCCGAGCCTCTTCGCAAGTAGAAACCGGCAGCGACGAAGACGACGCCTCCGACGAACATGATGGGTAGAAAGACGATCCACGTCTGGTGGAGTCGGTCCATCATCGCGAAGAACGCCACATCTCCTTCGCTTCCCGTTGGCATTGTGAACGCCAGCCGCTGTATCGCGACGGTCGTCAAGGCCATCGTCGAAAAGCCGGCCATGACAATTCCCAACCCTTGAATGACGGTGGCTGCTCTGGCCGTGCCGGATGATGCACTCTCGGATAAAGCGGTTAATCGATCAGGCCTTTCCCATTGCGCGGGAGCTTGAACGCAAAGAATCGCAGCTTGAACGCTGAGAAACAACTTACACCACCAACGGTCAAGCTGCTGTAAGGGGGTCCTACTCGCCGGTTGTTTGATTCTCTTCTCGCGGCGTCTAAACTGAGATGTCGCTGAAGGCCCAAACTCCACGGATCATCTATGCGCAAACAGCTCATCGCTGGACAGATCGTCTGCATTGCGGGCCTGTTGTTATTGGTTGTGTTCGTTCCATCCATGCCTCGAGTGCGAGGCCTGCCTCAGCACCGCATCGCCGAGATGTTCGTGTTTTGGTGTGGCGAGGGAATGCTTGTTTTTGGGATGGGACTCACATTTTTTTGGGATGGGACTCACATTAGGTCCCGCTTGTGCACGCTCCGACAAAAGCCTGAAAGGCGCCGCTGACCGTCTCCTAGTTCCACAGCCTTGATTCTCGACTGGTAAGCCTCATGCTCGTTTCTCATCTTCTCTATTTCTCTCTAACGTCGATTCTGATTTCGGCTCCGCCCGCCGCCGATGAGCAATTCGAGCATTTGGCGGCGCAGTTTGTCGACGAGTTTCCGGCGTTGTCACCCGTTTCGGCGACGACGCTCGGAGATCACCGATTTGACGACCGGCTTGACAACGTCACCGCATCGGCCCGGGCCGCGGAAGTTGAATTCTATCGCGGGAAACTGAAGCGTCTTGAGAAGATCGACGCGAGCAAGTTGTCGCGAGCCAATCAAGTCGATCACGCGCTGTTGGAGAACCATCTGCGAAGTCAGTTGTGGCGGATTGAAGAGTTACAGGAATGGGCGTGGAATCCAACCGTCTACACTGAACTCTGCGGCGGGGCCATCTACGGTTTGATGGCGCGGGAGTTCGCTCCCATCGACAAGCGCCTCGTCAGCGCGACGAGCCGGCTCGAGCAGTTCCCCAGTCTTTTCGAGCAGATACGTAAAACGCTGCAACCGGGTCGAGTTCCTCGGATCCACGCCGAAACGGCCGTCAAGCAGAATCGGGGTGTCTTGAGCATCCTCGACAACATGGTCCACCCCCAAGTAGCGCGGTTGCCGGCCGCCAAACGCGAGCGATTGCTGATGGCCATGAAACGGGCCAAGTCGGCGGTCGACGAACATCAGAATTGGCTGGAGAACGAGCTCCTGCCGAACGCCGGTGGAGACTTCCGTGTGGGGCGCGAGCGGTACGACCGGAAGTTGGCCTTCACGCTGCAGACGTCTCTATCCAGAAAGCAGATCCGCGAGCGCGCCGAGAGAGAATTGCGACGCGTCCGCGAGCGGATGTACAAGATTTCTCAGCAAGTCTACCAAGAGCAATTCCCCTTCACTCAGTTTCCCGAGACGCCTTCGCCGGCGTACCGCCAGGCGATGATCCGCGCGGGGCTCGAGATGGCCTATCGCGAAACTCCCCAGCGTGGAGAGATCGTCGAGATCGCCAAACGTTCGCTGGCGCTGACCACCGAGTTCGTGCGCGAGAAGGATCTGATTACGATCCCCAAGGATCCGGTTGAGATCATTGTGATGCCGGAGTTCCAGCGGGGCGTGTCGCTGGCCTACTGCGACTCGCCAGGACCGCTCGACGTGGGGCAAAAGACGTTCTACGCAGTCGCGCCGCTGCCGAAGAGCTGGAGCGACAAGCAGGTCGACTCGTTCCTGCGGGAGTACAACGTGCGGTCGATTCACAATCTGACCGTACACGAGGCGATGCCCGGTCACTTCGTGCAGATCGCCCACGCGAACCGTTACCCGGGGAAGTTGCGCGCCGTGCTCGCATCGGGCGTCTTCATCGAAGGGTGGGCCGTATACACCGAGCAGATGATGGCCGCGCAAGGTTTACTCGACGACGATCCGCTGATGAAACTGATCGCATTGAAATGGTACTTGCGAGGCATCGCCAACGCGATTCTCGATCAAGCGATTCACACCGAGGGCGTGTCTCGCGAACAAGCCATGCGACTCATGATGGAGGACACGTTCCAGGAGGAGCGCGAAGCGGCGGGCAAGTGGGTTCGAGCACAACTGACATCGGCCCAGCTCTCGACCTACTTTGTTGGTTACCTCGAACACAACGACCTCCGTCGTGAGACCGAAGACGCGTGGGGCGACTTGTTCAACCTGAAGACCTACCACGACAAGGTTCTGTCGTACGGATCACCTCCTGTGAAATACGCGCGGGCGTTGCTATTGAACAAAGACGTTCCGCAGTAGCGGCCTTGTTGCGCCGACGAGACAAGTCGCGCGTTGACGACAAAGAGAAGTGGCACGGCCACTCCTGGCCGTGAACGCGCTGGCAAACACGACTCGCGCAGCACAGACAACCATGACGCTGGATTCCCTTGATGCGCCAACGAGGCCAAGAGATGCGCGCGCTGGCAAACACGACTCGCGCAGCGCAGACACCCAAAATGACCCGAAGGGGCAATCACATGATAGCCCTGGGCAGAGCGCAGCGGCGCAGCCGCGCAGCGCCGCCCTGGGTTACCGATCGATAAAGTCCCATCAGCCCTGAAAGAGCGCCACAACGGGAAGCGCCAACGCGTGCACAAAGAAACGATGAATCTCGACGCGCGGCAGTTCTCGGTTTGGGTGTCCCCTGTTCTTTCCCAGTTCCGAGCGTTGAGCCGCGACCCAACGCGTCGAACACATGGGTCGATTTCGGTACGGTGACAATAGAGTGTCACTAGAAAGAATGCCGTTGTGGAGGAGTTTGCCCAGTTGGAATTTTGCCCAACAACGTCTAAGCGCCTTCTTCCCCGGCCCATAACCGTTGACGATTGGCGCCTGATCCTACACGACGAGAAGAAGAACGGACGCTTCGATCTGCGATCTGACACACCTACGAGTGAACACGGATGACAATGACAAGTCAAACCAACCGATCAGATCAAACTGGGACACCCAACCGCGAAATCTCCACGCGCGACGCCTGTGACATCTGTCGGTCACGCGACGCGAATATTCTGCTGAAAACGAATTGCTCGGTCGCGATTGCATCTCGTTCGACGACCGATTCTAGCGAGAGTTGAGGAGAGCAGGCTGAGCTGGGCGCGCTCGGTCTGCCAGAAGCCTTTCGCAAGAATGGGTTGCATGACCACGGCGCGCTCGAACTCGGTGACCCTGGGCGAGATCGAATTCCATCACACCTGGTCGCGCTGCGCGCAGCGGGCGTGGTTGCTGGGTGTCACAGGAAGAACTACGGGCGTTGCTCACGCGGCACGGCGTCGAATTCGATGAGCCGTATGTTTGGGATTGATCGGTATTATGGTGCCCTTTCAGGGCGACGTGGTCCGGGGGATTTCCGTACCCAGGGCGGCGCTTCGCGGCTATGCCGCTGCGCTCTGCCCCGGGCTGATATGTTGCGGCCCCTTCGGGCCTTCGGGGCAAAGAAAGGCGGGGAAGAGCTGAGATGTGAAGATATGAAGTTAGTGGAGGCTGAGCGGCGCTAAAACTTCTTCCCGCCCCGACAGGGGCAATCACATGATAGCCCGGGGCAGAGCGCAGCGGCGCAGCCGCGAAGCGCCGCCCTGGGTTACCGATCGATGAAGATCCATCAGCCCTGAAAGGGCGCCACAACGGGAGAGCGCCAACGCGCCTCCGCAAAAATTGATGAAGCTCGACGCGCGACAGTTTACGGTTTGGGTATTTGGGTAGTGTCTTCTGTTTTGCGCTCTGCGATCAAGAACTAATCGACTTCGTCGCGGCATCAATCAAGCGCCGTTGCTCCCCGTTGAGGCCCGCAACATTCGTCCACACGGGCGTGGCGACAAATGGACCGACATGAACTGAAGTGAGATAATCGACAAAGCGCCACGAAACAAAAGTAGCGGCGCCGTCACCAAAGACGTCGTCGCCATTCCATAGCCTCGCTTCAATTATCTCTCGCTTGGGATTCGCCATGGAAGCAATTCGGACGTCTGATTCGCCTTTATGGAACTTTGCGGCGACAAAGAACTCATCTCGACCGCACTTTGAACAGACCCGCTGGGTTAGCCCGCATCCAGGACATTGCAAAGGTCGCTGGCCGCAAGAGGGACACTTGTTGGCGTCGACCGGATCAAATATCGCTCGCCGAACGGGCGACAACCCACGATGACGATGAAGACACCACAGTTTGGGTGCGCTCGGCCGCCAGTGCATCCTCTTGACTTCAAGAAAATCAAAACCGCGAAGTTCTGACGCTTCCAATCGCTTCTTCATTTCTGGAACAACAAGCAGCTGTTGCGTGTCAGATATTGCAAACTCGCTCGGTTTTCCACCGATCAACTCTACGGTCAATTCATCCAGGAACCTGTACCTTTGACATTTTCGCGTCCGAATGCACTCACTCGCTACGCCCCGCTTTCGACCAACCCCACTAACTCTGAGTGCCCCAGTCTGATATTCATCGTTATCCTCGTGCAGCCGAGTGGAACCGACTGTCGAATCGGATTCCACTTCCGGTTCAGAGTCAGGTGAGTCGATCTTGTAGAAAACATCGGTCACCAATCGACCCGATTTCTCGTCGACGTCGAATCGAGACGTGTTCATCTTGCGCTCCTAACTAGTCCACGTCGTGACTGGACACTCGCCAATCCTAATCGCTGTATCCTATTTTTTGATCTCCGAACTTGAATCAGAGTAGTACCGGACCAGGGACGCCGACGCGACCTATTGCGGCAATCGCAGTTTACGGTTTGGGTAGTCCTCTGTTTTCTTTCTCGGCGTCGAATTCGATAAGCGGTATGTTTGGGATTTGGGATTGATCGGTGTGTTGTGCCCTTTCAGGGCGACGGGGTCGGGGATTTCCGTAACCCAGGGCGGCGCTTCGCGGCTATGCCGCTGCGCTCTGCCCCGGGCTGATATGTTGCGGCCCCTTCGGGCCTTCGGGGCAAGAAAGGCGAGGAGCAGGTCAGGTGGAGATGTGGAATAGAAGGAGGGCGAGGCGCCAAGGAACTTCTTCCCGCCCCGACAGGGGCAATCACATGATAGCCCGGGGCAGAGCGCAGCGGCGCAGCCGCGAAGCGCCGCCCTGGGTTACCTCAGACCCTGGCTAAAGCCGAGGGCGTTTACGCCCTCCTCCGCCGCAGGCGGCAAAGGCCCGTGCTTGAGCACGGGTGAACCAGACGATGCAGCTGCATCCAACGTTCCATTTTCGCGCCGCCCCGCGCAATCGCGTTCCATCTGACTGCGCCGACCCGGCCCCGAAGCGCCAGGCGAGGGACAACAGCTGCATCGACTTCACGTCGCAGTTCCCTTGGGTTGGCGACGGCCTGAGGGGGCGGCGGAGCGGTCTGAAAGAAATCTTGTCGCCCGCTAGGCGATGATTTCTTTGGCGACTGTGCCGTACACGTTGGTCAGGCGGAAGTCGCGGCCGGCGAACCGATAGGTCAGTTGTTCGTGGTCGAGCCCGAGGAGGTGGAGAATCGTCGCGTGCCAGTCATGAATGTGGCACTTCTTTTCAACAGATGCATAACCGTGTTCATCTGTCGCTCCATAGCTGAAGCCGCCCTTGACGCCACCTCCGGCCATCCACGTCGTATAGCCCTTGTTGTTGTGGTTGCGGCCATCGCCGCCCTGCGCGGCGGGTGTCCGACCAAACTCACCACCCCAAATCACCAACGTGTCGCGCAACATGTCGCGTTGCTTGAGGTCTTCGAGCAGGCCGGCTATCGGCTGGTCGCAGGCGTCGGCGCGAGCCTGATGGTCGGCGGACAGGTTCGCGTGCTGGTCCCAACTGCCGTGCGTGACTTCCACGAATCGCACTCCCGACTCGATGAAACGCCTGGCGAGCAAACACTGTTTGCCGAAACTCTCGGTCGGTCCGCCGTTCGCTCCGTACATCGCCAGAGTCGTTGCGGTTTCCTTGGACGTGTCCATGAGCGCCGGCATCGCATCCTGCATGCGGAACGCCAACTCGTACGATTCAATCACTCCTTCGACGCCCGGCTGGTATCGCTCGCGGCGAACTTTCTCGCGGTTGAGAGCTTGGATCAAATCGAGCTGCGTGCGCTGCTGCTGATTGGAAAGCACGGGATTCTTGATGTCCGGGACACTCTCATTCCCACCGCTTCGCCGGGCTCGAGACGAGCGTCCGCCGCGGCCGACTTTCGAACCGCCGTAGATAGCTGGTAGAAAAGAGCTGCCGTAGTTGCGGGCGCTGCCCGAGGGTGGATTCAGCGAGACGAAACCGGGCAAACTCTCGTTCTCCGTGCCCAGGCCGTAGAGCAACCAGGCGCCCAGCGACGGTCGAATGAACTGGGCCGTTCCCGTGTGCATCTGCGTCATGGCTCCCGGATGCACCGGCTGGTCGCACTGCATGGACCGGATCAACGTCATGTCGTCGGCGTGTTTGGCGACATTGGGAAACAGTTCGGAAATCCACAGGCCGCTCTCGCCCCGCTGCTTAAACTCCCACGGCGACTTCATCAACGATCCGCCGTACTTGCCGCTCTTGCCGTGGTCGCGCTGCAGTTGCGGCTTGTAGTCGAACGAGTCGACGTGCGACGGGCCGCCCTGCATGCAAAGAAAAATCACTCGTTTCGCGCGAGCCGGAAAGTGAGGCTCCTTGGGGGCGAGCGGATTACTGCTGGTCGATTCGGCGGCGGACGCTTTGGCGGCGATTCCAGCGAAGGCCAAATAACCGAATCCGGCCGAGGCGGTTTGCAATAGTTGACGGCGAGAAAACATGGCGTGTTCCTATTTGAGTACAGCTGAGTCAATCGAGCTGTCGTCTAGAGTGCATTTCAAAACCGATGTCTTGCCGTACGATGGCCTTGGAAGGCCATCGTACAAGGTTTGAAACCGCCTCTAGTCGATGTAACGGAATTCAGCGGACGCGAACAAGCTCTGGCAAACGGCGCTCAGTGTCAAATGCCCGCGCGATCGAAGAGTTGTCGTCGGAGCGAACTTCTGGACGAAGGTGGTCATCGCCGAGCGTTCGCCGGCAGTTGGCGGGCGACCGTAGGCGAGCAGGAAGGCCCTGCCAATCTGCTCCCGCAGCTGGGAGGCCTCGCCTTCAAGTCGGCTCGCGAACGATTCGCTTTGCTGAAGCACGAACTTGTTGTTCATCATGTACAGCGCCTGGTCGGCCGTGCTGGACTCTTCACGCTTGCCGATGATCGCACTCGAATCGGCGAAGTCGAACACGGACAGGGAGCGGGGCTCCTCATCGCGGACAATTGGGAGGTAGACGCTGCGAAACTTGGCGGCTTCCATGTCGAGTTGAGTCGCGCTGGTTCGACTTTGACGCGAGCCGCGTCCGGCGAAGCTCGTTCGCCGCCCGGTCGTTCTGCGGCCACCGGCTGAGAAGCCGCCGCCCGGTTGGCGATTCCTGGCGAGGGGGTTGCCCAGCTGGCCTTGGCGAACTCGCACATAACCCGCCTTGGCGACTTCGGATGCGCGGGGCCGCTCGAACTCGATCTCGCCGCTGATGCTGAGCATGGCGTCGCGGATCGCCTCCGCGTCCAGCCGCCGCGGGTTGGCTCGCCAGACCAGCGCGTTATCGGGATCGTATTCGTGATACTTTTTGTTGTAGGTCGACTTCATTCGGTAAACCCGCGACAGGGCGATGTCGCGGACCACAGACTTGACCGACCAATTGGACTCGACGAACCGCAGCGCGAGATAGTCGAGCAACTCGGGGTGACTGGGCGGTTGACCGGTGACGCCGTAGTTTTCAGTCGATGTGACGAGGCCCTGGCCGATCATGTGCAACCAAATCCGGTTCACCATGACGCGAGCCGTCAGTGAGTTTTTGTCGCTGCCAATCCACCGCGCCAGTTCTAAACGGCCACTCGCCTGGCTACTCAACTGCAGAGGTCTGTCGGCCAGCACCTGTGGAAAACCTCGCGGCACAGTGCGCCCAGCTTGATCGATTTCGCCTCGCACCAACACTCGCGCGTCGCCGGGAGCATCGCGTTCCTGGACGCCCATGCAATAGGTGCGCGGGTTGCCGTCTTCGTCGACAGACGCCAGCCTTCCAGACAACGTGCTCAACGTATTGATCATGAGTATGCGAGCTCGCTGTGCGGACTTGGCGTCAGTTCCGCTCGAGCGATCGCGGTTGCGGCGCAGTTCGGACATCTCCTGCAACTTGTCAGTCATCGCGCCGCGCAGGGCGGTCAGTTCCTGATCCGAATACCGCTTGTCGAACGGATTGGGATCCTCGACCGGCATGATGATGAGACTGCTGCTTTGCCTCGCCTGAACGCCGCTGAAGCTGCCGTATTCGGACTGTGGATTTCCAAAGAATGTCTTCGTGCTGCCGAAGATTCCCGCCATGGCGTAGTAGTCGGTTTGCGGGATGGCGTCGAACTTGTGGTCGTGGCAGCGGGCGCAGGCCACCGACATTCCGAGAAAGATACGTGTCGTGGCGTCGATCTGCTCGTCGACCAAATCGGCCGCGAACTGAATCCGGTTCTGCTCATTCAGGTTCTTGGGTCCGATCGCCAGAAAGGTCGTCGCCACGAGGTTTTCAGCCCACTGCTGATCCGTCTTCACCGGCATGAGGTCGCCGGCGATCTGCTCTTGAACGAATCGATCGAACGGCTTGTCGTCGTTGAAAGAGTCGATCACGTAGTCGCGATAACGCCACGCTTGGGGGTATGTCATGTTGACTTCGCGGCCGGTCGATTCGGCGTACCGCACGACGTCCAGCCAGTGCCGACCCCAGCGTTCTCCGAATTGTTCTTTGGCCAGGAGACGATCGACGACGTAGGCGATGGCGTCATCGGGGTCCTGCCGCCACTTCTCGGTGAAGTATTCAATCTGCTCAGGTGTCGGGGGCAAGCCGATTAGATCGAAGCAAAGCCGTCGCAGCACCTGCCAGGCCTCCGCGTCGTCAGCCGGATTCAGCTCCGCCTGTTCGAGTTTGTGCAAGATGAATCGATCGATGTCGGTTTTGGGCCACGATCCGTTCTCGACTTTTGGCGGATCGTGTTTCGTGGGATGCTGGTACGCCCAAAATGACTTTTTCGCCGCAGCGATGTCTTCCGCTGAGATGGATGATTGGATCTTGGCGACCTTCGTAACTCGCGGGTCCGGCGCACCCATCTCGATCCACTTGCGAAAATCGTCGATGATACTTTGCGGCAACTTGCGTTTGGGCGGCATCACGAAATCCTGGTGCGTGATGGCGTTGTAGAGCCAGCTCTCCTCGAGATCGCCCGGGACGACAGCCGGTCCGGTGGCTCCACCGATGTGGGTTAGCTCGCGTGTGTCGAGTCGAAGCCCGCCCCGCACGTTGCCCGCTTTGTTTGAGTGGCAGCCGTAACACTCTCGGATCAGCACTGGGCGAATCTTCGCTTCGAAGAACTGCAGTTGCTCGGGAGTGATTTCAGCGGCCAGAGTCGGCGTCGTAATCGCAGCGAGTACAACGAGCACAACGAGTCGGTGTAGAGCCATCGTTCGATTCCGTTTGTCAGTTTATCGGCGTCCGATCAAGCGGCCGCGGCCGCATTTTGTTTACTTATTCCGACGGCGGGCGCTGGGGGACTTGACCGCCGGGCGCATCCGGCTCGACCCCATTTCGCTGGCGTCGCTGCCCCTTGTCGTTCGCTCCGGCTCCTTGCCGAGCGGCTCCGCCGCGGCGTTCTCGCAAAGCCACAAACAGCGCGGTCAGTTCCTTGGCGTTCAGCTTGTTGTCGCCGTCCTTGTCAAATTCCTTCAACATCCGAACGACGATTTGAGCGGGGTCGCGGTCCGGTCGACCGCCTTGAGGCCTCTGTCCATCGGCCAGTCGCCGTTGTCCGTTGGCGTTGGCTGCTCGATTCGCGCGATCGCGAACCTGCGCTTGCGCCGTGCACTCGCAGGCCACAAACACCACGGAAAGAAGCGTCAGCAGGTGGGTGAGTCGTTTCATGGTTGGCTCCCAGACCGATGAAGTTTGTGAAAATCGCGTCGATAATCAAGTAAACGTACGGTCGGAAAATTCTGGGACCGATATTTCACGCCTTTTCTCAACTAAACTCTACGACGAGTTTTCGGGGGCTGAACGACCCTCAAATAGTCGTAAGAGACCGCAAATCCGTCAATCGCGATAGACTGGAAGTGCAACTGGGGCCGTTTTGGCCGGTTTTCGACGAAACCGCTGCGAACGAGCAAACCGAATGGCCGACGACTCCGCCACCATTGAAGAGTTGATTGCCAGGTTGCGGTCCGGCGACGAAGGGGCCTTGGCGGAGCTCTTCACGCGCCACCAGGATCGATTGAAACGTATTGTCCATTTTCGACTCGATTATCGAATGGCCGGACGCGTCTCGGAGTCCGACGTGATTCAGGAGACATTCATCAGCGCCAACAAGCGGGTTGAGCACTATTTGAGCAAGCCGGAGAT
Organism: Pirellulaceae bacterium; assembly: GCA_030748485.1. Taxonomy (GTDB): domain Bacteria; phylum Planctomycetota; class Planctomycetia; order Pirellulales; family Pirellulaceae; genus JASMLW01. The sequence goes on from JASMLW010000621.1 coordinate 11,876, forward strand.
GCCATTCTTCGTCTGGTTGCGGTTGCTCGTCCAACAACAACTGGCCGACTTGCACCGCCATCACCTGCAAGCTGAGATGCGGGATGTCCGCAAGGAGATCTCGCTCGAGCAGCCGGCCGCCTCGCCGCGGACGTCCTTGGCGATGGCCGCTCATCTAGTCGGGCAGGTCACTTCTCCGAGCCGCGCGTTTTCTCGAATCGAGCGGATCGCCAAATTGGAGGAAGCCCTCAATCAGATGGAGGAGATCGACCGCGAGGTGATCGCGCTGCGGCACTTCGAAGAACTGACAAACGCGGAAGTCGCCGAAGTGCTCGACATCAACTTGGAGGCGGCTCGCAAGCGTTACGTGCGAGCGATCAAACGGATGAAGTCGATCGTCTCGCAAATGCCGTGGTTCAAAGATGGCTAGCCGGCTAGTCGTCGCGGCGCGGACCGCGGAGGCGATTGAAGCGGCCGGCTTGCCGCGCAAACATCTCAGCAATCCGCTTTAGCTCCGCCTCGTCCAGCACGCCGTCCCGCGGGAACCTGTCGAAGTTGTCGAAGTTCTCGGCGACTCGCTTCACCGGTCCGCTGGGAGGCAACAAGTCGCTGCGCAGCTCGGCGCGACTCAGTTTGCCATCGCGGTTCGTATCGTACCGCCGCAATCGCATCGCCGCAGTCAGGCGATTGGTTGGGGAGCCGTCGTTGGCCGCTGGTTCATCGGCTACGTCAGCCGCCGGCGAGTCGGGTTCGACAACAGTTGAGTTGGGGGCGGGCTGGGCTACTTTCGTTCGATTCCCGCGAACGAAACGGCGTCCGACAAAAGTCCCGCCCGCGAGCAGGATGAGGACGGCGATTCCAGAGCCGGCGAGGTAAGCCCACTGCGATCGCACCGCGGCTCGTCTCGACTTTTTCGGCGACGGCAAGGTCGGTCCACTCGTTTGGTCCAGCGTCGGTGCGGAGGCGCCGAAATCGCTATTCCAAAAATCATCGTCACGTGTCGCGTCCAGCGCGACAACGCCAGTCGCCGCCTCGTCCGCCTTGGCGCGGGCCTTCGGCAACTCACTCTTCGCCCACAGAGTGTATTGGTTGTTGGGTGATTCGGACGCCGTCATTTTCTCGAGTATCGAAATCGAGGCGGCGAATTGTCCCTCTTGAAACAGCGACCGGGCCAACTCGCACTGTTCTTTCGCGCGGACCAACTCGGGCGTCTCCCGCTTGCCGACGTCGGGGACGGTAGCCGGCGTAAAAGAGTCCGACTTGATTAAGCGGGCGAGCGCCGCCGCGAACTCGTGCATCGACTCGTAGCGATCCTCCGTCTTCTTCGCCATCGCCTTGCGGCACACGTCGCCGACATCGGAGCCGAGATCCGGTCGCAGCTCCGCCGCATCGGGCGGATCCCCGTGGATGACCGCGGTGGCGATCGACATGAAGCTGCCGTCGCCCGGAAACGGCAGCTGACCGGTGAGCAACTCGAAATAGAGAACTCCCAATGAGTAGATATCGCTGCCGGGCCCAATCAACTCGTGCTTCCCTAGAATCTGCTCGGGCGACATATAGCCGGGCGAACCAATCAGCGTTCCATCCTGCGTCAAGCGGGCTTCGAAGTTCGTTGTCGCAGAGGGGCCCTTCGCTCCACTCGCTCGGAAATCCAACTCGCTGGAGTCAGCCATGCCGAATTGCCGAGCCAAGCCGAAGTCCATGACGATCGGCTCCTTGTGGCGGTCGATCATGATGTTGGCCGGTTTCAGGTCGCGGTGGACGACACCCTGCAGATGCGCTTCGTACAGGGCGAGGGCCACTTTGCGGACGACTCGCGTGACGCTGGGGACGGGCGGCGACCTCTTCGCGCGGATGTAATCCGACAGTGGTCGACCTTCGATGTAAGCCATGCTGAAGTAGTGAATCTCGTCGATCTCACCGACTTCGTAGACCGGACAAATGTTGGGATGATGCAACGTCGCCGCGGAACGAGCCTCTCGGTAGAAACGGTCGATCAGTTTCGCGTCGGAGTGTTCGCCGAACTTGGGCGTCTTGAGGGCGACCTTGCGGCCCAGTTGTGAGTCGTGAGCCAGGTAGACGGCTCCCATTCCGCCTTCGCCCAGCAGGCCTTCAATCTGATAACGACCGAAGGTCTCCGGCAGCGAGTCGGCCGGCTTTTCGGCGGAGGGTTTGAGCTCCTCCAACATCGCGATCGACTCGAGGAAATCTTCGATCTCTGCGGCGTGCTCCTCCGCGTACTGACTCGAGTACTCGCCAACCGCGGGGCGTTCGCCGCGGCGGATTCGCGCGACAAACTCCTCGCCGAGGTCGTGAAGGATTCGTTCGTTGAAGGGAGTTTCGGTCACGCCCTACAGTATAACGTTCCGCTCAGCGAACCGTGATCAACTCATTTGAGTTGATGAGCGCCCAGAAGATGGTTTCGATCGACTCGCTTCGACTGCTGTCCTTGATGAAAGCGGCGATACTCTCCCTTTCCTTCGCTGTCGAGTCGCGACCGAGCACGGTGTGGAACGAGTCCTCGATGGCCTCGTCCAGAGGTTTGTCGGAGGCAATTAACCGCTGCACCAAGCCTCGCGGGTCTTTGTGGATCGCATCGATCAGTTCTTTGGAGTTGATCAAATAGAGCGCCGACGGCGGAGTGAAGCTGCGGTATTCATTGCGTGAACATTTGACATCGTCTTCGCGGAACGGCGGCAGTTTTGGATCACCCACGTCGACGAGACTGGCAGGGAATTCGACCTGCGCGACGTGCTGCAGCAATTTGGCAAGAGCCGCGCCGCGCAGCCGCCTTGCCGGATACCGCGCTGGAAACGCTCGGTCCTCGTCCCATTCAGGACGCGGCGCACTGCTCAACTGATACAGCCGCGACGTGCAAATGCGTCGCAGCAAATGGCGCGCGTCAAAATCGTGTTCGATCAGATCGACGGCCAGCGCGTCGAGCAGTTCGGGCTGTGCGCCGAGATTAGCGGGCCGCAGGTCGTCGGGCGGTTCAACCAGCCCCCGCGCGAATAACTCGATCCAATACCGATTCACTAGATTGCGAGCCATTGCCAGGCTCCCCTCGCCGGCCACCCATTCGGCAAGCGCCGCGCGGCGGTCCCCCTCGAAGTTGACGGCTGCCGCTCGCTGGCCGTCGACGGAGAATCGGAATTCAAATGGTTCGTTCTCGGCGGCCCATTCCACCAACGAGGAGGTCTTGCGATCGGTGACACGCAGTCCGGCAAAACACTCCTGGAGGCTAGTGAAGTCAGCGGCTCCCCAATGAGCGTGGGGGTGTTGATGACAACGGGCGCAGCGAAGATTCGCGCCCAGGAAGACGCGTCCAACCGCTCGCACGGCGTCCGCGGGACTCGCGTGAGCGACGTAGAAGGCGGCCGCGCCGTTGTCCGCCGTGTCGCCCGAGGCTGTGATTAACGACTTCGCAATTCGATCGAGCGGTAGTTGATTCTGATGAGCTTCACGCAACCAGTCGAGCAATCGCTCCCGGTCCGCATTGTGCTTTAGTTTGCGTTGAGCGAGTAGCCACCGGTCGCCGTAACGCGCGCGGCGATCCTCCAGCAGCCACGTGCGCCAATGCTCAGCCCAATGCTCAGCCAGCTCCGGCCGCGCGAGCACTGTATCGACCAGACGGGCTCGCTTATCCGGCGCGGTGTCGGCGAGAAACTCTCGCCGTTCGAGCAGTGTTGGCGGAACGCCCAGCACTTCGAGGAACAGTCGCCGCAGATACGTCGCGTCGTCGCACAGACCAACGGGCGCCAGCGACATATCACGCCACGCGTTGGCGGCGTGCGAATCGATGAAGCTCTCAGGCGTCCAAGGAAACTGACTCGTCTGCGGCCGGAAGGGAACGACAACGCGCACCGCCGCCGATCCGCGGAGGAACTGAATCTGAATGCTCGTCCGGCCGCTCGCCGAGGCCTTCACTTTTCCCGCCGCATCGACTGTCGCATACGCCTTGTCGACGCTCTCGTACCCCGCCAGCTGCGTGACATCGCGCGTGGCTCCATCCGACCAACTCGCCTGCACGGTGAGCTGTGCTGTTTCCGTCGGCGAGAGTCGCAGCACGCGTGGGGTGACGCGCAACTCGACCAACTCTGGGTCGCCTGCCGCAGCCGGCTTGGCGCCCTGCTGAATCCACCGATGGAGCACTTGATAAGTGTTCGAGTCGGTCGTCAGTTTCAGCGTACTCGAAGGATCGATCAGCCTCCGCAGCAACAGGCTACGATCGGGTTTCATGGTCGTGATCCGGCGACCGCCGTCGTCTTTCGCCAGAGCGCGATAGTCGGCGGCCGGGTCGCTACCCAATGGTGACAATCGCAAACGCCCCAGGCCCTCGACCGCACCGTGGCACTTCGACGAATTGCAGCCGCTTTTGGTGAGAATCGGCGTCACATCGCGTGAAAAGGAGATGTGATTGGGCGGAGCGGAGATGGGGTCGCCTCCGCGCGCTGAACTACAGGCGATAAGGGGAATCGCCAACAGCAGTCGCGAAAGGATGGCAGGATTCATCTGGAGGCTCTGAAGATGCCAAGGGTGGATGACGTCAACCTATCAGGCCACGGAGCTGAGGTCGACGTTTTCTGATTGGCGGCCGGGCGGAGCGAACGTTGGCAAGCCGGGGCTATCTTCCCTAAACTCTGTGCATCAACTCTGTGCATCGGTCGCCCCAGCCCCCTCATCGCCGAGCCCCGAGGTCCGCCGTGTCGCGTCGATACGCTTTGTCATGCTTCCTGGTGATCTGTCAAATCGGCTGCGGCGGGCGAGATGCGCCACCAACCGCGGCGGGCGAATCCACCGGCGGTGAAACCGCGCCGGCGGCGGACACGCCGATCGCCGGCAAGGATGCCAACAAAGATCCCGGCAAGGATCCAGTGAAGCCGGCGACGCCGGAATCGCTCGCCGCCCACGCCAAAGCGTTGTCGGTGGTTCGAGCGGACGACTTCGCTCTGCTCAAGTTCGATTTGGCGGCCGCTCGGCAGTCGCAAGTGCTCAAGGATCTCGACCTCAGTCCATCGCTGATCGCCTTGCGAATGACGCGAGGCGACGAGGGGATTGCCCGCGTCGTGTCGGCGATTGAGACGATTTGGGTGGCCATCGGTCCGTTGCCGGATGGATCCCTCGACGAAGGCGGGCCGCCTTTCGCATTTGGCGCTTACGCTAGATTTCGCTCGGCCGGCGAGTTGAAGAGAGTCGTGGCCGACTTCGGAATCGGCGGCAATGTGCCGGCAAACCATGCGGGTGTCCAGTACATGAAACCGGCGCGTAGCGGAGCGGGTCCCGTGTTCTTGATCGACGGGCTCGACCTCTACTTGGCTACGGACGACTCGACCATTCACCAAGTCATCGACGCGAAAGGAAGCTTGTCGAACGCGGCGCTGCTCGACAATCTCGCCCATGCCGACTTGGACGCCGATATTTTGATTGCCGGCTCACTTGGCCCGTACAAGAGACGAGTCGCTACTCTTCTCACCAAGGCCCAGTCCGAGTTTCCCGTTCCGGTCGGAGCGGGCGCGGGGCTCTTGCCGGCTCAAGTTGACTGGGGTTCGATCGCGGTCAACTTCAACAACAAATCGCTAGTGGACGTTCACCTCGAGATGAACTCCGCCATCAGCGCCCGCCAAGCCGGCAATACGATAGAGGAACTGCTGGCCGCCAGCAGGACGATGTTGCAGGGTCAACGGGGGGATGACGGAGACGGCGTTTCCTTCACCGGACTAGGTTTGGCGGCGCTCGATTCGATCTCGGTGAAGCGGGCGGATCAGACTGTCG
>JASMLW010000622.1 GCA_030748485.1 Pirellulaceae bacterium
AACTCGCGGCGGAGACCAGCATGTCGCCGCGGCACTGCTGACCTCCAAGGCGATTGAAGAAACTCGCAAGCGCGGACTGACGGTGCAGCCACCGGGCAGCCCAACCATGAAGTACGAAATCGGCCGCGCCGAAATGTCAGAGGACAACGAGGGCGTTTGGGTCACCAGCGTCTGGCGGGAAACCCTCGAGGATGGCACCGTCGAATCGTACGAAATCGTCTGGGTGCTAAGGAAAGAGCAGCCGGGCTGGCGGATCGCCGGAATGGCGGCTCAACTGTCGCCCGACGAATCGCCGATGCTCATCAATTTCGAACAACCGGACGAATTGGAACGTCGAGTCACCGGAACTGGGAACGCCGATTCGGGCGCCGCCGCCCAACAAGCCCAAACTCCACCCGCCGGCGCACAGCGCTGACGACCCGAGAGTAAACTGTAACCGCTTTCCACCGTGGAACTTCCAACGCCCGCTGCCGAGCGGGCGTTTTCTATTTCTTGAAGCAAAATCCCCAAACAACCCTTATTACCGCCTCATCTGAGTCAACGCTATCGTCTACACTCAACGTAAACCACCTAGACTCCTTGATCCGAAAACTAAACTCAATTACAAAAGCCAACTCGCTTTGCCTGAAATCAACCTAGACTAGAACGTTGGTGGTCTTTCCAGATACACAGATCTGATGTCTTCGGAGGGTGCTTAGATGAATCGAATCGTTGTCTTCGGGATCGTGATGTTCGTCGCGATCGTGGGCGTCGCCCTGGTGGGCGGTGAAAAGGAGGCCCAAGCGGGCTCAGGATGTTCCGGCTGTAGTGGAATCGTCATCGATTGCCACGGATGCCACGGTTGCCACGGCTGGGGCGGTATGCGAGCTCGTCGAATGGGCTGCATGGGCCGCGTCAAAGGCTGCCACGGATGCTACGGTTGCGGCGGCAAGGTCGTTATCGACTCGTGCCACGGCTGCGGCGGTAAGCACATCCAGCACCACTGCGCTGTTTGCGAAATCGAAGCCAAGGTCTCCTGCAAGGGCGACTGCAGCTGCTCGGGTCGCGTGCGACGCCGACACCTGCGTCATTCCTGCCACGGCTGCCACGGCGGTTGCTTCGGCTGCACAGGATGCGGCGGTTACTACGTCAAGTAGTAGTCTTGCTCGACGTTTGAATTGAAACGGGCCTCGCGTTGCGGGGCCCGTTTTTTTTGCGCGCGTCTCGACAAGCCAATCGCGCAGAGCCTACTGTCCGAGCCGACGCCCTAGCCGGTTGCGCAGCCTTTGAGGCTTAACCACGGCGGCGCGATTGACGTCTAGCGTCCGCCAGGCGGCAGCCGATGCAGACGGAGAAGGAATCGACTTGTCACTGCCGCTCTCATGCGGGAATGGACCATCCGCGACACGAGTCCCTGAGGCGAACTGTTATGCCGGCCAAGCGCACAAAGTCGCCCGGCGCCCCGGGCCCTGCGGGCCCCGGTCCGACGGTGCGCGGCGTCTGCACGTTGGCCCTGTTGCTGCACTTCACGTGTGTCGCGGTCTCTTTTACGTCCAACGCAGCTCGGTCGCAGTTGCAGTCGCGACTGCTCGCCATCTTCAGCCCCTACACGGGGTTGCTCAACATTGATCTCAACTTCACCCCATACCATTTGACGCGCGCGAGCGCAGCCGACGTCGACCATGTCGTCGAGTATTTGCCGGCAGACGCTGAGTCGGAGGAGGCGAGTGAATGGCGGCGCGTGCACGCGCGATCGTTCGGCGGGTGGGAGTCGACACATCGTCGACAACGATGGGGACGCGTCTGGTCTTTCTTTCGCGACCAGGACGAGGTCACGGCCCGTTTGGCGCGGTCGGCAGCCGAGCACCTCGTGCATCGTCAGGGAGTGCGGCCAAAACAGATTCGTTGTCGCAAGCACTACCTCCAGCCGTGGGACTTAGTGGCGGAAGGAGATGAGGAAGAGCGCGACGCGAACAGCGAGCTCTACTACCAAACAGTCTACAGCGCCAACGTCTTGGTAAGTGACGACGGTGAAGTGGACATCATCAAGATCAGTTCGGCGCGGGAAGTCGCGCCTCCTCGCAAGACGTCGGAACCAAAAGATGATCGCGACTCGCGCAGTTGAGCAATTCCGCGGGCACTTGCGCAAGTTCGACGGCTCCGGCTGGAACGAGTTCTGGTTCGCGCCGGCCGACCCGCTCGCCAGCGCCGTGATGCGCGTCGTCACGGGACTCATCGGCCTGTACGTGATGGTTTCGCACACCCCGGACTTAGTCGAATGGTTCGGTCGACATGGGCTGCTGAGCGTAAAAACTGTGGGGATACTCGCCAGCGGACAACTTGAAGGCGGCGGACCTCCTTCCGTGCTCAACGGGTTCGACAGCTCCGCCGCGCTCTACGCGGTGCACTCAATCGGCCTCGCCGCCTTCGTCGCGTTAACCGTTGGTTTCTTTTCGCGAACGGCCAATGCGGTGGCGCTGGTCGCCATCCTGTCGTACGCTCATCGAGCTCCGATGCTGAGCGGACTAATCGAGCCCGTGTTGATCGCCCTGCTGCTCTACCTACTCATCGCGCCGAGTGGTGCGGCGATCTCTTTCGACCGGCGGCGCGCGACGAGCGGCGGCGCCCCCTCGTGGCTGGCTAACTTCTCGATCCGCCTCATGCAGGTCCATCTCTGCGCGTTCTACGCCATGATGGCGCTCACCAAACTCGGCAATGAGACATGGTGGATGGGTGAAGCGGCCTGGTGGTTGGCGGCCCAACAGGAGTCTCGAATTATCAACTTGACCTTTCTGCACGGATCCATCTATCTGATCAATGGGCTGACTCACTTGATCGTCATGAGTGAATTGAGTTTCGCCGTACTGGCGTGGTCGCCGAAGCTCCGCCCCTTCGCCATGTTGTTCACAACGATTGTCTGGCTCGTCGTCGCGATGCTCTCCGGTCAGCTCGGCTTCTGCCTGACGATGATCCTGGCGAACCTGGCGTTCATCCGTCGGCAACGTGGCGCGAAGTACTGGCGGTCGAGGCCGAACCGGCGGCGAACGCGGCGTAGAAGAAGTTCGCACACAAGGACACTGAGCCACCAAGAGTCCCGGTTCTGAGCCACCAAGAGTCCCGGTGAGCTGCGACCCTTGTGTCTTCGCGCCTTCGTGTGAGAATCTCCGAGCGCAACGGTCTAGCCGAGATTCGAAAGAGTTCGCACACGAGGACACTGAGCCACCAAGAGTCCCGGTGAGCTGCGACTCCTTGTGTCTTCGCGCCTTCGTGTGAGAATCTCCGAGCGCAACGGTCTAGCCGAGATTCGAAAGAGTTCGCACACAAGGGCACCAAGCCACCGAGAGTCCCGGTGAGCTGCGACCCTTGTGTCTTCGCGCCTTCGTGTGAGAATCCTTTCCCTGTGCAACTTGAAGACGCCTGGCGAGTGAACGACAATGGCCGTTCGCCTCGCCTCCATCCCCACTTGCGCTCGTCAATTCCTCAGGAGCACCACCGTGACTATCTCGCCTTCACGTCGACAGTTTCTCAGCGCCTGTGCCGTCGCCTCCGCGGGAGCCGCCCTGCCCTGTTCACTTCGCGCGATTGAACCGATCGAGCGGAAGGGCCCGGCGAAGTTCAAATTCAGCTTGGCGGCGTACAGTTACCGAAAACTGCTGACTGGAAAGAAGCCCGAGTTGACGCTCTCCGACTTCATCGCCGATTGCGCATCGTTTGGACTCGAAGGAACCGAGCTGACATCGTACTACTTCCCCGCCAAAGTAACCGACCAATACGTCCGACAACTGAAGCGTGAGTGTTTCCTCGCGGGACTCGACGTCTCGGGAACGGCGATTCGCAACGACTTCGGTTACGACGACGGACCGGAACGCACAAAGTGGATCGAACACACGAAAGCGTGGGTCGACCACGCCGAGCGACTGGGGGCTCCGGTGATTCGCGTGTTCGCCGGCCACATCAAGAAAGGGTCGTCGCCCGAGGAGGCGCACAAGCGCATCGTCGCCGGCCTGGAGGAATGCTGTGAGTACGCCGGTCAGCACGGCGTCCATTTGGCGCTGGAGAACCACGGCGGACCGACGGCCACCGCCGAGGGACTACTGTCGCTGGTCGAGGACGTCCAGAGCCCTTGGTTCGGAGTGAACCTGGACACGGGTAACTTCCACTCGAAGACGGCCTACGACGATCTCGCCAAAGCCGCGCCGTTCGCGATCAATGTACAGGTCAAGGTCGTCATCGACGGACCCAGTGGCCGAGAACCGGCTGACTTTAAACGCATCGCCGGCATCCTGAAGGAGTCGGGCTATCGGGGCTACGTCGTGCTGGAGTACGAGGAGTCGGGCGACCCGCGCGAGGAATGCGCCAAGTATCTCGACAAGCTCCGCGACGCCTTCGCCTAGCGGTTGGGTAGCTGCTCGAGCAACCTGTCGAGCGGCCACGTGTTGGCGACGTCCGCCGGCGTCAAGCCGCCGCGTCGGGCCTGCAAAACTCCGTACTGCATGTCGTCCAGCCGCTTGATGCTGTGAGCATCGGTGCTGACGACGATGGGAATCCCCAGTTCCTTCGCTGCGGCGCAGTGTCCGTCGTGCAGATCGAGCCGAGCGGGGCTGGCGTTGAGCTCCAGGAACTTGCCGCGATCACGGGCGGCCTGAAGCACGGCCTCCATGTTCACTTCATACGCATCGCGGCGATTGATCAGCCGCCCGGTCGGATGCGCGATGCAAGAGACGTGCGGATTCTCGATCGCGCCGAGGATGCGTTCGGTGATCTGCTCGCGGCTCTGACTCTGGCCGTAATGCACGCTCGCCAGCACCCAATCCGCTTGCGATAAAACGTCGTCGGGCAGATCCATGCCACCCGCCTCCAGAATGTCGCACTCGATCCCCTTCAACACGCGAAAGTCATCGCCCAGCCGTGCGTTGAGTTCATCGATCTGCTCCCACTGGGCGAGCAGCCGCGGGGGGTCGAGCCCGTTGGCCATCGAAACTCGCTGCGAGTGATCGGTGATTGCGATGTACCGCAAACCGCGCTGCCGGGCGGCCGCGACCATCTCCTCCAGAGCGGCCTTGCCGTCGCTGGCGGTGGTGTGCATATGCAGGTCGCCGCGAACATCGGCGAGCGTCAGCAGATCGGGTAGATCGTCAGCCCACTCGAATTCGCGCCGCGCCTCGCGCAGCTCGGGCGGAAACACGGGGAGCTGCAACGTCGCGTAGACGTCCTTTTCGCACGCCCCAGCGATGTACTCTTCCGCGCCGTCGTCGTGGACGCGATACACTCCGTACTCGTTGATCTTGAGCCCTTGTTGCTTGGCCATGCCGCGCAAGATCACGTTGTGATCTTTGGAACCGGTGAAATACTGCAGAGCGGCTCCAAACGACTCGTCCGCGACGACGCGGAGATCGATTTGCAAACCGGACTCCAACCGCACCGACATCTTCGTTTCGCCGCGGACGATGATGTCGGCGACTCCCGCAAAGTCGGCGAATCGGTCCATCACCTCGTTCACTTCATCGGCGACGACCAAGACGTCGAGGTCGCCGATCGTTTCGCGGCCGCGCCGATAGCTGCCGGCCAACTCAATCTTTCTTACGGCGACGCAAGCCTCCAAGTGCTGCTTCATCGCTTGAGCGTAGTCGTTCGCGGTCGACCAATAGATGCGTCGACTGGCCGACTCAGCGATGGCGATCCCTTTGAGAATGACCGCCTCTGTCTTTTCACCGAACCCCTTGAGCTGTCGGACGCGTCCCTCTTCGCAGGCCGCCTGCAATTGTTCGAGCGTCTGAATGCCCAACTCGTTGTACAACGCCGCCGCCTTCCGGGGCCCCAGATTGGGGATCCGCAGCATCTCCAGAACGGTCCGCGGGACTTGCTGTAGCAAGTCGTTCAGTTGAGGCAGCTCGCCCGTCTCGACCAGGACGACACACTTCTCGCAGACGCTCTTCCCAACGCCGTCGATGTCGAGCAACCGTTGAGGATCGTCGGCGACAATCGACGTCACCGACTCGGGCAAATCGCGAATCGCCCGCGCGCCGTTGCGATAGGCCCGCACGCGAAACATGTTCGCTCCCGTGAACTCGAGCAGGTCGGCAACCAGGTCGAGCGAGTCGGCGATTTGTCCGTTCGTCATAGCGGGTTAAGGCCTAGTGACTAATGACTAATGACTAATGAATGACTAGTGACGAATGACTAGAGGCTGTTTCAAAACCGATGTCTTGCCGTACGATGGCCTTCCAAGGCGCCTTCCAAGGCCGCCGAGCACGAATCTGGCGGCTTCTTTTGGACTAACCCGCATTCGACGGCCTCGGAAGGCCATCGTACAAGGTTTTGAAACAGCCTCTAGTCACTAGTCCATCGTCATTCCTTAGAGGGCATTAGTCACTCGTCATTAGTCATTCCTTAGTCATTAGTCACTAGTCCTTAGTCATTCCTAAATGTGCAGCTCGACGACGTCTTTGTCGTGCAACACGTAGTCTCCTTTAACGGTCGTGCCGTCGTGCACTTCGCTGCCCCAGACGCGGGCGTGCTTGAAGTTCTCGGCGAAATCCTTGTGGATGAGTTGGGCGACGTCGAGCAGAGTGCCGCCGCGAGGCACGGTGAACGGCCGATCGTAGTCCGCCTCTTTCTTGTTCGGCATTTTCGTGTAGACGCGGACGACGTCGAGCGATTCGTAGACGGCGCGTTTGAGTTCGTCGAGACCTCGAGGCTGTTCGGCGGAAATCTGAAGCTCGACGAACTCGGTCGTCACGAATTCGCGCAGCAATTCCAGCCGCGTCTCCGCCTCAGCGTCGTCCATCTTGTTGAAAACCAGAAACGTCTTCGTGTACGCCTTGCCGATATCGTTTTCATCCAAATAGGTTTCGACGCCCAAGCCCGTTTTGGATTCGGCGAATTGATCGAGTACTTCCTGCAGTTGCTCGATTCCGTCGTCCGATCCCATGTCGACCAGCAGCAACACCAGGTCGGCGCCGCGGACAACGCTCAGGACGTTCGGATCAAATACATCGGCCGTAATGGGCGGCGTGTCGATCAGTTGGACCATGACGTCCTCCCACGGCATCATGCCGGGCGACAACTCGCGCGTCGTAAACGGGTAGGGAGCGACAGGAGGGTTGGCCCTGGTCAACTCACCAACCAGTCGACTCTTGCCGCAGTTTGGCCCGCCGATGACGGCGACGCGTCCGGCTCCTTGTCGAGGAATGCGGAAGCTGGGCCCTTTCTTCTGCGACTTTGCGGTTTGCGCGTCCTTCTTCGCCTTGCTGATTTTCTGCTTCAGTTCGGCCTGCAGTTTGTCGGTGCCCTTGTGCTTGGGCAACTCCCGCAACATTTCTTGCAGGCACTCGAGTTCCTCCTCGGGGCTGGCCGCGCGGCGGTAGGCGGCCTCCGCCTTGTGATACTGTTGAGTCAGATTGGCAGGCATGCCTGATCAATCCAAGGGGCGAGTTTGAGAGAGGAATCGCGTTGAGGCGCTGCGGGGAACGCGACGACGCCGACGCTGAGTTTATCCGAGCCGTGGCGGCGGACCAACCGCCGCGATTGCCGACGTCCGGTCAGGCGTCGATCACCTCGTCCAGCGCGAATCCACCCGTGTTGGTCAGCCGCCGCAGGCGGCCGGCGTGATGAAAGCGCAGCTCCTCGTCCTCCAGGCCCATCAGGTTGAGCAGCGTGGCGTGCACGTCGCGGATGGAAATCGGTTCACCCGCGGCGCGCAATCCGAAATCGTCCGTGCCGCCGGCGGTCGCGCCGCCCTTCACGTCGCCTCCGGCCATCCACATCACCAGACCATAGGAGTTGTGGTCGCGGCCAGGCGCGCCGCCCAACTTGCCGACGACGAACGGAGTTCGCCCCATCTCGGACGCCCAGACAACCAACGTCTCGTCCAACAGGCCTCGCTGTTTCAGATCTTTGAGAAGGCCGGCGACCGGACGATCCACTTCCGCGCAGTGGCGTCTCATGCCTCCCGCGACGTTGCCGTGGTCGTCCCAACTGCTGCTGGTGATTTGAACGCCGTGCACGAGCAGCGTGTAGCGCACGCCGCTTTCGGCCATGCGTCTGGCCAACAGGCACTGCCTACCGAAACCGGCTGTCGTGGTGTTGTCGAGGCCGTAGAGCCGCCGCGTCTGCTGCGTCTCTTTGGAGAGATCGACTAGCTCGGGGGCAGCGGTTTGCATCCGGTAGGCCAGCTCGTACGACGCAATTCGCGCCTCCAAATCGCTGCGATCGGGAAACTCAGCCAGATGTCGTCGGTTGAGCCAGGAGAGCTCATTGAGCTCGTCACGCTGCTGCTGTTGGCCGACACCGGCTGGTCGAGCCAGATTGAGAATTGGCGCACCGGAGGCGCGGAGCAACGTCCCCTGGTGAGACGCCGGCAAGAAGCCGTTGCTCCAGATGGCTGCTCCGTTGACCGGAGCTCCGCGAGGATCTTGCACGACGACGTACCCGGGCATGTCGTCGTTCTCGGTGCCGAGCCCGTAGTTGACCCACGACCCCACCGAAGCGCCGCCGGGAAACTGACTGCCGGTCGTCACGTGCAATGTCGAGGGGCCGTGATTCTGATTGTCCGTCTTGACGCCGTGGATAAACGCCAAGTCGTCGACGCAATTCGCCAAGTGCGGGAACAGTTCCGACAAGTAACGACCGGTCGCGCCGTGCCGTTTGAATTTGAAAGCGCTGCCCACGCAGGCGTGGTCGACCGAGAGCCGCCCCGCTAGCTCACCTTTCACATCTAGATTCGCCGGCATCCGCTTGCCGTGCAGCTTGTTCAACTCGGGCTTGTATTCAAACGAGTCCATCTGGCTGACGCCGCCCTGCATGAACAGGAAGATGCAGCGCTTCGCGCGGCGAGGAAGATGCGGCTTGACCGCCGCCGTTCCGCTCCGTTGCAACAGCCCCTGCAGCGCGATCGCACCGAGCCCGTTGAATGCTGTCGCCAGATACTGACGCCGTGTATGGGCCGAAGTGTTCATTGGCGCCTACGGTATATAGAGGAACTCGTTGGTGTTGAACAGAATTCGACAAATGCTCTGCATCGCGGCGGAAGCTGATTCCTGCGCGTCGTAAAAATCGGTGAGTCGAGACAGCTCGTCGTCGCCGGGAGGTCGACCCAAAGCGTACTCAAACGCCAGCGCGATCTGAGCGGCGGAGTCCTCACCCGACTCCTCGATGACGCGACGGGCGAAATGCGGCGCTTCGGCCGTCACCAGCGGACCATTGTAAAGGGCCAGCGCCTGCAACGGCGTGATGCTTGTGGAACGTCGCGGTTTGGATTCATCACAAACGGTCGCGTCAAAAGTTTGCAGCATGGGCATATTGAGCGTGCGTTGTTGGTAGATGTAAATGCTCCGCCGCCGCCCCTCATCGCCGTGTTGCGTATCCCACTTGCTGTTGGAGTACTTCACTCGATCGGCGATATCGTCGGGAAGTGGTGGAAAGATCGGCAGTCCGTACGATTGCGGATTCAGCCGACCGCTGACCGCCAAAATGCTGTCGCGAATCGCCTCCCCCTCCAGACGCCGCATCGGATATCGCCACAGCAAGGTGTTATTCGGATCGAGTTGGCTGGCGTTCTTGTCGACGACGCCGGCTTCTTGCGAATAGGCGGCGCTGTTGCAGATCAAACGGTGGACCGATTTCAAACTCCATTTGTTCTCAACCAACTTGAGCGCCAACCAGTCGATCAGTTGCGGGTGCGATGGGCCGCTGCTGAGCGCGCCAAAATCGCTCGGCGTGCGGACGATTCCTCGACCAAAGTGTTGCGCCCAGAGGCGATTGACGATCACGCGGGCGGTGAGTGGGTTGTCGGCGGCCGCGATCCATTTGGCCAAGGCCATCCGTCGGCTGCGAGTGGGCCAGCGCTTGAACGGGTCGAGGCGGATCGCGGCCGGCTGATCGCTTCCCGTAATGGCGGTGAGAAATCCGGGGACCACGACCTCGCCCGGATTGTCGTACTCGCCGCGAATTTTGACTCGCGAGACGGGCACGCCCGGTTCGTAGGGAGGTCCGTAGGAATGGCGCAGCGACATGGCCAGTGGCTGCAGGCGTTTGCGATGTTGCGGCAAATGGCGTTGCCGCGAAGTCAGCCGCTCATAGCGTTGTCGTTCGTCGGCCGTGATCCGCTCGTCGTTCCAGTCGAACTTGCTGGCGGCCGTGGGGTTCACGAACGTGCTGACGAACGCTCCCTCGCCGCCCACCTCCAACAAGTAGGCCTCCCGCTTGTTGGTCGAAGTGTACGCGGTGACGATGGAGCCGGTTTGATCTTTGATGAACGCGGCCTGCGCGGCGTCGCCGATGAGAAAGCTGTTGTCGAAGACGACCACGTTTGAATTCCCGCGGTCCTGGATCTTCGGCTGTAGTTCGGCCGCCGTCTGGCTCAACGTCAAGCGTCCCACTTTGTCGATCCAGCGTTTGAGGGGCGATCCGGCCGCCGGGTTGGGCGTGGTCGGATCGGCGTCGATGTCGTTCGCATCGAACCAGCACCGCAGTCCCTCGACACCGAGCGGCTCGCGGTCAGCTGGCGAAGCAGCCAGGTAGCGGTCGACCTTCGTTCGCTCTTCGGCGGATAGCGGATGATCAAAGATGAGGATCGCGGCGACCGATCCGAAGAACGGCGCGTCGCTCGGCTCGCCCTTGCCAGCGGTGTATTGTCCCAGGCCAACATAGCGAGGACTCGGTATGTCGCCGTACCAATGGCCGCGGTTGGAGCCGGCCAGGCTGCCTGTCGCCTCCGCCCGCGCGCCGTCCGTGTAGTAGTCCCACTGTTCTCCGTTGGATGAAATCACCGATCGCCGCGGTTTGCCGTCGGAGACGGCCCGCCGCTCGAAAACGTAGTCGTTGCCGAGTGGACCTCCCATCGCTTGAATTCCGAATCCAGCGTGCGATCCAAGGCGTTTTTCGACGCGTTCGCGCAGCTCAGCCAACTCGACGCCGTTGCGTTTTTCTTCCGCGTCCAACTCGCGCAAACGCTTGGCGACCGCATCCGCTTCGCCCGGCCGGTAAAAAGAGGCGGGCAAGGGTCCGCCAATCTGAAACCCATCGCCGGGCAACGGGCGTTGGATTTGCACGGTCGCGAAGAACGCCTGCAGCCGGTAGAAATCTCTCGTCGGAATAGCGTCGTATTTGTGATCGTGACATTTCGCGCAGCCGACGGTGAGGCCCAAGAATACGGACGACACAGTCGACGTCATTTCGCTGAGAAGCTCGTGTCTCGACTCGTCGCCCCGCGGCTCGGTGAAGGGAGCTAGGCGGAGAAAGGTCAGCGCCACGGTTTTCTCGGCGTCGACTCCCGGCAAGTCTCCAGCTCCCAGAATCTCCGCGAATTCGTCGCCCGCGATCTGCTCCTTGATAAACAGGTCGTACGGCTTGTCGCTGTTGAACGCGTCGATGACGTAGTCGCGGTAACGCCACGCGTGAGGCAGGTCGGGGTCGCCCTCGTAACCGGCCGTGTCCGCGTAGCGAGCCAGGTCGAGCCACCATCGCGCCGACCGCTCACCGTATCGACGATCGTCGAGCAGCCGATTGACCAGCTTGGATTGCGCGTCGAGCGACGCGTCGTCGACGAACGCAGTTGTCTCCGCCGGCGTCGGCGGTAGGCCGAGTAGATCGAGGTAGAGCCGGCGGACAAGCACTCGTTTCGAAGCGGGCGCCGCCGGGCGGAGCTCGCGCTCAACGAGCCGTCGCAACACGAATGCGTCAATCTCATTGCGGGGCCACGTCGAGTCGCTCACCGTTGGTGGCGGGTGTTTCTCCACAGCGGCGAACGGCCAACCTGGGGGAACCTCAGCCGTCGCCGCGCCCGCTAACAGCAGCCAGGTGAATCCTGTTAGCGATGCGATCGTCAGATGCGTGTTCACGACTTCGATTCCGGTGATCATCAGGCGCCACGGCGAGTGGCGCGGGACGTCGATTCAATTCAGCGCGACGGCGACTCGCTCCGCCACGATTGCGTGCGGCTCCTATGATAACCGATCCAGTGGAAGGATCATTGAAAGAAGCGGCGATCGCCAGCTCACCTCCAAGACCGGGCCCACGACGTCGAACACCTGGAGAACATCGACCTCGCTTCTCGATATTCCCGTTCGAGGGTGTCCATGCAGCCGGCTCGCTTCTATGAAGACCATCTGCGCGACCAAAACCGACTCGGCCTTGTAGCCGTGACGGGCGGTGTGATCGCCGGCTCGATCTACTTCGCAGTGCTCTTCGCCGTGTCGCAGTGGGTCATTCCGATCCAGGCCTTCTCTCCCCACACAGCCTCAGTCATCACCATGGCGGCGTTGATCGGCGCATTCATTGTTCTCATGACTCCCATCGTATTGGGAATTCGCCCGGTTCACGAACTGCCATGCCCCAAATGCGATTCACCGATCCAGCACCGGAACATCCAGGAGGTGATCAAAACGCGGCGGTGTCCGGCGTGCGAATCGCAGATCGTCGATGGCCCGCGAACCTATTCGCGGGCCGTCTACCGGAGGTTTTGTCAGATTCAGTCTCGCGCGCGGCTCGCCTCCTTTCTTTGGAGCTGGATTGGAGCCGGCGCGGCGGCAACCTCACTTGGCGCGATCTCCCGGGGCGCGTTGGGGGCGGGGTTTTTGTTCCTCCTCAACGGGTGGGCGATGTCCTGCTGGTCGGTGCTCCGCACGAGGGATCGCCGATGCATCGGGCCAGCCGTTGTCTCCACCCTGCTGTTGGCCGCCGTGTGCTACGTCATTTGGCGAATGGATTTCGTGTTCGAGCAATGACGCCAGTTCGGTGCCGCCTCTCTCTCGCCACCGCAAAGACTCGTGTCGACAACATAAGGGTTCGAGGGATTGTGACGGTTGTGTTGGCGCGCGGGGGCGAAGAGTTTGTCTATTGGCCCCCCGTTTCGTGCGCTGCGCCGAGTCTTTTCGCGGCAGGTTTTCGCCAACCGATGCAACCGATCGCCGTTTCGCGGATCTTCAACGAAACGCTGTCTTTTGCTGCATCTCAACAGACGAGAGTGAACTACCCTTCACATGCAGTAGCCGCCTAGGGCGAGCTGTTTCTTGTCGCCGAGAATAGACCACGTTGAGGAAGCCATGCGTTTTCACCGCGCCGCCATCATTCTTGTCGTTTCGCTCACGACCCTGCTGTCGTCGAGCCAAGTGAGTCAAGCTGGTCCGCTCTTGGATTGGCTCTTGGGTCGCAATCGCCCCGAGTCGCGATTCTATCGGCCGACCGAGTCAGTCTATTACGCCCCAATCGATGGTTACGCGTTGGACGATCCGTACGGAGTTCCGGCGTTCGCAACTACCGAATCGAGGTTCCGCCCGCAGATCGCGGCTCCCGCCTACAGCGACCGCGTGCTCGCTCGCCGCGCCGTCACCAGCTACCGGGGATACGACCCGGTCTACGAACCTTATCGAGTCGCTCGGCCAGCGCTGCGGACGCGACTGCTGCGGCCGTCTGTTCCGTGCGATGGAATGACAACTTGCCGCCCTTACGCTCCGCAGGTTGTTCGCAGCTACCGCCCGCAAGTCAGTTACCGCACGTCCTGGCAGCGAGTTCCGGTCACGTACTACCGACCTGAGTCGCAGGTTGATCCTGTGACGGGGATTCCGGTCAGCTATTGGCGGCCGTGCACGAGTTACCGCTGGCAGGCTCGTCGCGTCCCCGTTCATCGTTGGCGACCGGTCTACGCATACGCGAATCCCACGTTCGCTCCTGTAGACGCTTATCGAGATTGCCCGCCAGGAGAACTCGACAGCGAGCGTCGCTACGAGGACCCCTACTACGGGCCGACCGAACGGGAGCGAGGGCGAACGGAAATTCGTGAGCCGGCCGACGATCGCCCGCGGCTCGACGACACACGTCTAGAGCGCAATCAGCGGTCCGCGCTGGGACGAGTTGATCGTCCGGCGGCTGCGCCTTTTGTGCCCCCGCGGCCTCACTCGTATGCTCGACCCGAATCCAACAACCGCTACCGGCCGCTGAACGATCCCGAGGCCGACGAGGCGACGGATCCGGACGAGGCCCCGCGGTTGCTGAACCCTCGAGATCGCTCGGCCAGCCGACAATCGATCGATGCAACGCTCGCCGTTTGGTCGGTCGCCAAACCGGCCGTTCGCAAAGCGTCCGCGGCCAGCAAGCCGACGGTAAGAATCAAGCAGACGAGCGAAGCCGAGTACATCGATGACGGCGGTTGGAAGTCTGTCCACCGTCGATCGCGATAGCTCACGCCTCTTCGGCGGGCGAACGGTCGGGCCCGCGACGGTCCTCGTAAAGATCGTAGAGAGCAAATAGAAACTCGCGGACGTTTCCTTGGCAGCCGGCGAACGCCGAGCGCATTTGCGGCTCATCAATGGGCCCGTCGCCGCCTTGCAGTTCCAATGCGAGTTCGATCGTTGCTTGTTCGTCGGCGGTGGTCTCGTGGATCAACGGCAAGCCCTGATCCGCGTGCGACGTGATGAGCAGCCCGCAACCGGCGCGAGCGACGCGCCGCGACAGTCGCCAGCGACTCCACCACCCGAGTTGTTCATAGCCGTCGACGACCACCAACGTCGCGCTGCGCCAGTCGGAGCGCGACCAGGACGGCGAAGTGTCCGACGACGTCAATCGATAGGTCGCTAACTCTCGGCCAGCCGCTTCGAGGAGTGGGGCGAGGTCGGCGAGCAAAGTCGACTTGCCCGTCCCGTGCGGCCCGACGATCTGCCCGCGCCAGCCGGACTCCCGCAAGCGAGTTACCAGTTGGCCAGCGTCCTGGCTGTTGGCGAATCGATAGGCCAATCGCCCCGGGCGGACAAATCGAGTCGCGAAGGGGTTTGAGTCCGCAACTCCCTGTTGATCCGCCGCTCTCGTCGGGGCGTGGCCTTCACTGGCAGCGTTGTTGTCGCCGATTGCCGTCACGATGACCCCACCGTCGACAGATTGGGTACGGCTCCGCCGAGATGGAACACGAGCTCCTCGAGGTAAGTCTTCTCGCCGCCTCGCAGGAACAGCCTGATCCGCACACACCAACGAATCTTGACGATGACGCCGGCGTAACTGAGCGGGCTGGGTGGGAGCCGAGTTTCAATCTGTCGCAACTGGCGCAGATCGCCGTCGATTGTGTCCGTCGGCGTCCTCCGCTCGAAGTAATGAACTCCCAGATCCTCGTCGCCTTTGCCTTCGGTGTACCAGAGAACCGACGCCTCGACCGCTTGAATCTGGTCCGCCTCGACGGCGTCGATCTGGTAGGCGCAGCGCAGTGAGTCGTTCGGCTGAAACAGCAACTCGGGTGAATCGGTTTCCAATCGAATGCTGACCAGCGGAAGCATCAGGCGGACTCCGCTGCGAGTGGGTAGACGACGATCGGAAAGGTTCGCTCAAAGATCGGAAAGGACGTCGCCTGCCCGACCACGATCAACTTCCAATGGACGGCGTTGTGCTCGGATTGAAACGAGTGCATCGCGTCATCGGGAATGCGGAATCCGCATTGAGCTTCAAAAGGTTGAGCCGGCTCGATCGCGAATTCGTCGGCGCGAAAGACCCGTTGCCGGTGAACTCGCCTTCGCTCGGTGCGAACGTCGGTGCCCTGCTGGTACGTAGCCTCCTCCTCGCAAATCAACCACAGCTCCAACCAGTTGAACTCGAGCCGCCCGGATTGCGCGATGGCCGCCTCGTAGTCTTGTCCAGGGCAGAGCGGCAGGTCGCTGATCTCGACGCTCGTCGGACCGATCGCCATCTCGATCCACATCTGCCTGACGAAGAAATGAAAGGACCAACCGCCGACGGCCAAGAATGGAAGCGCGAACGCCATCAACAGCCACTCGGGCTGATCGGCTTGAAAGCGATTGATGGAAACAACGGCGATCGCTCCGGCCGCCAGAACCCAACCCAAGCAGAGCATCGCACCGGCGGCCAGTTTCCACGCCGGCGACTCCATCGACGGCAAGCGAAACGCCAGAGTGACGCCCGGACTGTTGGTCATGTTGGCGTCGTTGGGAATGAATGGATGCCGCGAGCGACCCGTCAGCGCCTCGCCGATCAGCTCGATGTCGGCCGCCTTCTTCGCCAACGCCGAGCGACGTTCGGCGCTCGCTCCCACTTGCAACATCAGTCGAATCAGACCGCCGCCGCCGATGAGGATGAAGGATCCGAACACCAACAGCAACGCCCAGAACCCCTGGCCCCACTCCAAGCCATCCGCGGACCGACCGAACGATTGGGTGGTCACGGCGGATATCAAAGAGAGCAAACCGAGAACGAAGATCGCGCCGAAAAAGAACGCCTCGCCAAGCGAACCCCAAAGTCGAGAGCCCGAATGGCGCTGACCGCGTTTCTTGCCGCCGTAGAGACGAAACACCCGACCCACAAGTCAATCCGTCCTTCTAGTTCGTAGCGGGATTCGGCAGAATCCCCCGAAGAATTCCCTCGAGAATACCCTCGAGAATTCGCTGCAAAGTTCCCACCGGAATTCGCCGCAGTTTTGCCTGTTCGGTAAGTGGGGTATCGAACGACTGCCGAAGTCCACTGCTCGACATCCCAAGCCTGACAGACTTGTCGTGAACGCCGACAAATGGTTCGCCCATCGTCGCCAATAGTTGTGCGCCAATAGTTGTGCGCCAAAACTCATCTGCTACGCTGTCCACCGACATTGTAGGAAACTTCAGCCTTCACGCCAGCAAGCTTGGCGGCGAACGGTCGGCTCATCCAAGTCACGTGGGAGCAGCAAATGTCGCGACGACCCGCCTTCACTTCAATCGAATTGGCGAGCGGCTCGCGGGCCGCCCGAGCACCCGCACCGGCCGCCGGCCAGGCTCCGTCGCGGTGGGTGGCCGTGCTGTGCGCGGCGTCGGTCGTACTCGGCGCGTTCTCGACTCCCGCCTTGGCGGGTGATTGGCCGCAGATCCTTGGACCGCACCGCAATGGGCGGGCCGATGGCGAGACGCTGCAAGCGTGGAAAGAGAGCGGACCAAAACGCCTGTGGTCCCGCAACGTCGGCATGGGGTACGCCGGAGCGGTCGTGCAGGGCAATCGAACGATTGTCTTTCATCGCGTCGGCGGCGACGAAATTGTCGAGTGCTGGAATGTGGCGACCGGCGAGCCGATTTGGAAGACAACCTACCCGGCCGCCTATCGGGGCGGAGTCAACGCGGACCTCGGGCCGCGCTGCACGCCGATCATCCACAAAGACAAGGTGATCGTCTACGGCGCCGCCGGCGATTTACACGTGCTGCAGCTGTCCGATGGCGCGAAGCTTTGGACCAAAGAAACATGGAATGACTACGATGCGCCCGATGGCTACTTCGGGGCCGGCAGCTCGCCGCTCGTCGCCGACAACAAAGTGCTGATCAACGTCGGCGGCAGCCGCGCGGCGATCGTCGCCCTGTCGCTCGCCGACGGCCAGGAAGCCTGGACGGCGCTAGACGATCAAGCCAGCTACTCTTCGCCCACCCTGGCGAAAATCAACGGCCAACTGCGAGCCGTTTTTGTGACCCGCATGAAAGCCGCGGTGCTCGACCCCCAGAACGGCGAGATCAAGTATCAGGCGACTTTCGGCGCGCGGGGTCCGACTGTTAACGCGGCCACTCCGCTCGTTGTCGACAATCAGCTCTTCCTATCCGCCGCCTACGGCGTCGGCGCGCGACTAGTCGACCTATCCGCTGAGCCGAAAGTTGTCTGGCAGAATGACGATTCTATGTCATCTCAATACACGACCTGCGTCACTGTCGGCGGCATCCTGTACGGTTCGAGCGGTCGGGAGGACTTTCGCAACGGCGACCTCCGCTGCGTCGATTGGAAATCCGGAAAAGTGTTGTGGAGTGAGAAGAAGACAGGCGTCGCCCACGTGATCTTGGCTGGCCAACACCTGCTCGTCTCCACCATCGATGGACGGATACTGTTGCTTCGAACCAACCCCAAACGCTACGAGCAACTAGCCGAAGCGCGTGTCGTCGATGGACTCAACCGCGTCCTGCCCGCGCTCGCCAACGGTCGCCTGCTGCTCCGCAAATCGAGCGGCGAGCGGAGCCAGATGATCTGCCTGCAAGTTGGAAAAACCAACTAGAGGCGGTTTCAAAACCTTGTACGATGGCCTTCCAAGGCCGTCGATTTTGGAAATCCTCGGGAAACGACGGCCTTGGAAGGCGCCTTGGAAGGCC
>JASMLW010000623.1 GCA_030748485.1 Pirellulaceae bacterium
GTCGCGAAGTCCCGCCCGGCGGGCAGGACCTATATATACTAGCGGCCGGGAGGTCGACCGCGACGGGGCAAGAGCGTCTTGATTTCTTCTGCTCGCGATCGCGCCGCCTTGGCGTCCGCCGGCTGGTTCAACGACTTGCAGACGTCAGCTAACAGCATGTAGTTGTCGTGCAATGGGAACAGCAAAAACGGCTCACCTGGAGCCTGCTCGAGCGCGGTCTCGATTGTCAGCACCAATTCGTCGAGTTGTTGTTTGGCCTCGGCTTCTCGTTCCAGATGCAAGAGTTCGCCGGCCAAGTGCCCTTGCATTCTCGCCAGCCGCCCGACAGCCAGATGCGACGACGGCTGACGATCGACAAGTTGGCGCTGGGTGGCGACGGCTGATCGCAAGTGCGACTCGGCGGCCTGCAAATCAGTTTGCCCCGGACTTATCCTCTGCCGCGCGGCGTGGAGCATCGACATCTGCAGGTGAAACTGCGCCAGCGACTCAGCGTAGCGCTGTACACTGGGGTGCTTCTTCACCAGCGGAGCCGCGATTTCAATCGCCTTCGAAAGCCGATCCTCAGCGATCTCATGGTTGTCGGGACGGAGTTCGTGCATGGGAATCGCGCCGTACGTGATGCACAAGTCGTATCGATAGTCGTCGATTCCAGAGTGGGTCTCGCAAAGCGTCTCCAGCAAGCCGACCGCGCGAGCAATTTCGGGGGAGTCGATGTTGCCGTGCAGTTCGCGGAGGCAACTGGCGAGCAGGCGTTGGTACTCGGGCAGCGGGTGTTTCTCGACCAGCGGCTCCAGCAAATCGATCGCGTCGCGTAATCGGGTGCGCGGATCGGCTCCATTGCTCGGAAACTCACCGCCTCGGCGGCCACCGCCGCCTCGTCCCTGTCCGAGTCCACCCGGACCTCCGCCGCGACGTCCATTTTGACCTGGACCGGCTTGACCTGGACCACTGCGGCCGCCGGGGGGCCGCCCGGCGAATTCACCGGACCCTGGGCCGTCAAAGCGTCCGCGCGGAGGTCGGTCGCCCCGCGGCGGCCGCCCATCCGGAGGCTGAGGTTCTTGTCGCTGCTGTCGCGGTCCCGCGCGGAACGCTTCGCCGTCGCGTCCAGGCTCGCCCGGTCCTCCACCGCGGCCGCCTCGACCGCCGCGGCCGAATCCGCCGGGTCCGCCGGGAAATCCGGGGCCTCCCCCAGAGCCGCCCGTCCCCCGCATCAAGCCGCCAAACAGACCGCCGCCAAATCCGCCAGCCATCGCTCGCCCGCGGCGGCCGCCCGGCCCCATGAAGAACTCGGGACGACTCCCCATCAGATAATAAGTTCGCGCCATCTCGAAGGTGGCTTCGGGCGAGTCGTTTTTCTCGCGCGTCGACTCCAGTAAATGGAGCGCCGCGTTGAGCGACTCCCAGCGTTTGGCGTAATCGGCCTTCCGCGCATGGGCGGTGCTCAGGTCATTGTGAATTCGAGCCACTTCGATTTGATACTTGGCGGCGTCGTCTTCTTCGCCGCCGTCGCTGATGATGTCGTTGTATTGGCGGATCGCCTGCTCAAACATCTCGATCGCCTGATCGTTGTCGCCGAGCCGCGTGTGGATTTCCGCCATCCGCCACCGCGCCTTCACCGCCTCCGCTCGCAACAGCTTATTATCGGCGTACTGAACGGCGAACTGGTCGTAGGCGTCGAGAATATCCTCCAGCATGGCGGCTGCGTCGGGCGACAAAGACGACTGCGTCAGAATCTCCACCTCTTCCCCATCGGCTCCCGACATGGTGACCTGCTGGGGCTGTGTGAGACGGTCTGGGATGTAGCGCAAATAGACTCGCTCCAGCGCTCGCAGCGAAATCGTCAGCGTCGCGATCGCCTTCTCGCGTTCAGCCGACTCGTTCTTCAATGCTCTACCCGTGCGAACGGCCGAATAGGTCGACACGACGGCGACCATAATCAACGAAGCAAAGGCAATCGCGGTCAACGAAGCAACCGCCGGATTGCGCCGGCACCAGCGAACGGTCTTCTCGATCTGGGTGGCTCGTCGGGCGAGTATCGGACGATCCGTGAGGAATCGCTCGAGGTCCTCGGCCAGATCTCCGGCCGTCGCGTAGCGATGGTGCGGCTCGCGCGAGATCGCCTTCAGCACAATCGTCTCGAGATCGCGCGGCACGTCGGGATTGATCTTGCTGGGACGCTCCGGATCAGTTTGCGTGACCTGCCGAATCAGGTCGCTGCGATTGTGCGAGTGAAACGCGGGCCGCAGGGCGAGCATCTCGTAGAGGGAGAGCCCCAAACTGTAGATATCGCTCTTCGCAGTCGACTCGCCTCGCAGTTGTTCCGGAGCCATGTACGCCAAGGTGCCGACAATATCGCCGGTGTGGCTGATCCCGTCCTGCTCCATCGCCTTGGCCAAACCGAAGTCGGCGACCCAGACAACTCCATGTCGATCCAAGAGCAGGTTGCCGGGTTTGATATCGCGATGCAACGTTTCCTGTGAGTGCGCGTATTGCAGAGCTTCGGCGACCTGGACGCCGATTCTGGCGACGCTGCGCCAATAGTGCGAACCCAATTTCCTCTGCGCCTCATCGACCGACTCGATTTCGTCAGCGACATCGAAACCGAACTCTCGAGTTTCAAGGTTCGCAGCGTTGTACTCGACCGTTTCATCGCCGTGCACGTTGGCTGATGTAGGAGTCGGCGCAACTGGGGATGAGCTGATGACATCGCTCAATACGGCGGAGCCGTCCGCGACGACCCGCTCAAACTCCTCCGACAGCAGAGCCTTGGCGGCTCGTGAAGCCAACGTCGCTCGACTCGACGGTGTCAGAGACGGATCCCACTCGTTCGTTCGCAGTCGCCCGCACACTTCGTCCAAACCGACGCCATCGATCTGTTGCATCACGATGTAATGAAAGCCGTCCTGCTCGCCGACACCGAAGACCGGGACGATATTGGTGTGGTGCAGCCGCGCGGCCGTTTGCGCTTCGCGCTCGAATCGTTTCAGTTGTTTGGGATTCAGCAGGGCTTGCTTGGGCAGTACTTTGACGGCGACGCGGCGACCGAGCGAAAGTTGTTCGGCCGAATAGACGATGCCCATTCCGCCGCGGCCGATCTCACCGACGATGCGGAAGTCGCCCAGCCGCTCGAGGCCTTTCGGCCCCATTTGCGCCGGACCCGACGAATGCTGCTTGCTCTCCTTGAGAGTTTCCATGGCGGCGATGGTCGGGAAGAGTTCGCGAATCTCCACCGCCAATTCGGGAGCTCGATCGCAGTACTCGTCCACGCTGGGCCGCTCGCCATCGCGGCAGCGCTGGACGTATTCGTCCGCCAGCAACTCCAGAGGATCTCGTTCGGTGTCAGGTTTCATGATGGGTCAATTTGATCGCCATGGTCGTCAAAGAATCCAGGAATCTTCTGCAACACATCCTTTAACCTCGCAATCGCGCGGATGTATCGAATGCTGGCCGCCTTTTGCTGAATTCCAAGCACTTCCGCAACCTCGCGATTAGAAAGCTCCTCGAAGTGCCGCAGCGCCAGAACTTCCTGGTCGATCGGCTCCATGGACTGTATCGCCTCCTCAAGTTCCGTAGACAGCTCTTCCCTCATCGCCACGTGACTGGGCGATGTCATTCGCCCGACCAGTTGGGCCGCGAGACTGATCGACGTCGCTTGCGGATAGGCTTGGCCGTGCATCGAGACATCTCGATTCGCGTCGCGCATCTGGGCGCCGATGTGCCGGCGATGCACGTCAATCATCGTTTGGGCGACAATCTGACGGAGCCACACGAAAGCCGACACTTCGCCGTTCTGCTTGGCGAAGTGGTCGAGCCGAGTGGCCGCCGCCATGAAGGACTCCTGCAAAATGTCGTCGGGATCAACGCGGTTCATCAACCGGGAGTCGAGCCGAAAACGGACCATCCTCCAAAGCCGATCGCGGTACTCCGAAAAGGCGTCCGCCAACGCGTCTTTGTCACCGGCTATCAATCGTTGCGCCAGCGCGTCACCCGATGAGTCCACATTGATCTCCAAACCAACAAACGGAACCAACTTCCTTTAGTCTACAAGGGCCCCCCGCGAATTTCGGCCCCGCCAGAAAAAGCCCCATCCGCTGTAGACGATCCGCCCCTCAGCACGTTTTACGAGATAGACCGTCCCTCCAGTCCCGCCCGCCGACCGCGACAACCTCTTATCGCCTAACACGTTAAGCATATGAGCTCAATTTCGCCAGTTCGACATCAATCGCTTCCCGATCCGGAAGCTTGGTACGATCTGACGAGTTTTCGCTGCCAATGCGGAGGTGATCTGAGATTCTATGACTCGACGCTCGATGTCGTCCGCTCCACCAGCATGACGCGGCGGGTCGAATTGCCCAGCGCCTTGGGGGATGGACACGTGGTGGTCTTTGAAGGCGGCCAAGCGACCGAAGTGGTTTGCCCCTCGAACGGGTAATCGTCTTGTTGCGCGGCTGGCAACTGGCCGTTCATTCGTCGCCCAGGCAAGTGCCTACCAACCGGGCTGACTTGACCCAGGGGTGATTCGGCGGAACCAGTTTTCGTTCGTTCGCCACATCCTTGAGTGGGACGAGCTTTGAGCCATCGCCGCGAGAAGCGACCATGCAGCCGAACGTCTCCGCGGCGATCGCCTTCGTGCACGCGGTTCCCAGCCGCGTCGCCAGCAGCCGATCGGCGGCGCTGGGCGTTCCCCCGCGTTGCAAATGACCGAGGATCGTAAGTCGCGACTCGATGCCGGTCAACGATTCCAGTTCTTTGGTGAGTCGTTGAGTGTTTCCTTCCCGATCGGCCTCGATCTGGTCGAGCTCATTCGCGATCCGCTTGCGCGTCGCCTTCTGCTTGGCGGCCGCTTTGCGTTTCCGCAGTTTCACCGTTCGCGCCTGCTCAACGGCCGTGAGAGCGCCTTCGGCCACGGCGACGATGCTGAACCGTTTGCCTTGTCGAGCGCGGGTGGTGATCGCGCGGGCGACGGAGGCCACCGTGTAGGGAATCTCCGGTATCAGGATCACGTCGGCTCCACCGGCGATTCCGGCCCCCAGCGCCAGCCACCCAGCGCGGTGCCCCATGATTTCGACGACGATGATTCGGTGGTGCGACGTGGCGGTCGAGTGGAGCCGATCGATCGCTTCTGTCGCCGTGCTCAAGGCCGTGTCAAAACCGAACGTGACGTCCGTCTTGGCCACATCGTTGTCGATCGTCTTGGGCAGCGTGAGTACATTGAGTCCCGCTTCGTGCAACCGCAGCGCGTTCTTCTGCGTGCCGCCGCCGCCCAAACAGATCACAACGTCCAAGTGGTGCCGGTGGTACGTGTCGACGATCGCGTCCGTCATGTCGCGAGTTTTGCCGCCGAAAGGCATGCGGTGGGGCTTGTCGCGACTGGTGCCCAAGATCGTGCCGCCGTCGGTGAGGATCCCCGACAGGACCGACGTGTCGAGCCGCATCAGCCGGTCCTGGACAAGTCCGCGGAAACCGTCGCGAAATCCCAGCACGGTCATGTCGTACAGCTCAAGCGCCGGTTTGCCCACGCCGCGAATCGCCGCGTTGAGCCCCGGACAATCGCCGCCGCTGGTGAGAATGCCGATCGACTTGCTCATCGTCCCGTCCCATCACAGGTGCTGGCGCCAGCTGCGCAACCTTTGTCGTTGCTGGGCACTCAGCAAATGTGGCATGCTCACAATGGGCGAGCCCCTCTGCCTGGCGACGAACCCACTCCCCATCGCGTCCCTCACGTGGATAATCACTACCACCGTTGCGACGCGAAGGGCGGGAGACACACGCCCGCTCGACCGGCGAGGCGGGAGACGATCGCTCCGCCGTCAGTCGACCGAACCACGAAACATCAGTTTTCTCCATGAAGAAGCACGAGCGCGCCGAGATCGTCCAAGATCGGCTCGACGAGTTGTATCCGCTGGCGGCGGCTCCGCTGGACCACGTCGACCCATTCACGCTCTTGGTCGCCGTTCTGTTGAGCGCCCAATGCACGGACAAGCGCGTCAACCAAGTGACTCCCGCCCTCTTTCAGTTAGCCGACAATCCGTTCGCCATGGCGCGGCTCACCGCGAAGCGAATTCAGCGAGTGATTCGGTCGTGCGGCCTGTCGGAGACGAAGTCGAAGGCGATTCGATCTCTCTCGCAGATCCTTGTCGACGAACATGGCGGCGAGGTGCCGGACAACTTTGACGACTTGGAAACGCTCCCCGGCGTCGGGCACAAGACGGCGAGCGTCGTCATGGCTCAAGCGTTTGGCCACCCGGCGTTCCCCGTCGACACGCATATCCACCGGCTGGCTCAACGCTGGGGGCTCAGCTCCGGCAAGAACGTCGTACAGACGGAACGCGATCTCAAGAAACTGTTCGCCGCCGAATGTTGGCATCGACTACATCTGCAGATCATTTTCTACGGCCGTGACTACTGCACGGCTCGCGGTTGTGACGGCACGGTCTGCCCGATGTGCCGTGAACTCTATCCCCGCCGCCGCAAGCCGGTCACGACAAAGAAGTAGCATCAATCGAGCCGCCAGTCGATCGGAGCGCCGCCGAACGATTGCAACGCCGCATTGATTTGCGAAAACGGCTGGCTGCCGAAGAACCCATTGCGAGCCGACAAG
>JASMLW010000624.1 GCA_030748485.1 Pirellulaceae bacterium
TGTACAGCGGTTGCGCCCTCTGCCACGGATTCCGCAGCGGGCGACGTGAAGACGGGAGCATTATCGTTGACCGGTGTGACCGTGACAGCGACGGCCTGAGTCGTCGTCAGTCCGTTCTGGTCGTCGGCCTTGATGATGACGTCGTAGACGTTGTCAGTACCGACATCGGTTGGATTCTCAAAGTCGGGAGCCGCGTCAAAGGTCAACACTCCAGCTGCGGTGATCGAGAACTTGGCCACGTCGGCTCCGCCGTCGATCGTGAAGACGACCGTCTGAGCCGGCAGGTCGGCGTCAGTGGCCGTGGCCGTTTGCACGGCGGTCGTGTTTTCAGGAACGTTGACCGCAGTGGCCGAAGTGAAGACCGGCGCGTTGTCGTTCACCGGGTCGACTGTGACGGACATGATTGCGGTGTCCGTTTCTCCGAAGGAATCCTCCACCTGGACTTCGACTTCGTAGATATTGTCGCCGGCCGTTCCGCCGACGTCGGTCGGGTTTTCGAAATCAGGCGCGGCCACGAAGGTCAACACGCCAGCCGTGGTGATCGAGAATTTGGCGTCGTCCGGACCGTTGCCGGTGATCGTGAACTCCTGAGTGTCGCCCGGCAGATCGGGGTCGGTCGCCGTCACCGTGCCGACGCCCGTTGTGTTTTCAGGAGTATTGAAACTCTGAGCCGCGATTTCCGGCGGCAGGTTGTCGGTGGTGCCCTGGATGGTGACAGTCAACGTGGCGGGATTGGTGCCGTTGGCGCCATCGGTGGCCGTGTAGGTAAACGAGTCGGTCACGGTATCACCGTCGTCCAGCGTTTCCAGCCCCGGCAACGAATCGTCCAGGTCGTAGGTGTAGCTGCCGTCGGGGTTCATCGTCAGCGTGCCCCACGTGCCGGCGATATTTGTCGCTCCGCTGATCGCGTTGCCACTGACATCGTCGACCGTCAGGCCGGCGGCGCCGTCGTCCGCATCGGTGTCGGCCACATCAGCAAAGCCGTCGAGATGATCGACGTCCAGCAGCACGTTGCCGGTGATGTTGTTGCTGGTCGAATCGACCGCCCCAAATAGCTCGTCGATCTGGTTCGTGTCGTCGTTCGCGACCGGGGCCGCGTCGTCGTTTTCGATCGTGCCGGTGGCCGGTGGCTGGGTTGTTGTCAGCGCGATACGGCCAACCACGAGCGTGCTGAATGCGACGCCCGAGACATTCTTGATTGCCAGATGACTGGTTGGACTCAGCGTCGCCTTCGTAAAGCCGTTGCTGAAAGCCGTCGAGTAGGGAATCAGTCCGGTCGAAAAGCTAT
The DNA here is from genome assembly GCA_030748485.1 of Pirellulaceae bacterium. Classification (GTDB taxonomy): domain Bacteria; phylum Planctomycetota; class Planctomycetia; order Pirellulales; family Pirellulaceae; genus JASMLW01. The sequence goes on from JASMLW010000624.1 coordinate 1,289, forward strand.
CCACGTCCGCCGTCACACTGAATCCCCCATCCGTAAGCGTGACTGTGGCGTTGAGCGCCCCGCCTGTGTAACTCGGAATGGCTCCAAGGAAATAGCCGCTTCCCGATCCGCTTGGCAGAATGGCATAGGACCAGAGCCCGTTATTGACGTCATCAACCCGGAACCCGAACCGCGGAAAAGTGTTCGTATTGTCGCCTCGGATCTCGAAGTCACCTTTCCGGCCATCGTAACTGTCGATTTCAATCGTCATCGTCAGGTCGCCGTCGGAGGGATCGAACGTGTTGTCGTTGACGATTGCCGCAGCGTTGCCGATCCTCAGGATCGAAACGTTTGTACCTCCGTTGTCGACATCCGTCACGAACGCAGTGCTAGTCGTCCCATTATCCAAACCTACAGACCAACCGGGCGGCAGGCCGGCGGCGTTGCCGACAAAACCGTCGTCGACATTCGTGACGACGCCGGATAGCGTCACATCGCGCCCGCTGGCGTTGAGGCTGCTGAGCAGCACTTGCATCGTCTCGTCCAGTTCGACTTTATTGTCTTCGGTCAAGTTGACGATGATCTGGCCGGACGAATCGCCGGCGTTGATCGTCAGCGTGTCGCTATCGCCTACATAGTCGGTGTCGCTGCCGCCAGTCCCATCGCCCGCAGTGCCGTTCTGCGTTTCGAAATCGACGCTCACATTGACGTCGACAGGGTTGTCCAGCGTCACGTTGAAGACCAATTGCTGGTTGTCGCCCGCATCGCCTTCCACGACCGTCGCGTCAGCGATGGTCAGCGTGGCGCTGTCGTCGTTGTTCAGCGTAAGTGTCGCCGTGGGCTGAGTCGCACCGGCCTGGCCATTGTCGGTGAAGTTGGCGAAGGAAAGGGCGATGTTCTCGTCCAACTCGACGGTCGTCTCACCCAGAATCTCGATGGGAACCGTCTGGGACGTTTCGTTCGCGGGGAAAGTGATCGTGATCGGGCCGGCGGTGAAGTCGGCGCCCACGGTTGCCGGATTGGCAGCGCCGGCGGCAAGCACGACGTCGACCGATGTTTCGATCGTCGTTGTGTTCGACCGGGTAACGGTGACGACATTGGTCGTGTTGGTGGTGTCGCCTTCAGTGGCCGAGTACGTAGCCGCCGAGAAGTCGTAAATCGGCAGCGGGTTCACCGTGATGTCAGTCCAGTAATCGGTGAAGCCGTCGTCCTTGTCGATGATACGGCCCTTGACCGTGTGCGTGCCCGGCCCGACCAGGTAGCTTGCCAGAACCGTTGCCGAGTCACCGTCCGTGGTCGAACCGGCATACGTGCCGTCGCCTGAGTCGAAGGCGCCGTCGTTGTCGTAGTCGTAGGCGTAACGGAAGCCGGCCGTCGTGTCGGCAGTCGAAGGATCAAACTGGCTGGCGAAGGAGACGTTGGCCGAACCGCCTTCGTTCACCGGTCCGTCGTTGGAGAACGTCGCCGTCGGAGCCACGTTGTTCACGACCAGTTGAAAATCAGCAGTGTTCGAAGCGCCGTTGCTGTCCGTGGCCGTGATCGTCACCGTCTGCGACTCGCTCGGACCGTCGTCGGTGGCGAACGACCAATCCGGGGTAGTCCAATCCGTATTGGGATCCATGTTGGTCAGCGTGCCGGTATTTCCATTGCCTGTCGAGTCGCTGGCGGTTGTGCTGCCAGTGCCGTCGTTCAGTTTGTAATAAGAAAGCAATCCTGGTTCGCTGCCGGATAGCTCGATGTTCATGTTGGCCAGAATCTCGGCTGGCGTGCGGAGCCCGTTCCAGATGCGGATCTCGTCGATCTCGCCGTCCCATTCACCTTCGAACACAGGGTGGTAGTCACCGATATAGAGTGCGCCAGTGATGGCCCCTGACGCGGAAGCAATGTTCGTCGTGGGCAGAGCGACGCCATCAATGTAGGGCGTGTAGTTGCCGTCGCGATCGAATGTCCCCGCCAGGTGATGCCATTGACCGTCGTTCAGTGGATCGCCAACCGTATCAAGCGGGACGTCGCCCCCGCTCGTATGAAGGAACCCGTAGTGCCTGCCCTGTCCATTGAGTGCCACTCCAAACGACGTATTTCTTCTGCCCAGGATATACTGCCAGCGCGTGTCGGTTGTCTTGAACCATGCCTCGACCGTAAAGTCGCTAGTTCCAATGACCAGCGGCGGCAATTCGACACGATCGTTGACCCCATCGAAGTCCAACGCAGCGCGACCAACCTCGCCGACAGAAGCCGTGAGTGTGACATCATCGCCGTCGGGATCGCTGGACGTGATTCCATTTGTCGCCGTCTGGCCTTCGTCGAGGGTCACTGTCGCGTTGTCGACGGAGACATCGGGCGGGGAGTTTGTAGCTTCAAACGCCGCGCCAGCGATGCCCGTGGCAATCAGAGGGCCGACGGAGGTCGCCGCACCAGTGCTTGTATTGACCGTGTGCAGCGTCTCAGTTCCCGAGTCGACCATGTACAACGTCCCGGTCGACGGCTCGAAGGCCAGCCCGGAACGGTGCGTATCGACCCCCAACGAACCCACGGCGGTTGCCGCACCGGTCGCGGTGTTGATCGTCAAAAACTGGTTTGTTATGTCATCAGTACCATAGAGTGTGCCGGTCGTGGTTTCGAATTCCAGTCCGCCGACCTCATCGAAGCCAAGGCTACCAACTGACGTGGCCGCACCCGTCGTGGGGTTGACCGTGTAAAGCAATTCAGTATTCGAATCGGAGAGGTAGAAGGTCGTCGAAATCGGATCAAACGCGAGACCTCCATCGTGCAAGTCAAAACCGATTGACCCAACGACGGTCGCGGCCCCAGTTGAAGTGTTGAAGGTCACCAGTTTGTCCGCGACCCCGTCGACTCCGTACAACGTGCCGGTATTGTCGAACGTCAACCCTGAAATCGAATCATTGCCAGGTAAACCGGAACTACCCACGAGGGTCGCATTTCCAGAGGTAGTGTCGATGGTGAAAAGACTGTCGCTGTCGACGTCCGAGCCGTAAAGAACGTCACCCGCGAGCAGGACGCGCCCTTCCAACGATTCCATCATCAGGCGTTTGGGGCGTTGTTGCGAGCGCCTGTGAATCGACTGAAGAAGACGGCTGAACAGTCCAGGCTGATACAGACGACAGAGAACATCGGATTTGAACGGGTTGCGAAACATGTTGAGGCTCCTAACAAAAGGCGGGCGTCAGATCGGTGTCTTGTGCCACCTATGACTAGTAGTTGGTCGAGTGTGCATCACAGCCGGTCGCCAGCGGGCAAAGAAACAAGTTCCAAGAAACGAAAACGCCGCCTCCATGCCTCTGCATGTGGCGGCGCGTGCAGTGTCGTTCTCTTTGCCGACGATGATTCGGATTGCACAATAAAGGATGTCAATATCCAGTTGTCCTGTTTTTGGATACCGAGTATTGGGGAACTCAAAAACATCAACGCCAAGATTGGAATTCCGACTAACCAAACTGTTTATGTCGCTGTGCGCGGACAATTGGACAAAGCGGCCGGATTTTTTCAAAAAAGTCTCACCCCAATACCCACGTCCGTGTTCGGCGCGGGTCTCCGAACCCCGTTCTTCCGGCGACGGCGGGTCTCCGGGGGGCATTGCGGCGCTTCGCCTCGTGGTGCGAGCCGTGGCCAGAAACTGGGCCATCTCGGCAGGTCAGCTCACACGTGGACCTTTGGTCGAAGACGTGTGCGATGTCGCGGATCCACGCGCAACTGGACTTGCGTACAGTCGGTTCGCCGCGGTGACGCCGGGGAGCGGCGCGTCATTTTGCGCTGTGCTCGTCTGCTCGCGAGAAGACCAGGATTTCGTCCGCGCCGCGGTCGGTGATGGCCATCTGTTCGCCGTCAGGCGAAATGTCGATCCCTCCGCGCGACGGCAGCGTTAAACCGGAATAGATGACCTCACCCGCCAGGCGGTTCTCATCATCTGTCGCACTCAGGCGAACAACGCGCGATTTCGTCTTGGGCGTGCGAGCGCGACAAACGACAAACAAATCCGACGTAAGCGGGTCACAGCAAATCCCTTCGGCTCCTTCCAGCGGCGGATCCGTTGCGACAGAGATCAAACGGCCGCCGTCGCTCCGATACAGCGAACTGCGTGTGTTCCGTCCCATGTCGCCGTTAACGTCGGTCACGTACAGCACGTCACCACGAAACGTCACGTCGCCTGGCATGGCCAGAAAACCGCCTTCAAGAACACTGCGATTGGGCTGTTCGTCATCCAGACGGATCAGCAAGACACGTCCGTGTCCAGTTTCAAGCCGGAAAGCGATCGCGGCCCGGTGGGAGCTGGGTGGAACGTCGATTCCGCCGGGATCGACGGTTCTGCCCTCGGCCATGTCGAACGAACCAGTAACTTGCCGCGTGTTCAAATCAACCTGCCGGATGACACTTTCGTCGCGCACCGAGTAGAGCAACGTTCGACCGTCCGGCGCGATGGCCAATGTTCGCGCAACTCCTTGGGCGATCTGAGTGGCCCGCCCGTCTTCCTCGATCCGCTGGACTCCCTTTAACGAGCAACAGTACAACCGGCCGTCCCGTGGATTGAAATGGGCCGACCTGACGTCGCCAAGTCCCCCGTAAGTTCGCGAATGTTTCCAGCCAATTGCAGTCCGCACTTTGCTGTCGCTTGCCGAGACGATTTGATTCGCGGAGACCCCTTGTCCGTCGACGGTGAGCGGAGCAGTCGTAGCGATCTCCACAAGCACGCGGAAGCCGCTGGTCTTCTGCCGCAAGCTGCGCCTTTCGCCGCCAACCCGAGCACGACATGAGGAACGCAACGCGGCCGGCTGGGAATGAAACGATCCACCGCGAGTAGCAATCGGCCCGGTCGGCTCGACATTGCCCACTGGATCGATCAGTTCGGTTTCCGTGTATCCGGCAAGGTCGTCGAGTGGCCATTCCGTCGCATTGCCGTGGATATCGAACAGCCCGAATGGATTCGCCGGTTTCTTTCCAACGGGCTGAGTTCTGCCGCGGCTTTGTGGTTGACAGACCGCGACGTCTTCGAGCAGTTCATACTCATCACCGGGCCAGTACAGCGTGGTTGTGCCGGCGCGGCAGGCGTACTCCCACTCAGCCGCTGCCGGCAATCGGCAGGTGACGCCTTCCTTCTGACTCAACCATTCGCAGAACGCCACGGCATCGTGCCACGAAATCGCCAACACCGGATGATCCTCGGACTGAGGGAATGGAAGGTTGCGCCACGATAGCCCGGAAATGTGCTCGTGAGTCTTCGCGCCCGCCGCCTCTTTTCCGTGAGCATGTCCTTCTTTCTCCGCCAGCGTTTCATATCCTGACTCTCTCGCAAATTGTTCAAACTGACTCACCGTGACTTCAGTTTTCGCGAGGTAGAACGGCTTGGTCAGTGTTACGCGACAGAGTGGCACGCCCTTCTGATGCCCAGGGCTGTCTTTTGGTTCTCCCATCGAAAACTCGCCAGGCGGGATGAGTCGGAACTTCATGCCCATTGAGTTTTCGTTTTCAATGGGCAGTGACAGATGATTGGCCCACGCCCGTTGATGCTGTTCGGCTTGCTCTCGATCAAATGGCGCGACAGCACGAGGCGGTTGCTTGCCTGGCACAGAAGGTCCATTCGCAGAGGTCGCGGGATTTGCGTCAGTCGCGGCTTGAGGATTGAACAGCCACGTTCGCGCGATTAGCCCCAGAACTGAAATTGCGAGCAACGTTCCAAGCGCCCCAATCACCATTGTTTTGTTACGTCGTGGCCGCTCTCCTGCGATCGCCACGGTCGGTGCGATCGGCTTCGTCACAGATTTGCCGGTTTTCGATTCACCCATCTCGCCAATTTGATTCCACAGTCCGCGCAGATCAGCCTGGTCGACGAATGTTGCCAATGTGTCAACAACTTCCACCGGCGTCTGAAAGCGATCACTTGGATCGCAGGAGAGCATCCGATCCACGATTGTCACCAATTCGGACGGAAGGTCGTCGCGTCGAGAGGCGATGGACGGAATCTCGTCTCGCCCCAGAGCGGCGAGCTTCTGCAACGAACTGCCGTACTTCGCGCTGGACAGCGGCGCCTCACCCGTCAGCAGCTTGAAGAGCGTGGCTCCCAAGCTAAAAATGTCCGCCCGGATGTCAACTCCGTGCGTGTTTTCGACTTGCTCGGGCGCCATGTAATCGATGGTTCCCATAACTTGGCCCGTTGAAGTCAGGTCGTCGCCGTCACCATCGTGATCGAGGAGCGCCAACCCAAGGTCGAGAATCTTAACGACAGGGTCAAGAGTCGTCACGGGGACAGAGTCTCGAGTTGAGGAGGACTTCGAACTCTTGCTCTCGACCTTCGGCACTCGACTCGCGACCGTTATCATCAGATTCGATGGTTTGATGTCGCGATGCACCATTCCCTGATGATGTACGAAATCTAATCCAACGGCCGCTTGCCGGATCAATTCGCAGGCGTCGGCGACGCCCAGGAGCCCTGTCTTGCGGACCAGTCGGGACAAGTCAATCCCATCAACCAGTTCCATCACCAAGTAATGAATGTCGCCGTCTTGGTCCGCATCGGTTGCGTGAACGATATGCGGGTGCTGAAGTTGACCAATCAACTTCATTTCGCGGTCAAAACGCGCGATGGCGTCCGGATCGTTCAAACGGTGCGACGATAGAATCTTGATGGCGACCACTCGGTCGAGTTTGGTGTGCAACGCCTTGTAGACGTTGCCCATGCCGCCGGAGCGGAGCTTTTCAAGAAGGCGATATCGTCCCAGTTGCTCGATCGACAACTCACCGCTTACCGATTCGCCGGACGACACAGATTCGACTCGACTCACCGCGTCCGCAATCGACGATGCGCATCGCGATTCATCCTCAAAACTGTCGTTAGGGATGCTCCGTTGCAATCCCGCCACAAACTCGTCGCTCGGCCGGTCCAAGGTCGCCAGCTTGTCTTGACAGTCAACACACTTTTCAATGTGCGCGGCCACAACTTCATAGCGATCGGGATGAAGATCGCCAAGCGAAAACCTGGTCAGGGTCTCATGCGCGTGACACACATCAGTTGATCGACGTTCCTCGTTCATGGCGCAACGTAGCTCGCATTCCGGCCCCAACGACTCGATGTCAGTTGTTCATGATAGTTCGTCGAGCTCAGAGCGCAGCCGATGCAAGAGCCTTGACCGGATCTTGTAAACACTCCACACCGACATCCCAAGTGCGGTCGCAACTTCTTCCGGAACCTCACCGTTGAGGACGCTGCGTTGAAACACTTGCCAGTGTCGTGGCTGGCAATCGTCTCGCAGGATCTTTGCTGCTTGTTGCCGTACCCAATCTACTTCGTCACGCGGATCTTCATCGGCAGAGTGATCGTTCGCAACAGTCTGCAAGCGGACATTGGCCGAGGATCCGCCAGAGGGAACAGGCCGTGCATTTTGTCTTCGGAAGTGCAATTGAATTTTTCGAGTGGTGATGGTGCGTAACCAGCGGCGAAAGCTGTGCGGATTGCCATCGTTTTCAAATCTGTCAACTCCCGTCACCAAGTCCACAAACACATCCCCGACGATATCGTCGACGTCTGATACCTGCAGTCCAGCTTGTCGCGACCACCGATAAACGAGCGGCCCATAGATGGCGATTAGTCGCCGCCATGCGAGAGGATGGTTCAGCTTCACTCGCCGCAACAAACTCGTTGAGGCGGAATAGGAAGCGCTTTGATTCGTTAGGGGCGGGGGCTTCATCGATTGTGGCTCTTTACGAAACAAAAGACTCTATTCTAAGTCTCCAGAACAGCACTGATAAGGTGTTCTTGGCACGAAACGTCGGGAACTTGACTTACCAGACGATTGCCGGACGCGGTGGTCGAAGATCGCCCGGTCCGCGCGCGCCAATCTGCGGTTTGGGCGCCCTTTGTTTTCGTTGTGTTTTCGTCAGGGGCGTTTACGCCCCCCATCCGCCAAGGACTTTGGAATGACTAATGACGAAGGACTAATGACTAAGGAATGACGAAGGACTAATGACTAGAGCGCATTTCAAAACCGATGTCTTGCCGTACGATGGCCTTCCAAGGCCGCTGCTGTGAACATGTTTATTTGGGCCCAGCACGGGCCTCTTGCATGATTCGGTAGACGGAGGTATGGCCTCCATCAGGATATTGGTC
>JASMLW010000625.1 GCA_030748485.1 Pirellulaceae bacterium
GACGAGCGATCCGCGCGGATTCAATCACTGCTTGAGCAGATTCGCTCGGCCCCACTCAAGCCGACCGTAACGCTGCTGCCAATTACCGGCGCTGCGGCGAGCAACGTCAGCGTTCAAGCGATCGCCTGTACGCCCGACATCGTTGGCGTGGGAGTCGAACTTCAGGTCACGGCCATCGTGAAGAACCACGACCAGACGCCCTACCCGGCTCTCCCCGTCGTCTTCCGAGTCGACGGCCAGGACCAAGATTCCACGGAAATCGACCTGGCCGGCGGCGAGGAGGCGCGGGTGGTCTTCCGGCATCGATTCGACACCCCGAATTCGCACATCCTGGAAATCACCATCGATGGAGATCCACTTCTCAACGACAACAGCCGATCACTCGCAGTACACGTTTGGGACCGGCTGCCCGTCTTGCTGGTTGACGGCGCACCGAGCGTCGAGCCGCTGGGCGGCGCGACCGGTTTCCTCGAAGTGGCGTTGGCTCCGTTTGCAGCGTCTGGGCAGTTACAGCCAACGAGTGGCGGCGCGGGGCCGACGGATTTGATCGACGCCCGCGTCGCTGCGGCCAGTCATTTCACCGCCGACGATCTGCGGGACCAACGCGTCGCCGTCTTGGCCAATGCGCCGCAGTTGAACGACGACCAGCTGCGAGAGCTCGAGGAGTTTGTCGCCGCCGGCAATGCGCTGCTCGTCTTCCTCGGCGAGCAAGTCGATGCGGAGTGGTACAACACGCGACTCGCCGCCGCCGGCCGTGGGCTGCTGCCCGCTCATCTCGAACAGCTCTCCACCGCACCAGCGCATCAATTCGGCGATACTCAGCAAGTCGGTCTCGGGCTCCCACTCGATTCCAGCGACGCGGAGGGAGCCGCGATCGCCGACTCGCACTTCAATCATCCCGCGCTGCAACACTTCAACGCCCGCCGCAGCGGGTCGCTCGCCGAAGGACGCGTTCGCACGTGGTATCAGATGAGACCTTTGGTGGGTCGAGCCAGCGCAACGTCGTTGGCGAACGATGACTCAGACTCCGCCGAGCCCCATGTGCTGGCCGAGTTGGACAACGGCGACCCGCTGCTGATTGAACGCGACTTCGGGCGAGGCCGGGTGGTCGTCTGCGCGATCGACGCCGGCGATCAGTGGAGCAACCTGCCAGCCAGGCCCTTCTATGTGCCACTCATGCAGCGGCTGGTCGGTCATCTGGCCGTCTCGCTCGAACCAGCTCGCAACGTCCAAGTCGGCCAGTCATTGGCCGCGCGACTGGACGCGAATCTGATTGGAGAAGAGGTCAACGTGCGCAACCCGTCCGGCGAAGTTGCGGCGCTGCCAGTTTCCGATCGCGGCGGACGTGGCTGGATTGAATACTCGCGCGCCGAACGCAGTGGTGTCTACATCGTGGAAACGACGACGCGGGATCGGCTCCACTTCGTGGCCTCGACGCCGCCCGAAGAATCCGATCTAGCACAACTCGATCGGAGCCGGCTGGAAACGTTGGCCGAGACGCTCGACGCTCATCTAGCTACTTCCGCCAACGAATTCATCGAACACGACTCGCAACGCCGTTACGGTCGCGAACTCTGGCGACCGCTGTATTGGTTGTTGCTTTGCATTCTCTTCACCGAGGCCGTCCTACCGCAGTGGCTCGCCCGCTCGACTGATGAGCGAGGAGCAACGAGCCGCCGCGGGGCGACTCCCTTCCCGCGGCTGAGGACATTCATCGCCAACATTCGCAATCGATCTACGTCGCTCCCATGAACGAAACACAACTACAGTTCGCCGGCGACCTGACTCCAGCCTGGGCCATCGTTCTGGGCTTGGCGGCGGGCGGTGCGGTTTGGTGGTTTTATCGCCGCGAGACTCGCTCGCGCGGCCACTGGCTCGCCGCAGCTCCGCCGCTGTTACGAGCCGCCGCCGTCGCTCTGGTCGTCCTCATGCTGACGGGGCCCATCCTGCACACAACCGTGCGCGTCGGCGACGTTTCCAAAGTGCTCGTCGTCCTCGACCAGTCGCGCAGCATGAGTTTGACCGATGAATCGATGGCCGACAGTCGAGCTTACATCAACGCAGTTCGCCATGGTCTGCTCAGCGATCAGGATGGGTCAATTGACCATCACCAATTGGCGAGTCGCTTGGCGGCGACGGCGACGCGAGCTCAGCGCTGGATCGACAACTCCGCGGACGCCGACGACGGGCTGACCGACGGCGAAGCGGACAAGTCGCTGCGCCAGGCGGTCGCCGAGTTTCGCCAAGGTGTTCGTCACGCCTTAACAGCAGTGAACGCCGATGGCCGGCCGGCCCAAGAACTCGAGCGGACTTCAATCGCGAAGTGCGACGAGTTGCTCGATGCATCCGAGGGCGTCTTCACGGAACGTGTCGCCGAGTTCGCCACGGTCGTCGGCCAGATCGAAGAGCGCGCCGCCGAATTGGAGGAAGCGTTCATCGCCCGCGTCGATGAACTCAATGAACAAGACGAGGTGGCCGCGGCGATCGCCGAATTCCGAGACCGACCGCGGTGGCGGCGCATTGAATCCGCCTTGATGCGAACGGACGACTCACTCCTCCATTCGTTGGCCGGCGACCACGACGTCGAAGTGATCGGCGTCTCCGGCGGCCCACTAGGTTCCGAGCCGACCATTGTTTGGCAGTCGTCGCGCGAGCCGCAGCCGCCGAGATCGCTTACCGACGTGCCGCCGGACGGCGTCTCGACAAACATCGCGTCGCCGCTGCTGGCCGCCGCGAGGACGCCGGAATCCTCAGCTCACCTTTCGGTCGTCTTGCTCAGCGACGGGCAACACAATCAGGACGGGCAGTCGCACGACTCACCCCTGAAACTCGCCAAGTTGTTGGGAGGCCGCGGCACACCCGTCTTCCCCGTCGGGTTTGGTTCCGCATCGCCGCCAGAGGATCTCGCCGTGCTGACCGTCCGCGCTCCGCAGTCCGTGTTCGCCGACGACCGCGTGAAGGGTGAAATCCTCTTG
>JASMLW010000626.1 GCA_030748485.1 Pirellulaceae bacterium
GGGCCATCGGCAATCTGCTGAGCAACGCTGGCCGCCACGCCCATTCAAAGGTGACCGTGCGGGCCGAAAGTGTGCCCGGAGCGACGATCGTCGATGTGGACGACGATGGAGACGGCATCGACGAAGCCGATCGACATCGCGTGCTCGAGCCGTTCGTCCGGCTCGACGACGGAACGAACGGATCCGGAGTCGGACTCGGTCTCGCACTGGTCAACCGCATCGTGGCCCAGCACGAGGGGAGTGTTCAGGTGCTCGACAGTCCGCTCGGCGGTTGCCGAGTTCGCACGACGTGGCCGACGAATTGAGGGCCTGGCGCATACATCGATCCGAATGTGGTAGTCTTGGATCGCGAGTTCACGAGCGCGCTTGACATCGGATGCGGCGTCCGTCAGTGTTGCATTCCCCGCACCAATTTAGGAGCTCGTCGAATGATCGTTCGCCCATGCGGTTTTGCGCTGACCCTGTTTGCATTCACATCCTGGGCGCTCCCCTCCAGCACTTGGGCCGAGGAGATTCTCAGCGACATTTCGCAAGCGCGGGTTCTCGTCACGGGCTCCAAGCATAACCGCCCGGACAATTTTCCGGGCCTGGGCGACTTCATCGGTTGGCCGGGGGGTGTCGATCGGCTTCCGAACGGAGATCTCTTGCTGGCTCATTCGGCCGGCTATTGGCATTCCTCCTTCGCTTCGCCTCGGCAAATCGAACCTCAACTCGCCAAGCGCTGGTCGGCGGAGGGTTGGCCGTTGAAGTTCCCGGCTCCGACCGGCGGCCGCACGATGGCGTCCCGGTCGACCGATGGCGGCCGCACGTGGTCGAAGCCGTTCACGCTGCTGGATCATCGTCTGGACGACGGAGCCCACGCGGTGTTGACCTGCCGCGACGGGACGGTGCTCTGTTTCATCGGCGTGCAAGCGTCCTGGTACGGGTACGCCAAAGCTCCCCAGCCGTTCGACCGTGATATCGACGGACTGAACACGAAGCAATTTGTCATTCGGTCGACCAACGGTGGCAAGACGTGGTCGCAGCCGATCGGGTTGAAGAGTCCCGGCGACTTTTACGAGCGGGCCCATGGCGGTCGACCCGTTGAATTGGCGGACGGCGGCGTGCTGTGGGCGACGTACTACCAAGTCGCCGGAGAGAAGTACCTGCGCGGTGCGATTCGGCGATCCGACGATGCGGGCAAGACTTGGCCCGTCGTCGGCAAGATCGTGCGCCCCGACAACAATCTCGACGAACCGGCGATCGCCCAACTGAAGGACGGCCGATTGATCCTGGTGACCCGTCCCGACGGAGCCGTCTTCTATTCGAGAGACCGGGGTAAGTCGTGGACGACCTCCGCGGCGCGAGTTGTGCCGCCCGGCAGCGGGAAATTCAAAGCGCCTCAGCTGATCGTCCTGAAGGACGGAACGATCGCCGCGATCGCGACGCTCGGCGGACTGCGCGTCTGGATCAGTCGCGATGGGGGAGCGAACTGGTCCGATGGCATCCCGCTGGATACTTCCAGTTACGGATACCCGGGATCGTTCATTTTGGAAGACGATGAATCGATCTTGTTGCCGTACTGCGCCAGCGGTCGATCTCCGAACCGAGTCTACCTGGTTCGTCTGCGAATCAATCGCGCGCGCGACGGCATTGAGTTGCTGAAAGTCGCGCGCTGACGCCCGCAGCGAGCGATCATCGCCACTGATCATTTCAGCAACTCGAACTTTTCGTCGCCCGCGCGAGTGCCGATCGCCCACCAAACGTCCGGGTCGACGTTTTGTCGGATGAATCTGATCGAACCGTCCGCAACTCCTACGTTGACGCCACCTGGGTGGTTGCTGTTTGCCGCCAGCGAAGTCGATCCGAACCAGTCTCCCTCGAACGAATAGCACGATTTCTCGTTGGGCAACATCGTGTGGCTGTAGGCCGCCCCGGCGCTCAGGTAGCCCCACGAGTAGCTACGGCCCCTCCAGTCGTTGCGGCCGCTGAGTTGGCTGACGTTCAGACAGAGCTGCCGCGCTGCGGCTGTCGAGTCGCCGGCGGCGTGCCAGCCGTAGACCTGCTGCCGCACGACACGCGGGGCAGTGGACGGTTGATTGTGATCCGGATTGCCGATCACGAATTCAGAGTACATGGCGGTCTGGCTCGTGCCGTCCGAGATATCGGCGAACGTTCGTTGGTCGTCGGCCCGCCAGTCGTCCTTCGGGTGGTCGACGCCGGCCCACACGTACGCGCCGACACCGTTGTGGTTACCCTCGCCGGCGACCGGCGTCGGCTGGACCGGATTGCGGTGTGGCGGGTCGTGCGCCGTGCCCATATTCGCCGCGTAGGTGAAGTTCCCAAAGGCGCCGTGCAATTCATTTGTGTTGGATGGGCAATTAAACACAGGTAAGCGAATCGACAGGCTGTCCACGTTCGCGCGCCGCTGCCACGCATCGTAGGGCCGCGCTCGCCAGTTGTTCGAGGTGTACGAGCGTTCGAATCCGCAGCGCTCGATATACGGTATCAGCGCGACCTTGTCGGAGAACGTCTCGCGGCTCCAACCGTACCGCTGGTTCCAGCTCTTGCTCGTGGGCAGTTTCTTTTGTGTGTCGAAATACATGTGCATCGCGAGCACGATGTTCTTCAGATTGTTGGTGCACTGCATGCGGCGAGTGGCTTCGCGAGCCGCGTTGACGAAAGGCGCCAGCAAGGCGAGCAATACGCAGATGACGGCGATCACAATCAGCAATTCGACGAGTGTGAAGGCGCAGCGCGTGCGCCGTCGAACTAGATGGCTCATTCTTATCCCCTATGACGAGCAACTTCGTCGACTCTCACTGCTGCAGCCGTCTACGACCGCGCTGGGATGAGTGTTCAGACGCGACGCCACTTCCTTGCTATAATCCGCTCGACAAAGAGGTTGACCACCGTCGCCTTTTGGGGCTCTTGACGACACATACTCTTGAGGAGCGGAGGGTGATATGAACCTCGAAATGCAACCCTCATCGCAGCCTTCTCCGCGCGCCACACGGCGCGATTTTCTCGGAGCGACCGCAGCCGGCGCGTCTCTGTTCGCCCTGCCTCACATCGCCGGAGCGGCTCCGATGAACAAGCGTCCTCGCGTCGCCGCCGTGTTCACTGTGTTCACGTATCGATCGCACGGTCATGTGATTCTCGAGAATTTTCTTGAGAAGTACTTGTTCAACGGCAAGCTGACCGATCCCGGCGTCGACGTCGTCTCTTTCTACGCCGACCAATTGCCCGGCGGCGACATGTCGCGGGACGTGGGCCGCAAGTACAAGGTGCCGATGTTCAAAACGATTCGCGAGGCGCTCTGTGTGGGTGGCGACAAATTGGCTGTCGACGCTGTCCTGTCGATCGGCGAACACGGCGACTACCCGACCAACGCGCTGGGTCAGCGCGAGTATCCGCGAAAACGATTCTTTGATGAGATCGTCGCGGTGATGCGAGACGCGAAGCGGTTTGTGCCGCTGTTCAACGACAAGCATCTCTCCTATCGCTGGGACGAAGCCAAGGCCATGTATGACGAGGCGCGGCGGCTGGGAATCCCCTTGATGGCCGGCAGCAGCGTTCCGCTGGCTCAACGCCGTCCGCCCCTGGGGCTGCCAGCGGGAGCTGAGATGGCGGAAGCCGTTTCCGTTCACGGCGGACCGCTGGAATCCTACGACTTTCACGCCCTCGAGGTGCTGCAGTCGATTGTCGAATCGCGGCAGGGCGGCGAGACGGGCGTGTCGAGAGTCGAGTTTCTGCAAGGCGACGCTGTCTGGCAGGCGGCCCGCGGCGGCCGCTGGTCGCTCGACCTGGCGCAGGCCGCCATGAATCGCGAACGGGGCGATTTGAAAACGCTCACCACGATTCCCGGCGAGCAGGAGCACGCCCCGCACGCGTTGTTGCTGACCTTCAAAGACGGCTTGCGGGCGACGATTCTCAAAGTCGGCCGCAGCGACATCCGCTGGAACTTCGCTTGCCGATTGAATGGCGACGCCAAGATTCACTCCACCGCCTACTACGTCGGACCGTGGCACAACCGCAACCTGTTCAAGGCGCTGTCGCACGCCATTCAGCACCATTTCATCCACGGAAAGGCGCCCTATCCGGTCGAACGCACTCTGCTCGTGACCGGTGTCTTGGAAGCCGCCATGCGAGCTCGCCAGGCGGGCGAACCGGTCGCGACCCCCGAGCTCGAATTCGACTACGCGCCGATCGACTTCACCGCGATGCGCGAGATGGGCGAGTCGTGGAAGATCATCACCGAGAAGACACCCCAGCCACCAGGCGTTAACCCGCTCGGAATACAAAAGAAGTAGTGGCGACGAGGCGCTGTTGCTTCATTGCTTCGCTATTGCTTCGTTCGCCACTCGACGGCGTCGATCTTTAGCGGTTGGCCGTCCGTGTGGCGGAAGCGGATCTTGAGCTCGTCCGCCGACGCGGGAAATTGCCCGGGCGTCTCAAATTGAAGCCAAGTCGCCTCTTCACTCGAGTTGATGTCGGCGGCGGTCCATTGGGCCAGTTCCGTGAATTGGCCGTCGCCGGCCGACCATTCGACGACGCCGTTTGTCACTCCGCCAGGGCTTTCGAGTCGGACGCGACAGCGCACGACCGTTGCGGAGCCGGTCGGGGCTTCATTCGACTTGAACGCGTAGGTCGCATTGCCCGTGGGACCGGCGGTCAACTGGCGCTCGTCGTCGGCGATCAGCTCGCCCAGCGTGGCGGTCGGTGTCGCCGGTGGCTCTTCTTTCCCGAACTTGCTTAGCGCCGCGGCGAGCGGGTTCTCCACCGGCTCACCTTCGCCCGGCAGTTTCGTATTGCTGGTCGTGGGACCCTTCAGCAACTCGAACGCCTCTTGTTGGTCGTCGCGTTCGGTTCGTCGCGCCGATCGCCGGTCTGCTTCGTCTACACGTTCGGTGCGGTGGGCCTCGATGCGTTCGAGAGGAGCTGTTTGGACGGGTGTTGTGGAGGCCGCCGGAGCGGGAGCCGCCTGCGCCGGCGCGGCCGCCGCGGGAGCGTTGTTCACCACCACAACTCTTTCCGTTGTCAGAGAAAAGAATGCCACGGCCATGGCGCCCAGCATGGCGGCTCCGAGGCAAATGGCGACCACGCCGAAGATCAAGTGAACGCCGACGCTTGGCGAGCTTTGTTTTTGCGAGGCTGGTTTCTGCGCGGCTGGTTTCTGCGCGGCTGGTTTCTGATCGGGCGGCGTTGACATGGCCGTTCACCGTGTTGACGTAATGGGAAGTGGGGAAACGCTGGACGCTAGATGATCTCTTTCACGATCCGGGACTTCTCCTGGACGCCCGTGAGTCGCTCGTCGAGGCCGCGGTGCTTGACGGTGAATCGTTCGTGGTCAATTCCCATCTGATGCAGAATCGTTGCGTTCAGGTCGCGGATGTGCACCGGGTCGCGCGCGATGTTGTAGCTGAAGTCGTCCGTTTCGCCGTGCGTCGAGCCGCCGCGGATTCCGCCGCCGGCGAGCCACACAGAGTAGCACTTCGGGTGGTGGTCGCGGCCGTAATTCGTTTTCGTCAGCGTTCCCTGGCTGTAGATCGTGCGACCAAACTCACCTCCGCTAATCACCAACGTGTCCTCGAGCAATCCGCGTTGCTTAAGATCCTGCACCAGCGCCCAAGCCGGTTGGTCAATTTCCTTCGTTTGCCGCCGGATGTTGGTTGGCAAGCTATTGTGGTGATCCCAGCCGCGGTGAAAGATCTGCACGAATCGCACACCTCGCTCGGCCATCCGTCGCGCCAACAGGCAGTTGGCCGCGAACGTGCCGGGCTTCTTCACATCGCCGCCGTACATGTCGAGCACGTGTTGCGGTTCGTCCGAGGCGTCGACGAGTTCGGGCACGGAAGACTGCATGCGGAACGCCATCTCGTACTGCGAGATGCGAGTTTGCGTTTCCGGATCGCCCAGTTGAGCGTAGACGTTGCGGTTCATGGCTTGCAGTCGGTCGAGCATCAGCCGCCGCGTCTTCTGGTCCACACCGCCGGGATTGGAGAGGTAGAGGACCGGGTCGCCCGTGTCGCGAAACGCGACGCCCGCATGCGAGGACGGAAGGAACCCGCTCCCCCAGAGGCGTGAGTAGAGAGCTTGCCCGCGCGGCTCGCAGTTCATCACGATGAATTCCGGCAGGTTGCGATTGAGGCTGCCCAGGCCGTAGCTGATCCACGAGCCGAGCGTCGGCTTGCCGGGAATCTGGGCGCCCGTTTGGATGTAGGTGATCGCCGGGTCGTGATTGATCGCCTCGGTCCACATCGTGTGGATGAAGGCCAGGTCGTCCGCCATGGAACCGATACGAGGCAATAGTTCGCTGACGTGTTTGCCGCACTCACCTTGGCGAGGGAACTTGAACATCGACGGCGCGATCGGGAAGCGAGCTTGCGAGGCGGTCATCGTCGTCAGCCGCTGGCCTTTGCGGACCGACGGCGGCAGATCTTCGTCAAACCACTCTTGCATGCCGGGCTTGTAGTCGTACGTATCCAATTGCGACGGCGCGCCGGCCATGAACAGCCAGATCACGCGTTTCGCCCGCGCGGGAAAATGACCCGCTCCCAGCACACCGCCGGCGGGCTGTGATGCGTCGTCCGCGGGAAGTTCTTGGCCGAGCAGAGACGTTAACGCCGCCACGCCCAGCCCTTTCCCGGCTTGACTGAAAAACTGCCTGCGCGTCTCTAGTTGAATCCACTTGTCGACGGGGTTCATAGGAGAACTCTTCAAAACGGTCAGGAGGCGGTTTGCGAGCCTGCGTGGGCGTCGGGGTTGCTACTTGTTGATGTAGTCGTCACGGTTCATGAGCATATTGGCGACCATCGTCCAGGCGGCCACTTCGGCCGCGTCGAGTTTGGGATTCGGCTTGCTGTCGCCGGTGACGATCAGCTTGGCGGCGGCCTCTTTATCGGCGGCGAATATTTCGAGGAAGGCGGCGGCCGCCAGCATCGATTCCTTCACATCGAATTCAGCCGCTGGTCGGCAGAGAACGTTCTCCAGCATCCACCTGACCCGCGACATGTCGTCCTTGTGCTGAGCGATCGAACGCTCAGCTAAATGCCGGGCCGCTTCGATGTACTGCGGGTCGTTCATCATGACGAGCGCTTGCAATGGCGTGTTTGTTCGTTCTCGCCGCACGGTGCACTGCTCCCGTGTCGGCGCGTTGAACGCCGCCATCGACGGCGGCGGCGAGGTCCGCTTCCAGAACGTGTAGACGCTGCGCCGATACAGCGCGTCGCCGTCATCGCGTTTGAAGTCCCGCGTGTTGCTGCCGGTGATGGCGACCACGCGCCACAGTCCGGCGGGCTGGTAGGGGCGCACGCTCGGCCCGCCGATCCGCCGTTTGAGCAACCCGCTGATCGCCAGCGTCTGATCGCGGAGGATCTCGGCGTCGAGCCGCAACCGAGGTCCGCGACTGAGCAAACGGTTGTTCCGATCGCCGCGCAGATGCTCCGCCGCGACGACGCTACTCTGCCGATACGCCGCGGAATTGAGCATCAGTTTGAGAATGTGGTTGACGTCCCAACCGGATTCGATGAACTCCACCGCCAACCAATCGAGCAGCTCTGGATGAGTCGGACGTTCGCCCATGACGCCAAAATCCTCGGCGGTGCGCACCAAACCGACGCCGAAGATCGATTGCCAGAGCCGATTCACCGTCACCCGCGCCGTCAACGGATGGTCGGGGCGAACCAGCCACTTGGCCAACGCCAGTCGATTGGACGGCCCGTCCGGCAGCGGCGGCATCACGGCCGGAACGTCAGGCGCCACCTGATCGCGCCGCTTGTCGTACTCGCCGCGCTCCAGTACGTAGGCGCGAGGCGGTGTGGGCCGCTCCTCCATGACGAGTGTCGTCGTCGAATGCGAGTAAATGAAGTCGCGACGCCGCGCGGTTGCCGCCAGCTCGCGAGCAGCCGTTTGGTAATCGGCGTCCAACTGCCGTCGCCACGAGCTGACCAGCGACTGCTCGTCCGGCTTGAGATCGCTCCAGCCGCGCGCGCTCGACGCCAGCTCGGCCAGTTGATGGTCCCGCGAAAGCAACTTGACTTCCTCGTCCAGCAGCCAGCGGCGAAAAATCCGCAGGTCGCTCATGCCACCGGTCGGCAATCGCGAACCGACGAGCAGTGGCGTTTCGGCGAGCGGCGCAGCTTCGATATACGCTTCGCTTGAGTTTCTCAAAGAACCTTGCTTTCCGTCGACGATTACGCTGATCGACGAATTCGACAGTCCGCCCGAGTAACGAACGCAGACGTGCTGCCACGTCCGCGGAGTCAGCGCCTCGTTGTCGGGCAACACACCGCGAATCTTCTTGCCCGTGGGATCGAACATCTCAAAGATCAGCGCGCCTTGGGCGTTGCAGGTGATCTTCCACCCCAGCGTCTTCTTGTCTTTCGTCTTACCTGTCTGGTCGAACAGCGTCGTGGAGATGAGCCGGTCGGGCGTGCGCACCCAAAAGCTGATCGACAGCGGTTCGTCGGTGCGAACAACCGGTGATTCGATCGACAACTGGCCCTCGTCGCCGAAGCGGATGCCGCGGCGTCCGGCCGGATGGTCGACAGCCCAGCTCGCGTTCTTCGGTAACGCCGCCTCGGCGGCTTGCGATTCGATGAGCGGCCGCCAAGTGATCAGGTCGTTATCGCCGACTGGATGGGCGAGTTCTTTGATCCGCGTCGGCCACCATTTGGCCGCATCGATTTCAATCGACGCCAAACGATCGCGCAGGCGGCTGCGAGTCTCCTGAATCGCATTCCATTCCCCTTGATGTTCTTCCGGGGGCAGCGCCACGACCGGCGGCGTGTCTTTCTGGTTGCCGTCCATCGCCGGTTGAGTTGTGTTGTTAAAAAACGCGCCCAGTTGGTAAAACTCGCGCTGACTGACGGGATCGTATTTGTGATCGTGACAAACGGCGCAGCCGGCGGTCAGTCCCAGAAAGACCGTTGCCGTCGTTTCGACTCGATCGACCATGTAACGGACGTCCAGCTCCGCTGGAATCGCTCCGCCCTCGGACGTGGTGATGTTGCAGCGGTTGAATCCCGTCGCGATTCGCTGTTCGAGTGTTGCGCCGGGCAGTAGGTCGCCGGCGAGTTGTTCGACGACGAATTGATCGAAGGGCATGTTGTTGTTGAAAGCGCGGACGACCCAATCGCGATACGGCCAGATCTCGCGGTAGTTGTCGACGTGCATGCCGTGCGTGTCGCCGTAGCGGGCCGCGTCCAGCCAGAAACGGGCTCGATGTTCGCCGGCGTGTTCTGATGCGAACAGGGCGTCGAGGTACTTTGCGTAGGCGTTTTCAGTTTGGTCGTCGGCGAATCGCTGCACGGTCTCCCAGGTCGGCGGCAGGCCGGTGACGTCCAACGCAGCTCGCCGCGCCAGCGTGTAGCGGTCGGCGGGTGGGTTCGGTTGTAGTTTCTGCTCAGCGAGCCTGGCGAAGATGAAGTAGTCGATCGGTGTTCGCGCCCAGGCTTCCGCGGCCGCCGACTTAGGCGGGTCCTTGCGGACGGGACGCATGAACGACCAATGGTCCTGCCATTCCGCGCCGCGGGCGATCCAGTCTCGCAGCAGTTGTTTTTGCCGAGCGGACAACTGCTTCTCCGCTTTCGGCGGTGGCATGACCATGTCCGGATCGTCGCTGTTGATGCGCGTGATCAGTTCAGAGTCGTCAGGCTTGCCGGGAACAATCGCGTCGCTTTCCGCGGCTCCCTGTCGGATGTCCAATCGCAGGTCGCCTTTCCGCTTGGCCGAATCGGGACCGTGACAGGCAAAGCAATGCTCCAACAGTATCGGACGGATTTGATCGTTGAAGTCGATCTCTTCCGCCGCGTTGACGTCGGCTCGCATTGAGACGCTGGACGCGAGGCAGGCTATGGCGACAATCAGACGAGAGCAACGCATCGGTGGCCCTTTCCCTTTGGCGTTGTGGATCAGAGAGCTGGGAAGGAGTTTGGTAGGCGGGTCGATTTTACCATCAACGCGAACTCTCTGCTCCACTGAGTTCCCCATTGCGGGCAGCCGCTCAAACGCGTTGACGCGGATTGGCCGTGCGACAGAATCAAGTCCGTTCATCGTGGCCGGCCGTCTTTCACCCCTATAACTCTACTTTCACGGTCTCACCGTTGGGTCGTGGGACCTTGAGAACGTCTTGCCCGAACCGCCTTCGCGAAACGAACCGGAGCACTTGCAGAGTCCTTCACGGAACGATCATCCCGCGTCCATCTCGCCGTTACCACTCGTTCTGCGCGGCTCATCGCTCAGGCGAGTATCAGCATTTGATGAACGAGCAGGACCGACAGATGTTCCGCTGGGTGCGGAAATTCAATCCCTTCGACCTCTACACCAAATCGGACAAAGTCCCCGATCTCGAGGCCGTTCTGCCGTACTACCACGACTTAGTGGCGAACTTCTTTCCCAGTCGCATCTGGTGGTAGCGCAGGGCGCTGGAGTTCGAGACGAGAGAAACTGAGCGTCATCGCAGCTCGACGACGGCTAGAATTGCCCGATGGTCTGATGCGACCGCTTCGTCGAGCACCTTCACCTCGACGACTTTCCATGCCGCGGCGGGACGCACCAACACGAAGTCGATTTGGCGGCGGGGTTGTTTGACGGGAACTGTGGGAAGCTCTTTCGCATTGGCGATTGTCCATAGCTTCTGGAAGGTCGTCAGGACTTGCGAATCGCGAGTGGCGTTGAGGTCGCCGGCGAGCAACATGGGGGCGTCGCCAATTTCCAACGTCAGTTCGTTGATGCGCTTCGCCGAAGCGACTCGCTCCTTGTCGTCGGAACGATGGTCCAGATGCGTGCAAAAGAACGTGAGGGGAGATTCGCGGCCGGGTATTTGCAATTGGCAGATCAAGACGCCGCGCTGCTCGCCGTTGTCGAAATTGGGCAAGTGGATGTTGCGATGACTCTTGAACGGAAACCTCGACAGCACAGCGTTGCCGTACTCGCCGCCGGCGAATCGGATGTTTCGTTCGAAGACAACGTGCATTTCGGTCAGCTTGGCCAGTTCCGCTGGCTCGTCGATGCCGTTCACGCGCGTGGTCTTCTTGTCCACCTCTTGCAGCGCGACGATGTCGGGCTCAACTGACTTGATGATGTTCGCAATGCGCGGCACATCCAGTTTTCGATCGACGCCCTCGGCGTGGTGAATGTTGTAGCAGAGCACGCGCAGCTGCCCTTTGGCGTTGGATTCGTCGTCCGCCAGACTGGTCGCGGGAGGGAATCCCACCGCGACTATGCCGGTGGCGAGCAGGAAAAGAGCCCGGCGCGGGAATGTCAAATTCATCAGAGATCCTCGTGGGAATAGTCAAACGATCGCACGAGCCACCGTAGCTGCTCATTGCCCCACAATCCAGCACCCGTTGTCTGCCCCATTGCCGCGGCCCGGCCGTTTGCCCTTGGAGAGTGGCGATTTGGGTAGATCGAAGTCGGTTGCGACCGCCCTACGGTCGGCGTCGCGTGGGCAACTCGATCTGGCGGCAGGCGTGCACCAGCAGCACGGAGACCCAGATCAGGATGGCGCTGATGCACGCGTTCGTCCAGCCGGCTGTTTCCCAGCGGCGCGACGGCGGATCGATATCGTGATAGATGAAAGCCGTAACGCCCGCGGCGCCCAGCCCGGCCGCCAGGATGCGAAGCCAGCGATATCGCGACCCGGTAACACTTCCCACGGCGCCGAGCACCAGACAAATTTGGAGCGCGGAGGCGACGAAGACGGACTGGTTTTCCCAGGTGAGTGATTGGCGGCAATGGCTCCACAACTCACGGTACCACTCTTCGTACGGGGCGGTCTGAAAGACGGCGATCATGACCAGCGAGATGGTGACGATCCAGACGATGGCGTCGCCCATGTTGAATCGAAGTGAGGCGGCGACGCGACGACCGATCGGCTCGCGCGATTGCTTGTCCTGGCTGCGCAGCAAGACAACCAGGCGCCAGGCTGCGATGGGACAGCAGACACCGACCAGATAGACGGGCGCTTTGAGCAGCAGATCGCCTGGTTGCGAGTAGCGAAAGAACCAGGTCCAGTCGGCCGGTTGCCACGACATCCCAAATCCGACGTCCAGTCCATCGGGAAACGCTGTCCGCGCGAAGACGGTGAAGATGAAACAGGAGCCGCCGAGCAGGCCGCAGAATCGCCAAGAGAGGTTATCTGTCCCGGCCGCCAACCAGGCGCAGAGCAGGCAGAACTGGCTGCGGCAAACGGCCGCCGAGACGACGTCGGCCCACCCCCAATCGGCCTCCTGCATTCGCACGGCGCAGACGGCGGCCACAATCATCGAGTGGAGCAGAAACAGCCAGGCGACCGCGTAGCGCTCGCGACGATCTTCGGTGACGGCCATCGGACAAACCGACTCAATTCAAGGGGCGATTCTTACCTGCACGGCATCTTCGCTGTAGATCGGCTGGTACCGATAGTAGACTTCCAACGTGATGGCGGCCATCGCCGTGCAGTAGAGTCTGCCGGCTTCGTCCCACTGTCCCTTCAACATCCAACTGCCGCTCGCCGTGCCGGTCTTCGCCTGCCGGCGGACGAGGGAGTCGCGCATCTTTACGTGCCATCGGCGCCACTCCGGGCCCCGGTAATGGTGGAAGACCTGAGTGGCGTAGTAATCGAAGTACATGCCGCGGCCCGGTGTGGCCGACTTGGACATGCGGCTGACCCCGACTTGCAACCCTTTCGTTTGGCGATGCCAACCCGTGTACATCCGCGACAGCAGGCCGATGGGTGTCGTGCTGACTCTGTAGCTGCCCGCTCCGACCGATTTCTTCTTGCGCTTTGTTGACGTCCCTTGATAGCCGTAAGCCGAGCCGATTTGGTCGAGTGCGGCGGCGTCCAAGTAATTCTCGACGAGAACAATCGTCTTCGGGTCGATCTGGAGCCCCGCCAGATGAGCGCTGATCAGCGCCATCAGTTGCCAGCCGACGACCGATGTGTCGCCCCTCTCCTTGGGTTGATACCGCCAGCCGCCGGCGGAACCCTGGGCCGAAGCGATGAAGTCCACGCCCCGCTGCGCCGCCAGCAGCAACTCGCTCGGCTCGATCGTCGGAATCTCCCAAAGGTCGGGATCCGCGGAGGGCTGCTGCAAGTTGGCCACGACATTCTCAGCGTACTGAGTCATCGCCAGCGCTTCGCACAGCGCCAGCGTGGCGATGCCGTGGCTGTACATATTTCCGCTCGTCTCGTGCAGACTGCCGGATGGTTTCTGCGCGTCGATCAAATAACGGAGCCCGCGCGCGACCGTGCCGCGGTAATGTCCCCTGAGATGCGTGTGTCCCGCTCCCAAGAACGGCAGGATCGCCAAGCCAGTCGAGCCGTTGGTTGCGGCTGAATAGGAAGAGGTCCCCGAGCAGCGGCAGGCGCGACAACGATGATCCCCCGAGCGGTGATCAAAACACCAAGAGCCGTTGCGGCGCTGGTGACGATGGAGCCAATCGAGCGCCAAGTCGACGGCCCGCTCGCTCTCCAAGCTCGCGCCATACTCCAGCGCCCGCTCGCGCCGCCGATGACGAAATGTCAGGCCGACCTTGCGTTTCTTGTTGTCGCCGAAGTGGCCGCTGATCATCGATGACGCCGGCAACGCCAAAATGTTGACCTCGCCCAACACCTCCGTCGCGTTGGGGGCGGGAATGAATGCCTCTTGTTCGCCGTCCAATTCGCTGAGCATCTCGGCCATGCCCAGGTCGTCGCTCTCCACGGGCGTCAGGTCGACTGCCGGCAATTCAAACAATTCTTCGTCCGCGTCCTCGGTCAGATGCACGATCTCCAAGTTGACTTGCGGCTGGCCGAAGTCATTGCTGACCAGCACGCAGAACGCCAACGCCACGACCAGCAAGAGATGCACCACAGCGCTCAACATGCCACCGGGCAGCGCGGCGAACAACCAAAACCGAACGGGCGGAGTCTCATAGATATCGATCGTCGGCGCCGACACGACGGGGTCGGGCGATGGGGTCGCGAACGAATCTTCTCGGGGCGGGCGCTGAGGACGAGGCGGGGGTCGCTTGCTCGGCAATGGAGGCGGCGCAACCGGTAATGGGGGCGGAGTGGGAGATGTTTCCATAGAGCGTGCCCGATGAGCCGCGGCGCCCCTGAGCACCGTACGGCCATCCTAGCAACTGCGCGGGCGATCGACAAACTCGCCGCTCGCCTTCGCAGCGCCCCGGCCGCAGTCATCGGCCGCAGTCATCGGCCGCGAGGTCATCGGCGACGTCATCGGCCACGTGGGCTATTTGTCGCTCTTGATCGGTTTCCAACGGATGGCGTGCAGGTCTGTCTTGCTCGAGACGGCTTCCCACGTGTTTCCCGCTTGGCTGGAACCGGCGATGGTCAGAATCGTGTCGTCCTCCAAAACGACGCTGGCCGAATAGCTTCCCGTGAATCGGGTGTAGTCGAGGTAGTATGTTTCGTCGAGCCAGGTTTTGCCTTCGTCGCGGCTGATCATGGCGCGGTTGCCAGCCGGTCCGGGGCCGTAGCGCGTATCGTGGACGACGACGACCGCGCCGTCGCGCTGCGCGGCCGGGTAACCAAACGTCTGGCCGAAGACGGTTGTCAGCAACCGCGGGGTGCTCCACGTCGCGCCGTTGTCGGCGGAGTCCATCACGAACAGGTTCTTGATGCGGTGGCGGCCGTTGAACGGCGGCGCGTCGGTCCGCTGCGTGAACTTGAGCAGCAGCGGCGGGTCGCTCTCTTGCACGATCACCCCCATTCGCATCGTGGCGAACAAGCGTCCTGACGGCAATCGCACCGTGCCGCCCTCCGAAGCGCCCCGGTCGCGGACCAGTATCGGTTTGCTCCACGTCGCACCGCCGTCAGTCGAGTAGAAGGAATAGAGGGCCATACCTTTTGTAAAGGGTTGATCGCGGACATCGATGCTCCAGATCAGCGTGTCGTCGCGGAGGCGTTGCAGGCCGCGGTGGAGATAGCGTTCCACGTAGGCGGCTCCCGACGGCAGAGGCAATTTGTCGACTGCGATCTCACTTCGTTTCTCCCATGAAACTCCTTCATCGCGCGACGCCCAGACGGTCGCAACTCCACCGGTCTTCTTGCCGACCTCACAGCCGACCGAGATGAACGTGCCGTCGCGCAAGACTTTCCAGCGAAAACCCACGTTGACGTTGGGCGGGATCTCAATCGGTCGCGACGTCCAAGTTCGTCCACCGTCAGTCGACTTGCACAGCACTTCGGTCTGCCGCACGTAGACGACGCCTCGAGGGCCCACGTCGACCTGGATCGCTTGAGGATTCATGCCGTCACTGTGCGGTAGGACCGTACGTTTCACTTGCACTTGGGTGAGTTTTCCGCCGGCGGCTCTTAGGATGTACTGGTTCAGGTGCATGCGGTGCA
>JASMLW010000627.1 GCA_030748485.1 Pirellulaceae bacterium
GAACTGGATGCGGAGCTGGTTCGCAGGCAAGTTGTCGAGGGACACATCGATCTCAGCGCACAGCCCTTCCTCCGCGAAGTGCTGGAAGTGCGGTGGTCTGAACTGGGTGCGGCGTTTCAACAGTTCCTCGCCGCCCATCAACTCTCTTCCCACATGTGGATCGTCGCCCGCAAGCCAGCCGCGTTGGAACCGACCGATTGAGCAGTCACGCCTTCGCCTACCAACAGTCTGACCTCAGCCGATTGTGCGCCGACCGTTCGCTGCAGACTGCCGAGATGCATGCGACGAACGACTTCTACGGGCAAGCGTCGCTGCTGAAACGGTATGCGAGGTTGCCGGCCTGGTACTCCCTCAAGGGTGTTGTCGAGCACGGTGTCAACCTGGATGACCAGATGTGGTCCGTGGATCGCGAAGCCAACGTGCCGGTCATCTTCAGCCCGTCCGCGTGGCGGGCGCAAGTTCACCGGCAACTCTCGGGCAAGCCGGCCGTTCCCATCGGGTTCGGTTACCTCTACGCAAAGCGCCTCGTCGAGTCGGCCTGGCCCACCGCGGCCGAGCCTCGCGGAACGGTTGTCTTTCCCTGCCACTCGACCCACACGATCAGCGTCTCCTTCAACCACGACGCCTTTGCGCGGGAGTTGGCTGCGTTGCCGCCCCGATTCCATCCGATAACGGCCTGCATCTATTGGAAAAACTACTTGGAGGGCGAACACCATCCCTATGCCGATCAGGGTATGGACGTCGTTACGGCAGGCCATATTTTCGATCACGACTTCATGCTGCGAATGCATGACATCTGCCGCC
Organism: Pirellulaceae bacterium; assembly: GCA_030748485.1. Lineage (GTDB taxonomy): Bacteria > Planctomycetota > Planctomycetia > Pirellulales > Pirellulaceae > JASMLW01. The sequence goes on from JASMLW010000627.1 coordinate 805, forward strand.
GCTTCCGCTACGCGACTTCGAACGCTGTCGGGACACACGTCTTCATGGCCGTCTCGTCGGGTTGTCGTTTCTTCTACACCGACTCGTCACCGCTGCAGTGGCGCGTTCCCGATTGCGAGAAAGCCAGTTCGGCCATCGGCAACGAGTTATTCGAGAAGCGACATCGTCACAGCCGCTCGTTGTTCGCAAAGCCGGTCGAGGAAGTGACGGCGGACCAAAGCCGTTTCGTCGCCGACCTGATGGGGGATGCGCACGTGCGTGAACCGCACGTTCTCGCTCGGCTCCTGCTGAGAGCCGAATTGGCGGACAAGACGGGCTGGCGGCCCGATGGCGCTTGGAGCAATCCAGCGTTCCTCCAGCGCCGCCTGGCGAGACTTCAACGCCTGAAGCGGTCAGTCGCCAAACGACTCCCCTGGACGCGGCGGCCCGCCGCCTGAAACGCTCAGCGGGAATACAAAAAAAAAAGGGCCGCATTCAGTGCGTCCCGTTCTCTGTTCTCGATTTGGTCGGCGATCTAGCTGCCGGCGGCTATAGCGAGCGGTGCGGCGATCGCCACAGCGGCCAAACCACCGAGGAAGTACGGGTTGGAGAACATGTTGAGCAGGGCGCCCTCTTGCCCACGCACCAACTCACCGCCATGTACAAGCATGACGCCTTGCTGAGCGTTCGGCGGAGCCGTTCGCGGCGCCCACACGCGCACCAACGCGACGCTCTCGGAGCTCTGCAGCTGCAGCACCCCACCGCGCAACTGATTGAAGGCGAATCGCCCGCGGTCGTCGCTCTTGGCCGTCGCTACAACTTTGCCGCCCGAAATGCAGTGAACGGCAACATTCGCTTGCGGCTTTCCGGCCGGGTTGAGCACGGCGCCCACCAACATGCCGCCGTCCTTGAGCGCGACGTCACGCATGAATGCTTGCTTGGCAGGTGGCTCGCCAGCCCATACCGCTGAAGGCGCCATCAACGTCAAACACGCCAACGCCGCGGCGAAGTTTCGAGTCGTTTGTAGCTTCATTGTTCCATATCCGTATTGGGGGACGAGACGCGCGACACGGCATCTGCTCCAATTGATCGACTGCCGGCGTGTTAAGCTTTAATGGTTTTTCCGATCACGGAGACTTCGTTGCGACCGCGCAAGCTCTGCTAGCAGGCAACTATTGCCGACGCCGTAGGAACAGATCATTCCGCGCTGGAAGGCCCGAAAACGGATCCCAGCCGGAAAGGACGAATGACACAACGACAGCGCTGCTACTCGCTACTGGCTCATCATCTAGGAGAGCTACGCTTTGCGAATCTTGTCGCGGTGCATCAGAACATTGCGAGTCGCGTTGCGGGTGTCGACGACCAGTTGAGCGTGTTCAACGACAAAATCCCAGTCGTAGCACGAGTGATCCGTCGCGATTAGCACGACGTCCTGGGACTGCAAATACTCGGCCGTCAGCGGCTGGCTCTGCTGCGGCGGCAGCGGGTAGTGCCGCATCGAGGGGAGCACCGGGATAAACGGGTCATTGTAGGAGAGTTCGGCGCCGCGTTCGCCGAGCAGCATCATGAGTTTAAAGGACGGGCTCTCGCGGGGGTCGTCGACATCGGGCTTGTAAGCGACGCCGAGGATGGCGATGCGACTGCCCTGCACGGGCCGGCCAACTTCATTGAGCGCTTCGGCCAGTCGGTTGACAACGTACAGCGGCATGCTGGAGTTGATCTCGCCAGCCAGTTCGATGAACCGCGTCGGCATCTCGTGGTTCCGCGCCAGCCAACTCAAATAGAACGGGTCGATCGGGATGCAGTGCCCGCCGAGACCCGGTCCCGGGTAGAACGGTTGGAAGCCGAACGGCTTCGTCTTGGCGGCCTCGATCACCTCCCAGATATCGATGCCGATGCGATCGAACAGGGTCTTCAGTTCATTGACCATCGCGATGTTGACGGAGCGATACGTGTTCTCCAAGATTTTGCAGGCTTCGGCGACTTCACAGTTTGATGTCGCCACGGTCGTGTCAACGGCCTGGTCGTACAACTGCCTGGCGATCGTCAAGCTCGGTTCGTCAATTCCCCCAACCACTTTGGGGATGTTGTTCGCTGAGTAATCGGCGTTGCCGGGATCCTCGCGTTCGGGGCTGTAGGCGAGGAAGAAATCGGAGCCACACGCCAGGCCCGTTTTCGCCAACACGGGGAGAACCACTTCACGCGTCGTGCCCGGGTACGTCGTACTCTCCAAAACGACCAACTGTCCTGGTCGCAACGACTTACCAATCGACTCGGCGGTCGCTAAGACGTAGGTCAGATCCGGGTCGCGGCTCGACGAGAGAGGAGTTGGTACGCAGATCAAGATCGCGTCGGCCTCGGCCAAGCGATCGAGGTTCGAGGTCGCCTGGAATCTCCCCGCCTCCAAATGCGCGGCCAGCCAACTGTCGCCAATGTGTTCGATGTAACTCTTGCCTGCCGCCAGCAGATCGACCTTGGACTGATCGACGTCAAAACCGATCGTCGTAAACCCCTGGTCGGCAAACGCTTTCACGAGTGGCAGCCCAACGTAGCCAAGTCCGACGACGCCCACGACGGCAGTTCGATCGACGATCTTCTGGTGCAGACTGTCTGAGTGAACGGACATATTGGGAGTACGTCGCCGTGGAGTGGATGTTCGGTCGCCAGCAGGCGTTCAAACCCGAGAATAACCGAGATCGGCGGGACCAGAGCGACGAATTGACGGACGCCACGGCCCGCACTACATTCCCCGCACGATTGTGACGGAAAGAGGGAATTAACGGCGGACATGCCGACTCAGCACGCTCATCGCGCGCCTACGCCGCAGCCGGGAGCATGAGTCGACTGCCGCAACAGCCGTCGTCGCGGAAGTTGGGGTCCGGCCAATTTTCTCGATTTTGCCGACGGGGTTGCCGACAAGAAAGGTGAAGCAATCTCTGAACGCGAGGAAGTGCCGCATGGGCCTGTTGACGACGCTGCGAGTTTTCCATCTTGCCCATTTCTCGAAGCCCACTGGCCGGCGAGCCATTTACCGGCACATTCGCCATCACCGCCCCCGCTCGATCGTGCAGATCGGCCTCGGCGACTTGCAGCTATCACTGACGGCGCTCTGGTTGTCCGTGGAATTGGCGGGCGGCGAGCGGGTCAGGTTTACGGGCATCGATCTATTCGAACTGCGACCGAGCGAGCAACAGGAGCTGGCGCTCAAGCAGGCTCACCGCGAACTTGCCGCTCACGACGCGAAGATCAAGCTGATTCCCGGCGAACCTCACGGCGCGCTGGCGCGTTCGGCCAACTCTCTAACCGGGACCGAGTTGCTGATCGTTTCCAACGATTTCGACAACGCCACTCTGGCTCCCGCCTGGTTCTATCTGCCGCGAATGTTGGGAGCCGCCTCGAGCGTGTTTGAGCAAGATGACGACGCTGACTTCCAACAGCTCACGACGAGCGAAATCGCACGACGCGCCGGCGGACACGAGAATCGCCGCGCCGCGTAGCATTGCGCCGTATGTTTGAGCAGTTCCTGGGTACTCCCTGCGCGTAAGACAGCCCCGGTTCTCGACCGGTCGAAGTGATCTTGCCGGCGGGCCGCATTTTGCTATCATCCGCCGCCTTGGTATGCGGCGCAATCCCACAGAGAGACTGCCATGTGCGGAATTGTCGGTTATATCGGTGAACAAGAGGCGAGCCCATTCCTATTGGAGGGCCTGCGGCGGCTCGAGTACCGCGGCTACGACAGCGCCGGCATCGTCACCGTGGACCGCCATCGCTTCCACTCCCGCAAGTCGGTTGGCCGCATCGTCGAACTCGAACACAAGCTCCGCGCCGACGACGCGGCCGGTCAACTCGGCATTGGCCACACTCGATGGGCTACGCACGGGGCCGCCAACGAAAAGAACGCGCACCCGCATTTCGATCAACGCGGCGCGATCGCTGTCGTGCACAACGGAGTCGTCGAGAACTTTCGCGGCCTGCGCGAATCTCTACAGGCCGAGGGGCGCGCGTTCAAATCGGAGACCGACAGCGAGGTCATCGCGCAGTTGATCGGAGCGTCGTTGGAGAAACGACTTGCCGCCGGTGAAACACCCGCCGCCGCCGACCGCTATTCCGTATTGGTCGACGCCGTCAACGACGCCCTCGTGAGACTTCGCGGAACGTACGGATTGGTCGTGATCTTTCGCGACTTCCCCGGTGTGATGATCGCCGCCCGCTTGGGAAGTCCCATCGTGTTGGGAGTGGGAGCGAGCGAGCACTTCGTGGCGAGCGACGCCTCGCCGCTGGTCGGCTACACCGACAAGATCGTTTACCTGGCCGACCATCAAACGGCCGTCATCACAGCCAACTCGCTGCACGTAACGCATCGCGATCAAGGGCAGATCCAACCGCATGTGGAACAGCTGCAGGCGAACGGAGCCGACGCGGGACTGGATGGTTATCCGCACTACATGCTGAAGGAGATCTTCGAGCAGCCGGAGGCGTTGCGGAACGCCATGCGAGGTCGCGTCTCGGAGGACGACGCGACCGCAAAATTCGGCGGGCTCAACCTGCGTCCCAATCAACTGCGGGGAGTCGATCGGATCATCTTGACGGCCTGCGGTACAAGCTGGCACGCCGGTTTGCTCGGCGAGTACATCATCGAAGATCTGGCGGGCATCCCGGTGGAGGTCGAGTACGCGAGCGAACTGCGCTACCGCAACCCGCCACTGGACAACAACACGCTGCTGTTCGCGATCACGCAAAGCGGCGAAACGGCCGACACGCTGGCGGCGCTTCGCGAGATGAAGCGCAAGGGACATCCGACGCTGGCGATCTGCAATGTCGTCGGCAGCAGTATCGCTCAAGAGGCCGATGGCGGAGTCTACTTGCACGCCGGCCCCGAAGTCGGCGTCGCCTCGACGAAAGCCTACACGACCCAGTGCCTCGTGCTCGCCATGTTGGCGCTCTACTTCGGACGGTTGCGGAACTTGAGTTTTGAGGCGGGGCAAAAGATCATCCGCCAACTCCAAGAATTACCCGATGCCGTCGCCAAGGCGCTGGAGACCAACGACGAAGTGAAGCGGATCGCGGCCAAATACGCCGAGTGCCGGAACTTTCTCTACCTCGGGCGACAATTCAACTTCCCGACCGCTCTCGAAGGCGCCTTGAAACTCAAAGAAATAAGTTATCTCCACGCCGAAGGGTATCCAGCGGCCGAGATGAAGCACGGTCCGATCGCACTGGTCGACGAGCGGACGCCGAGCGTGGTCGTCGTGCCCCGCGGCTTCGTCTTTGAAAAAGTGATGGCGAACGTTGAAGAGGTGAAAGCCCGCGGCGGCCCAGTCATCGCCGTGTGCGCCGAAGAATGCGAAAGAGTCAAGGAAGTGGTCGACGATACAATCACCGTGCCGGCTGTCGATTCATTCGTGCAGCCGATCGTCAGTATCGTACCGCTGCAACTCTTGGCTTATCACATCGCCGTGCTCCGAGGCTGCGATGTCGACAAACCCCGAAACCTAGCGAAGAGCGTCACGGTGGAGTAAAGCGCCGCCTTCCCCGCCAGAATTGAGGCAAGAATGTCCGACCTGGGACTCAGCTACAACACTCGCAAGGCGCTCCGCGTTCACTTAGGTGAAGACGCCGGAAACGAGTTGGCCAACCTGATTCAGAAACTCGGACAGCGGGTCGAGGCGCTCGAGCGCAATAAGGTCAACGTCACGCGAATCGTCCCCGCCGATCTCGTCGCGCCGATCGTGAACGCCAATCCCAGCAGCGACTCAGTCTAGATCGCTCGCGATTCGCCGGTCAACGAACCGCCTCCACGTTCTGGCGCACGTAGCCACCGTCGACAACACAGCCACCGTCGACAACGTAGCTACGGTCGACAAGACTCGTAATCTTCTTGGCGACTCGACCTCTTCTCCGCCGCGTCGCGCGTGGCGATTCTCCGCCGCGTATGGCCTTGGCCGGGCGTCGTGCGTATCATAGCGTGATCAATTCGATTCCCTGCTGGACCACGAACTCATGGACGGTTCTGGCGGCTATTCCGGCCCCGACGACCCCACCATCGACGCTCCCTCGCCCGGATCAACTCCGCGCTCACCGGACGACACTTCGTTGCGCGACGGTTCGGCTCCTCGGATGCATCTTCAGGAAGGCAGCTCGGTCGGTTTGTCCGCCCAAACGCGCGACACGCTGCGTTCGCGGCTGCGAGCTGCTTCACTGACGATGGCTGCCGGATTTCTCACCTTCCTGGTCTGGCATATCATCAACTTCGACAGCGAACGCATCGGTGGCCTGTGGCTGCTGGGATCGCACATTGCCGTGACGGTCACGCTGGCGCTCTGCGGCGGTTCGCTGTGCCGGCGGCGCCAATTGTCGTCGCGGCGCCTGCGGGTTGAGGAAGCGATTGTTTTTACGGGGCCGGCGATCTTCTTTGTCGTCTGGCAAGTGCTCACGATGGCGGAGTGCGCCGAGAAACACCATTTGCTTCCCAGCCCAACCGAATCGTGGTTGGTGTTGATTTTCACCTATGCGATGTTCATCCCCAACTCGTGGCGACGCGCTAGCCTGGTGATCGCCGTCTTGGCGATTACGCCCACCGTGATCTCGTTAGTGATGATTTCCTCGCACGCCGGATGCGCGACGGCCGCCAACGCGGACGTCGAATTCCTGTCGCGGTCGGCGCTGCTGATGGTCGTCGCCGCGGTGTCGTCGGTGATCGGCGTCTACTGCATCGGAGCCTTGCGAGTAGAAGCGTTTCGAGCCCAGCAGCTGGGACACTACCGGCTGCGCCAGCCTCTCGGCAAGGGCGGCATGGGCGAGGTCTATTTGGCCGAACATTTGTTGATGAAGCGGACCTGCGCCATCAAGATCATTCGGCCCGACAAAGCGGGCGAACCCAATGTGTTGGCGCGTTTTGAGCGCGAGGTGCGAGCCACGGCTCAACTGTCCCATTGGAACAACATCGACATCTACGACTACGGACGCGCCGACGACGGCACATTCTATTACGTGATGGAGTATCTGCCGGGCGTGAACCTGAGCACGTTGGTGCAAGAGTACGGACCACTCGCCCCGGCTCGAGCCGTTCACTTGATTCATCAGATTTGCCTTGCTCTTGAAGAGGCTCATGGCGAAGGTTTGATCCACCGCGACATCAAGCCGGCGAATATTTTTTCGTCGTTCCGCGGCGGTCGCTACGACGTCGCCAAGTTGCTCGACTTCGGCCTGGTCAAACCGTTGTTAAGTGACGACACGTCCACTCAACTCACTCAAGAGGGATCCATCACCGGCTCGCCGCTCTTCATGTCGCCCGAGCAAGCGTCGGGCGATACGCAACCTGACGCTCGCAGCGACATCTACTCAGTGGGTTGCGTGCTCTACTACCTGTTGACGGGGCGGGCTCCGTTTCAGGCGGACAAACCGCTGCAGATTATTTTGGCTCACATGAGCGAGACGCCGGCTGCCCTCGCGCAATGGTGCGACGGCGCGCCCGACGATCTGGAAGCGATCGTGCGGCGCTGCTTGGAAAAGCGACCCAACGATCGGTACGCGAGCGCTCGCGAGTTGCGACAGGCCTTGGAGGACTCAAGCCTGTTCGGCGAATGGGACGCCGACACGGCCGCCGCGTGGTGGACAGAACACGACGCGCTGCCGACACTCGACGTACAAGAATCGAGTGAGTTCGAGTTGCTGTCGCAGTAACGTGCGCCGTCTTCTGAGCCGTCTTCTCCGCGTCTCCTCTGTGTCTTTGTGCCTCCGTGTGAGATTCCTTTTTGCTCACACAAAGCCACGAAGGCACAAAGTTCCATGACAACGTTGCGCCGCGTTTGCCCGTTCCAATCACACGAACGGCGCGTTCACTTGCAATGCGGCGCGAGCAGCGCGGCAGAACGTCTTCGTGCCTTTGTGTCTCCGTGTGAGATTCCTTTTTTCTCACACAAAGATCTCAAAGGATGCGCGCGGCGTTGCGCTACCGCTGCGCTTCGAAGGCGGCGATCTTGTCTTCGTGCTGCATCGTGAGCGCGATGTCGTCGAGTCCATTTAGTAGACAGCGGCGGCGGAAGTCGTCTACATCAAACTGGCTCGCGAAGCCGGCCCCATCCGTCAACGTTCGCTGTTCCAGATCGACCTCAACTCGATAGACATCCGTTGCCGCCGCAGCGTCGAACAACTGCTGCACGAGGTTTTCGTCGAGTTGGACTGGGAGCACGCCATTCTTGAAGCAGTTGTTGTAAAAGATGTCGGCGAAACTCGGTGCGATGACGGCGCGAATGCCGTAATTCTCCAGCGCCCAGACGGCGTGCTCTCGGCTCGAACCACAACCGAAGTTGCGCCGCGCGATCAGCACGCTGGCTCCCGCATTGCGGGGCAGATTGAGTTCGAAGTCGGGGTTGGGCGACCCGTCGTCAAGAAATCGCCAGTCGTAAAACAGAAAGTCCTCGAAACCCGACCGCTCAATGCGTTTAAGGAACTGCTTGGGAATGATCTGATCAGTATCGACGTCGGCCCGATCCATTGTGGCGGCGACACCTTTGTGGACGGTGAATGATTCCATGACGATATTCCTTTGAAGTTCTTTTGCGGTCGTTGTTGTTGGCGGTCGGTTCGGTGATCGCGTCGACTTGGCTGCCTAGTGGTAGTCCCATCCGCGGACATCGACGAAACGTCCTTCGATGGCGGCGGCGGCGGCCATGGCGGGCGACACCAGGTGAGTGCGCCCTCCCTTTCCTTGCCGACCCTCAAAGTTGCGGTTGCTCGTCGACGCGCAGCGTTCGCCGGGGGAGAGTTTGTCGGGGTTCATCGCCAGGCACATGCTGCAGCCGGCCTCTCGCCACTCGAAGCCAGCCTCCTCAAAGACTCGATCGAGCCCTTCGTCGGCCGCCTGTCTGCGCACTGCGCCGCTGCCGGGAACGACCATCGCGTTCACCGCGTCCGAAACTCGATGCCCGCGCACCACGGCGGCGGCCGCCCGCAGGTCCTCAATGCGGCCATTCGTACACGAGCCTATGAAGACGCGGTCGATCGACACGTCCGTCAGCGGCGTCCCGGCGGTCAGCCCCATGTACTCCAAGGCTCGCTCCACTGCTTTGGCGGAAGTTGAGTCCTCAAAATCTTGCGGGCCGGGCACCACGGCGTCGACACTGGTGACATGGCCCGGGTTGGTGCCCCAGGTGACTTGTGGCGAGATGCTCGCCCCGTCGAACACGCGGCTGGTGTCGTACGCCGCGTCGGGGTCGCTCGGCAGTTGGCTCCAACGAGCGACTGCGGCGTCCATGTCGGCCGGCGCGAACTCGCGACCGCGAACGTACTCAAACGTCTTTTCGTCCGGTGCGATCATGCCGGCGCGAGCTCCCGCTTCGATCGACATGTTGCATACCGTCATCCGCTCCTCCATGCTGAGCCCTTGAACGGCTGAACCCGTGTATTCGATGACATATCCTGTCCCACCAGCTGTCCCGATTTCACCAATCAGATGGAGAATCAAGTCTTTGGCGGTGACGCCCGCCGCCAACTCGCCATCGACGCGCAACTCGAGAGTCCGCGGCTTGTACTGCAGCAGAGTCTGCGTCGCCAACACGTGCTCGACCTCGCTGGTCCCGATGCCGAACGCCAGCGCGCCGAAAGCGCCGTGCGTCGCCGTGTGGCTGTCGCCGCAGACAATC
>JASMLW010000628.1 GCA_030748485.1 Pirellulaceae bacterium
TCCACTCTCATCATTCAGGGACTAAAGCGAGGCTTGGGAACGTCGTAGCCCCAGGCATTCAAGACAACCCACGCCTCCCAGCGAACGAGGAACAAGACTTTTTGATGAGTGAAATGGGAAACGGTCACCGGCTTTTCCCACTGGCCTGGATCGGCGAGCAGTCGCTTGAGCGCCGCGGCGTTCTCGTCGGATTTAAAGTGAACCAGCGCACGCGCACCGAGCCAACGATCTTCTTTGCGGTCCGCCTTCAGCCATAGTCTGGCCCGCTGTTCCAGGTATGAATCGATTGGGAATTTCATCCGCGAATATCGGTCACCTTCCCATGAAGTGCCCCTCAAGAACGATTTGGGCGGCGCGAAGCTGAGCGAGACTTTGCTCCTCGATCGCGATTCCCGCGCACTGGGCGTCTGTTTCAAGTAGCTGCGAACAACTTTCAGCATCTCGTGAGGATCGGTGATCCACGCCAGTCGAGCGCAGAATATCTCGGGGTGACCTTTGTCGAAAGCGATGATCGCCTTCGTGTCCGTGCCACGAGCGGCGTACCTCAGAATTGGCGCACCGTGATTGCGGGGGGCGGCGACCAGTCGCGTCGGGTCGCTGCGCACCCGCAGGCTCCGGTCCCTCAAGAAGACAACCAAAGGAACTTTCCTGCGTTTCCAATCGCTCAGTTTTCCGCCGTTGCCAACGGTGAAACTGATCGTGCTATCTACTTGACCCTTGATCTTCTCACTGACGCGAAGTTTCACCAGATGCTGATCAATCGTCGACTCGTAGTCCTTCTTGCTGTCCGGATCGCCGAGCTTCACTAATACCAGGTCCTCAATCGTGCCGCGAACAATCACGTCGCAATCGGCCGTCATCCATTCCAGCGAGTCGATACTCAACGTCGACGCGCGACGCCACTCTGTCGGAACTTGCTCCCGGTGAGCCAGCATGGCCTTGGCTGCTTCGAAATCGATCAGCTCAGAAAAGACATCTCGAATGTCTCCTCCGATTCGCGATTTGGCTCCTCCCGCAGCCGACCACCTCTTCGCAACTGAGTTCAATAGGTCGTAATCCAACGGAACTGCGACCCGCGAGTCGTACCCGGTAAATGCGCGGCGATCAGGTTCCCTCAACATGAAACGACTGACTCGCTCACCCTGTTGTATTTTTCTCAGATATCGCTCGACTTCGGCGAGAATCGCCTGGCGGCCGACGAGTTGCCTCAAGCCGGTCGAGTCGAAGGATGTAACCGACGTCGGCTCGGCGTCCAAGTCGATCGTGTTTTTGCAAATCACGGGGCAACGCGAGTAGTAATGGTCTTGCGACTTCCGTTGGAAGTCGAATTGGCTTCTCGCAAGAAAGAACAGTCCTTCGTGATTTTTGCTCTTCAATTCCGCGTAGGGCTTCCGATCGGTAACGACAAAGCAGACTTGCTTCTCAATTCGCCCTGCGATTCTCAGCGGAGATCGGATGGTGACTTGAAAAAACCTTGTGAAGCTATCACCAGGATTGATCGCGACGACGCTCTCGACCGGCCCCCGCACGATGGCCTCCGCCCGCGCAACCATCCACTGCAAGCTGTCTCTCTTCGTACCGATCGGTTGGCCATGCGCCGCGGAACTGAGCACAACCGGCAAGATCAACACCAAACCGCACAGCGCGCGAGCCGGATTCGCCATCGAACAATCCCCGTGTTCTTGTCGTGGGTACTCGGTCTTCTCATTGTCGAGTGCGTTGCCAGATGCGACAAGTTCTTTCAACCGAACGGCCAGACAATTTCGACCGCCAGGAGCGCAGTCTTCTGTTGGCGGTGAGGCAGCTGAGACGAGCAGCGGACTTCTCGCGCTGTAACTCTTGTCGCGGCCAGCCGCGACGAAAGTGTTGGAACGCGGTGGCGCGAGGCCACGCGGGAGTGGAACGCAGTGGCGCGAGGCCACGTGGGAGTGGAGCGCGGTGGCGCGAGGCCACGTGGGAGTGGAGCGCGATGGCGCGAGGCCACGCGGGAGTGGAACGCGATGGCGCGGGGCGACGCGAGAATGGAACGCGATGCGGAGGCCACGCGGGAGTGGAACGCGATGGCGCGGGGCGACGCGAGAATGGAACGCGATGGCGCGGGGCGACGAGAGAATGGAACGCGATGGCGCGGGGCCACGCGGGAGTGGAACGCGATGGCGCGGGGCCACGCGAGAATGGAGCGTTGGTTGCAGCTAGAACGCCTGGTTCACCCGCCCTCAAGGGCGGGCCTATGCCGCCTGCGGCGGTTTGGGGCGTAAACGCCCCTGGTCGTGTGCGGCGGCGTCCTGCCTCCTTAGTCATTAGTCCTTCGTCATTAGTCATTCCAAACCAGCACAGGTGAACCAGACGTTGCCGCTGCAACCCCATTGTCCATTCCCGCGCCGCCCCGCGCGTCCGCGCCCTATTCTCACGTCGGCTGTATCGACGAACGCGCGCACATGACCGGCGGCGATGTCGAGTGCGCTAGTCCGAAAAACGCTCATTGAACCAAGCCACCATTTCCTTGGAAGGCATCGTGTCGCCTCCGCCATGGATCAAGTAGCTGTAGTTCGCTGACGCGCCGAGCGCATCGTACTGCGCCTCGCAAATCGCGCGGAAATTGGCGGCGTGCTCCTTGTGCGAACCGGCGTCCTTGCGCCCGTGACCGGCCAGCATCGGCAGGGGAGCCAGCACGACGGGCAGCAGGTTGCGGTCACTCAGACGCAGCATGCCGGGAATGATGTGGCACAGGTCGCCTTGCCCTTTGTATTGGCTCGCCTTCAGATCTGTGCGAACGCTGCGAGTCTTGCGGCCGAAATCGGCGACGGCGCCGATCCGGTCGTTCAACATGGCCGTTTGAACGGCGAGCCAGCCGCCCAGCGATACTCCAGTCGCGCCGATCTTCGCTTCATCGGTCCGAGCGTGACCAGCCAGAATCTCGGTTGCCGCCAGGCAAGCTCGCAACTGATGCGATCGCAGCACGCTACCCCAACTAAGCATCAGAGTGGCGGCGACGTTCTCGTCGTTGCCGACCGACCCGTGCCGGGAAAGGTAGCCCGTGTCAATCTTCTCCACCGCGATCGAGATGAAGCCGGCCTGAGCCAACCGGATCGCCGCGCCCTGTTGATAGCTGTCCGTATTCACAACCAGATCGTGCAGCCCGCGACTTGTGTGGCCCGAGAAGACGCAGACTCCAGCAGCAGGAGCGTCGCCTGCAGGCAAGCAGACTGCCATCGGCACGACCAGACCGGTCGGGTGAAGCGTGACCGCGTGCAGCTCGACACGAACGCCGTGGAGGTGGATGGTTTTGAGCAGACGATCCTCGTAGTGCTGGGCGATGGGACTCGCCTTGCCCCGCGGCGACCGCACGACCCAGTCGGTCACACCGAGCGAAGCAGCCAGTTCGGACCGAATCTCAGCTTTGAATTCGTCGAACTTCCGCTTGGGCATCGGGAAGTCCGCGTTCTCGTACTTGCGTTGGGTTCGATAGTGTTTCAGCAAGACGCTGACGGTCGACTTCAGGTGAGGACGAAGGATAGCCGCAAGCGGATCCGCCGTCGCGCTCGCGGGTTCGTCAGCGCGCAAGGAAACCAGTGGCACGAGTATCAGCAGCGTCGAGAAGATTGCGAAGCGCATGATTGACCTCTCTTACGTCTTGTTCTTGGAACGGCGAACAACGACGACCGCGTCCTGCTCACGGCAACTTCGCTGGTCGCACCTTCTCCGTCTCGTACAACACTTTGCCCAAGTCGTCCACGAACGTGAAACGTGCGACTCCCGTCTCAGCTTCCGTGCCGGGACGAACGGTAATACGCAGAAACCCACCTGATTTCTGGGACTGAGTGTATAGCTGGACAACCTCCGCGTTCGGGTCCGTCGACTTGGGGTCGCCCGGCTTGCGGCCGAGGCGTGAATTTTCATCCACCAGCGCACCGGAGGAGAACTCTTCGACACCGAGCGGATCTCGCGAATGGTACTGCCAGTGCCGGTCGCCGCAGACGGTGTAAAACCCCTGCTCGTGGAGTCGGTGTTGCACGATCCATTTGAAGAATTCGCGGCCTTCATGGCGGAACCCCTTTGGATTCGTGTGGTTGTCGATCTTGTAGGCATCGTCCGGTCCGACTAGAGGCGTGGGGGAGATCAGTAGCTTGAACGTCGCGTCGCTCGCCAAGAGCGTCCGTTTCAACCAGCCAAGTTGCTCGGCGCCCCACAGCGTCTTTTCCGGACCGTCGGGCATCTTATTCGGACTGCGGTAGTCCCGTCCTTCCACCAGCCAGATCTGCAGGTCTCGATTCACGCGGTAGGTGCGATAGGTCTTGGCCTGGGGGTCGGTCGGGTCCACGACCGGCACTTGTTCGCGGAACGTGGCGATACCCAACTCATTGGAAGGCGCTCGATTTCCCGCCGTGTCACAGTCGTTATATCGGTGATCGTGGTCGTCTTTTTCCCAATAGGTCGGCACTTTCCGATAGAGTTCGACGAACCGCGATTGCACGAACTGCTCATGCCACTTCCGCCTGAGTTGCGGTAGCGTTGTGGCGAATGCGGAGCGAGGTTGCGTGTCGTAGTAAACGTTGTCTCCTGTGCCGACAAAAAAATCGAGCTCCATGTCCAGCATCGTCTTCAGGGCAGGGTAACCATCCGCTCGATCCGCCCGCGGTCCCTTCTCTTCGCGGTCGAGACCATGGAAATAGCCGTACATCATTCCGGTGACGACGACAAATGAAACGGCGTCGGTTCCCTCCGCTCCCTGTAGCGTTTGAAACGTGCAAACCGGTCCGACTTGAGTCTGCTCGCGGCTCGGTCCGTAATGAACACGGTAGTAATACCGCGCGCCGGGCTGCAAGCCTTTGAGCACGGTCTTGACGATGTAGTCCGTCGCGGCCCGCGACGACTGCCAGGGCGTCATTTGAGACGACCGGAATCGCCGGTCGACGCCGTACTCGAACCTCGCGACGCCCACCGCTCCAGGCACGTCTCCATCGACGTTGCGATCGACGGACGTCAGTCGCGTCTGCACAATCGCCGAATTCGAAGTGACCTCACCGGTCATCTCTCCTTGCGCCCGATAGATCTCTTCCGCATACGACAATGCCGCAGATGCGGCGCACCACAGGACGAGCGCGGCACAGATGACAAACTGATTGCTGAGTCTTGTTGTGTTCATGGATTGGCTCTGGTGTGACGCGAGGCGACGCGAGAAGGCGCGTTTGGATACAGCCGCGTCGGAATGGATGTTCTCAACGTCGCTGTCGCTTCTTCCCCGTCTTCTTCCCAGCATTCTTCTGTTGCTTGCGTTTGCGATCACGACCCTTCTTCTCCCTCTCCGTCTCCCATAAGAAATACTCGCCGAGCATCCACTCGAAGTAGCCTTCCGTTTCGTCCCACGCCTCAGACAGTTCCTGGATGCAGATGGCGGCCTCTTCCGGGCTTCCTGGCGCATAGGAATCCGAGAACATTGGCGGGGCGGAAGATTCCAGCAATTCGATCAGATGCCCGTTCGCGCGGAAGGCGGCTCGGATCTCCTTCTTCGCTGCCGCGGAGCGATGGCGGCGTCGGAACTCGACAACTGACTTCGTGTGGCGCCACAGCGCGGTCGGCTCGCGGTAGCTATCGAGCAGCTCGACCGCTTCCGCGTCTCGATTATTCGCCAGCAACAATGGCGCGAGTTGGAAGCGCACACCTTGATTGTCGTTTGGATTGAGACGCAGGAGTTCCTGGTACTGGACGATCGCTTCGCCGGTTTGGCCCGCCTCGTACAACGCGTCGGCCAGGCCATGCGTCGCCCGCATGAACGGCCGCGTTTCGGTGATGCCCCAGAAATGACCAACTTGTTCGTCCATCATCGATCCCAATTGGTCCGTCGCCATCTCCTTCGCATTGCGAAACAGCTCGACGCGGCGCTCCCCGCACGGGGTCCATTCGGCGAGCAGTACGTTGGCTTCCACGTGCGTTGCATCTTCGGCGAGGGCGAGGTGGACAAGTTGGATTCGCCGCCGTCCAAACGTATCGATTGCCTGCTGACAGAGAGCCTCCGCGCGATCGGCGGGCGTCTCCAGCGGGTGCTCGAAGTCATCCATCGGGCCATTGAAGCGGGCGTTGATCTCGGCGTTCAGTTCATCGAGACTCATCTCCTCACCATGCTGCTCGATGAAATCCTGGACCATCTTGAAGTGCCGCTCATGGCCTCGCCCCTCCGGCATCATGCCACGACGAATCCACTCCTGGCGGTCGGGTGGGTCCAGCAGATTGGCGATCGACAAACCGGCCATCTTCGTCTTGCCGAAACACTCGACTTCCTTCGACCAGCGCCCGGTGTCGATCTCCTGTTCGCTCGTAGCCGCGAGCGCGTGGAGGACGATCGTCGCGAATTCGAGCTCTCTCGGCGTCGGCCGCCGCGGCCCTTCTTCCGAGAAGAAGTTGAACGACGGAAAAGCGTCGCCCGTTGCTAACGGAAGGTCGAGTTCCTGCCACACATCGACGTCCGCCGAGCAGATGTCGGCAACGGTTTCAAACGTCAGGCTGGAGAGACTCACTTCGGTCGCGGCAACGCGCCGAGCCGCGATGTCATAGTGGATTTCCGCGTCGTCATAGAAGCCCAGGCCGTATGTCTGCGAAGCAGCACCGAGCACGACGGCGTGCTTCAGGTGCCGGGGAGCCCTGGGCGTTTCAATCTTGATCAGGTCGACATCGTCTAGGTAGTTCCAAAGCCCGGCTTGGTAGAAAGCCGCCGCGGCGGCCGCGAACTCGCGAACTTGCGTCTCACTGCAACCGGCATCTATGAGCGACGCCAGCGGTGGGCCCACCGAACCAAGGTGTTCGGTTAGCTCTTCGACAAGTGTCTCCCATTCCGGCATCTCGGGCGCGAACGTGACGGTCGTCCGCGAACCGTGCAGGACGTCGCTCAACTCGCCTGCCAGTTCTCGGTCATTACATTCGATCCGCGCTGGCCGACATGGGAACTCGTGCATCGACGAGAATTCCAACATCACCTCCATCAAGCCGTCGAGACAGCTCTCGCCTGCCCCGACCGGCTGGGCATGGACGAGGTCGGTCGACGCGGAACGCCACACCACCATGAATAAGTCGGCCATGTCGGGAGGTGAATTTGCGAGCACATCCTCCATCGGAACTCCGCCGCCTTGCCAGGTTTCGCTGGCGTTGATGGGGAGAGAAAGGAACTCGTCGAGAAGTCCTTTGTTCACGATTAACCTCCGTGAGAATTGAGTTGGTGTTCCAAGTGATGAAGGGCGGCGTAGTCTCCGTCCAGGTACGCCTCGAAAGGCGTCTCGTATTCATGCCAGCACTGCGACGGATCCTCGCCATTTTGTGCTTCGCGGCGTTCTCTTCGTTTGGCTACCAGATTCTGCTCCGTCAGTTCTCGTTGTTGTATATAGCCTGGATCGAGTTGGACACCCAGCCGCCTCAATTCGATTGCCGCGCACCGCCAGTC
>JASMLW010000629.1 GCA_030748485.1 Pirellulaceae bacterium
ACCATCGTCGGCGAGCCCGTTGTGGAGACGGGGCTGTTCTTCACTCACACGAGCGACTACGTCGTCGTTGAATCGAGCTGAGTCGTCGTGCGGTGGACAAGTAGGTCCTGCCTGCCGGGCGGGACTTCGCGACGGAGTCGCGACAATCGACGTTCCATCAGGCAAAACGCGGCGCCGATTCTGGAAAACTCACCGCCTACTTCACCAACTCACCGATCTCGATCTTCTCGAAGACCAAGTGCGAACCGCTGCCTTCGTAGACGATTCCAATGTGACGGTCATCGACGCGACTGAGACTCGGGTAACCCGCTCCGCGGCCTTCATCCAGCAGCAGCCGGTTCTTCGCGGGCCACGTTTCACCCTCGTCGAAACTGACTTGGATGCTGTGGTGAGTTCTTCCCTTTTGCGAGTGGGGATTGGCGAACAGCAGAACCGACTTCGCTCGCCCCTTGTCGACAAAGTCGAACCGGTAGGTGCTGCCGTTGCAGTTTGGCTCGATGATCGTATTTCGATTTGTCGCATGCGGCCGCCAGGTTTTGCCGAGATCGCGAGTCACCGCGACAGTGCGGAACTTGGTTGGGCTTTCGGTGCGGCAGTTGAGCATGATCGAACCGTCCGCCAGTTGGACCGCCTGGCACTCGGTGTTGTCCAACGACGCCGCCGCGCTGACCGTCCAATTCTTGCCGTGGTCGCGGCTGATGAGCAGGTTGGAGAAGTGTCGATCTTTGGCGTCGCGTCCTTGAGTGGGCATCACCAACGTACCATCCGTGAGGGCGATGCCTTGTTGGGGCGACGGCGCGTAGAGTATCCACTCGGCTTTCTTCCAAGCCCGGGTCATGTTCCGCGGCTTGCTCCACGTCAGACCATCATCCTGCGAAGTCACCATCATGAATTGCGCGCTCTCGCCGATTTCAAAACCGGGTTCCGAGCCACCCTTGTTCCATTGATGCGTACCCGCGCGGCCATTCATCCAGACGGCGAAACAGAAGATCTCGCCCGTCTCCGGGTCGACGATGAGTCCCGGGTCGCTGCAGCCGTTCACCTCCTGCCCCAACCCGCCAAACTCGCCCATGTCCATAATCACCTGTTGAGCACCCCAAGTGCGGCCGCCATCGGTGCTCCGCAACAGACCGATATCGATATCTTCTTGAAGGTCTCGTCCAACGCGTCGCCGCATGTCGTACGCGCACAGCAGCGTTCCCTTGGGCGAGGTGGCGAGCGCGGCGATGCGGTACGTGTGCACTCCATCGTCCCAATGCTTGCGCAATGCAATGCCGGTTCGTTTGCTGAGTTCGGGGGTTTGATCGGTCGCCTCGATGCGACCCGCCGTCGTCTCGACGTCGACGACTCTTGCGTCGACGCGTTTTGTCATGTCCGCGTCGGGCCGCACCCGGCATGAGAGCCATAAATGATTGGCGCCGCCGGTCAGCCTCAAGTGACCGCGGAAAGCGAGCGACGCCGCGGCGGGCAGGCGATCGCCAAACGGCTTCTCGCTGGATAGGCTCGCGTCGGCTCCAGTCGAGTACCATTGCAAGGACTGCAGATTCTCCGCGCCGGAAATGGCAACGGTGATCGATTTGACTTGAACGAACGGTTCTTGGGCAGCGATCGTGAGTTGAATGAGCGAGTTGTGCTCGTTGCGAATCAACACGGGGCGCGTCATTTGGCGAGTTACCGCGCGCGGCTCGGCAGCCAAAACGGCGTTGGACGAAGTCAGCAGGAGGAGCAGCGCGAGTCGTGTCATGGGTGAGTTCCTCTTTTCACGAGGTCAGTACGTCGCCGCTCTGGCGTTACGACCAATCGTAATTCTGCTGATCGCGAAAGCCGGTGATGCGGATGGCTCCCTCCGCCGAAACGTCCATCGTTGAGTAGCCGTTTTGAGCTGCGCCCGACCCCTCGATCATGGCGCGCATCACGCAGTAGTGAATGCCGTTGATCTCAGTCACGTAATTCTTGTGGCTATGCCCCTGCAGGACGGCCAGGACCTTGCCGGACTGCTCCAAAACCCGTCGGACTTGGACAGCGTTGTTGATCGCGTAATGGCTGTCGCCGGGCAGATCGAGACGCTGGTGGACGAAGACGACGACCTTGCCCTTCGCCTCGGCCAGGTCTTTCTTCAACCATTCGATCTGTTGACCCGGAATGTTCGGATCAGTCCAGACAAAGTTCTTCCGGCCGTAGGGAGTGCCGTCCTTCAAGTAACACGCATCGAGCACGACGAAGTGCACTCCCCTCTTGTCGAACGAATAGTACGACTTCTTGCGCTCAACGCCGTCCAGGAATTCCTGTTTGGTGAGCGTGTAAACGCAGTGGTTGCCGAGCACATAATGCTTCTCGCCGGGCAATGCCGCGAATTCCCGCTGGATCTTTTTGAGGTAGCCGAGCTCGGTTTTGACCGAGTCGGCGGCGTCGATAAAGTCGCCGAGCTCGACGGTGAATTCAGGCTTGTCTTTCGCGAACTGTTCGGCGGCGGCGGCCAGCTTGCCGATCGTTTCGCGGTAGTGCCGCGAACCGGCAGGCGCTTTGTCAGCGAAGTGCATGTCGGTCAGGACGGCCAGCCGAACTCGTCGCGACTTGGTCTTGTCGTCGGCCAGCAACCGGGCGGCCGCGGACAACTCGAGCCCGCCGCAGGTCAGCAGCAGCGTCCCGCCGCGAAGAATAGCTCGCCGACTGAGCGGCCGGGAAGAGTGGAGAATGTTGCTCATGAGACAACCATCAGGTGCGGTTTGTTGGGACGCGGTTCCGATTTCAGCCGACCAATTTGTACCATCCCGCGAGTGCCAATACGATCATCAAGCCGCACTGGATGCTTGTCCTGAGCCACATCGGGGCTCCTTTCGCCTTGGCCGTGGGCGCCAACCTGTGGCCGTGGGCATAGAGATGGAGCACAATGCGTATTCAATCCACCATGACTCACCGATCAGGACCGATCCCCATGAGACGATACGCTTGGATGCAGGCAAATTCCTGTGGTAGAATTCCAGTATGAGCAAACCTGACACCGGCCCCGAACTGACTGCTGAGCAGCAACAGGCCCTCGACGCCGGCAACGGTATCGTGCAGGGCCAGTCGTTCGTTCTCATGCGAACTGAAGTCGTCCTCGACTGGTTCGGTTACAGCGACGATGAGTTGCGGCAAGAGCTGCAGCCTGCGTTGGATCAGGTGGAACGCGGGGATGTCGCTGAGTGGAACCTGAACGAATTCTTGGCGGAGATGCATACCCGACACGCCGCGAAGACGGGGTGATGGCCAAAGTCATTCGCACATCGGCAGCCAAGGACGATCTGGCCGACATCTGGTCCTACATCGCTCAGGACAATGTTACGGTAGCCGACAAGCGTTACGGTAGCCGACAAGCTGCTCCGGCAGATTGACGACGCCTTCAAGCTGCCGTCCCGTACGCCGGACTTGGGCTTCACCTTGGACCACATCAAGCCGGGAATCCGCTGCAAGCCCGTGAAGCGGAACTATCTCGTCTTCTACAAAGTGATCGACGGCGACGTGTACGTTCTGCGAGTGCTTCACGGCGCCCGCAAGTACGAAGATCTGCTGTAGCGCTACTTTGCCGGAGCCGAGCAGTAGCAGGCAAAGGTCGGCCGCGTTACTGCTTCTTTTCCGTATCGACCACTTTCTCTTTTTCGGCGTCTCCGCCAAACGACTTTCGCAGCGCGTCGGCTTGAGCGGCGACGGTCTTGTCGGGACCGGCCATTTTCAAGTAGTAGACGCCCTTTTTCTCGGCGACCAGGATGACAGCCAAGACGCGGCTGTTAGGAGTCGGTTCGGTCTTGCCGGCGACGGGCGGACCGACCGGTTTGTTGTACGTGCCGCTGATGTCGACGAACACGTATTTCCCAACCGCCGAAACGCCAGTGGCGACGGACGCCTTCCGATCTTTCGCCTGAAACTGGCTCAGCCAACGGCGAATGTTCGCGCTGGGATCGCTGGCTCCAAAACTGAAGATCGCCAACTCGGCGCTCTCTTTGTCTCCCTCCGCCGCGGGTACGCTGAATTGCGCCAATCGCAACCGCGTTTTCGGTTCCTCTTTCTTCCAACCCGACGGCACGGACAAGGTGATGTCCTTGATCTTCACGTCCGTCGTTTTCGCATCATCCGCGTTCGCCTGAGTCGTTGCCGACGCCAGCGCGGCGAGAGTGAGTGAACAGAGCCAAACTGCGCGGCGAATCGACAATCTCATTGTTCGTATCCCGTCTGGGTTCATGATCAAAAAAGCGAGTATCTATTGTGGGTTGAAACCCGCTTCCAACTCAAGTCGTCCCGCAGTCATTCTTCAGCATTCCTTTGGTTCCGTGTCATTGGATTTGAGCTCTGCGAGAGACCGATCTTCCTTCGGCCGCTCCCGTTCGTCGCTGGAATCGACCGAGAGAAGCCCCGTTTCCTCAACGCCACAAGTGGCAGTGCCACACACAGAGCGAGCTACCGCTCGGTAGGCGTTCCGCCGCTCCCGTTGGTCGCTGGAATCCAAACAGGGAAGCCCCGCTTCCTCAACGCCAC
>JASMLW010000630.1 GCA_030748485.1 Pirellulaceae bacterium
CGGGAGATATTGTGGATGTATTTTTACGACGACTTGTCGTGTGCTGAAATCGGGCAGGTCCGGCGAGTCTCGAAGGCGACCGCCACCAGGCATCTCCGCAAGGCGCTCAGCGCGCTGGGGAAACTGTTGCCGCCAGGACTGTTAGACTAATCGCCTTGCCGTTCAGAGGTCTTCCACCGACCAGGAGTAGCGATCGGATGAGTACGCCGGACAGCGGTGGAGATGCGATCCTCGACCGGTTCTTCGCCGAACTGGAACTCGCCGATCAAACGGAGCGAGACGAGTTGTTGCGGCAATTCGAGGAGCAGCATCCGCAGCGGCGCGCCGAGCTGCAGGAGGTCTTTCGCTCGTTTCAGTTGATGGGCAAGCAGCCGCGGGACGGGGCCAGTGACTACGATCCACTGCCGCCGACCTTCGACGACTTCGTGCTCGAATGCGAAATCGCTCGCGGTGGAATGGGCGTTGTCTATCGAGCTCGTCAGAAGAGCCTCAATCGGCTCGTCGCGATCAAGACTCCGCTCCGCAACGAGCGGCTCTTCGAGAACGAGCGGCAATTCCTGGCCGCGTTTTATCAGACCAACCTCATTCCGATCTTTGAGTACGGTGCGGTTGACGGCCAGCCGTACATCGTGATGCCATTCATTCAGGGCGCGACGCTCTCCAACGTGGTGTTCGCGGCGCGGCGAACCTTCGCGACCGGCGGAAAGTCAAAGTCGTCCACGATCGGCAAACTTGTCCAAGACGTGGAACGGCAAGCCGAGCCGGCCCCCACGGTCGACCCCGGCGACGCCGCCGTTCCTGCGAGTCAACCGATTGCGGCGGCGGCGGAGATCGAGCCGACCGCGTCGCCATCCGAGTTTGAACGCACCAGGCCGGTCGCCGCGGCGCGGGAGGATTTCGATTGCCGCGAGATTCCAGCCGACTACTACACGTCCGTCGCCCGCTGTGTACGCTCGATCGCCATCGCGGTCCAACGGTTTCACGCTTCGATGGTTCATCGCGACCTGAAGCCTGATAACGTGCTGGTCGATCGCACGGGCCACCCAACAATCATCGACTTCGGCGTCGCTGGGAAAGTCGCTACGCGGCCCAAATCGCGTCCGCTCGCTGATGACGAGCTGACGGCGGACGGGATGTTTGGCACACCGGAATACATGGCTCCCGAGCAGATGCGGTTCAGCTACTCGCGGGGCACCGACATCTGGGGGATCGGCGGGATCCTGTACGAACTGTTGACGTTTCAAGCTCCCTTCGCCGGTGTGAATCGACGCGACGCGACAGAGGCAGCCGAACATCAGCCGCGGTCCGTAGCGACTCTCAACAAACACGCGCCCGCCGACCTCGCCGCGATCGCTCATCGGTGTTTGCAGTTTAAGCGTTCGGATCGCTACACCGCCGCACAGGACGTCGCCGAAGAGCTGGATCGGTGGCTGCTCGATGTGCCCGTCATGGCTCGGCAACTCACCTGGTGGCAGCGGGCGGGAAAGTGGGCCCGCCGCCACCCGGGGCGGGCGGCCAGCCTGGTCGGACTCATCCTGCTCGCTGCGTTTTCGAGCGGCTTCGGTTTGTGGATTCGCGAGCAGAACCGAGTCATCAGCCAAAACCGACAGACTCTCAAAGAACGCAACAGCCGGCTCGTCGACACACAAATTGACTTGAAAGGCAAGAACGCCGCCCTCGAGCGCACTCAAGGAGAGTTGACGTCGACGAACACGTCGCTGGTCAGCTCTCAGCGCAAACTCGGCGTAGCATTGGCGGAGTCGCAGCAGCGCGAGCGGCGAATCCGCGCGCAACAATTCGCCCTCGGGCTCAACGAAGCGTTTGAGTTGTGGCGCAACGGCAGCGCCCGTCCCGCCGCGGATCTGATGAAGAGGATCCAGATTCCGGACGACTTCACTCCGGCTTCGGACCCCGCCTATTCACTGCTGCAGAACGCCTTGCGCGCCGCTCAGGTTTACGAGGCGAATGGGTTCGAACCGAGCGCCATGGCGGTGGCGCCCGGCGATCGACTCTTTATGGGGGACGATCGTGGACAACTCCGATTGGTCAACTTGAGCGACGGGGTTGAGCAATACCACGCGCCTGCTCACGACGATCCCATCCGATGTCTCGCCACCGACGCCTCCGGCGATCGCGTCGTGACGATAGACGACAACGGCGTCTGCCACGTCTGGGATTCGCGAGCGGGAAAGATCGCTGTGACCGTACAGACCGTGTTTCCCAATCCTCGCGATCTAACTGTCTCGGGGGACGGTCGACTGGCCGTCTTGAATTCGCAGGGGCGAGTCCTGGTGGCGTCCCTGGACAGCGGAGCCGTGGAGCGAATCCTCACGAACGAATCCGGCGACGATGGCCAACCCGCACCGAACTCGGAGACGACGACTCAAGAGTCCACTCAACAACCCCGTGAGCCCGACCGGTGGACGGCGCTGGCCTGGAACGGAACCGAATTGCTCGCCGGATCGCAAAGCGGTCGGATTCTTGTTTGGACCGACACGGCGGATCCTCCCGAACTCTACCAGCAACCGGACGACGGCTCGGCCGCTTCGATCGAGGCGCTCAGTTGCTCACCCGACCGCGCCTGGGTGGCGACGATCCAGACCGACGGATCGATGAGCATGTGGAGCGCGGCGGACCGCCGGCAAGTTCATTCGGCCGCGGCTCCCGATGAGGCGGCGGGGGAACAGATTGCATTTCTCAACAACGTCGAACTCATCACTCGCCACGCCAGTGGGCGAATATTCCATCGCGATCTGCAGTTGAGGACCACCCACGCCGTTCGCGGTCACGATCGCGGGGTTGAGCGGTGGGCGGTCGGCGCGACGAGTTTGTGGTTCGTGACGGCGTCGCCGGAAGGGACCATCCGCGCCTGGGACTTGGCCGACGAGCGACGTGTCGATGTGGCGACCAACCACTTCTACAAGACTAAATGCGTCGTCTCGCCCGATGGACAGAAGTTGGTGACTTACACCCGTAATACGTCTCCAAAACTGTGGGACGCTACGACGGGCCAATTCATCAGCAAGCTGGGCGCCGAGGAGCTGAACATCGATCCCGAGACCGGAAAGATCCGCTTCCGAACTACGAAAGGCGGGCACCAACAGTCGGTCGTCTTTGCTTCGTTCAGCCGCGACAACCAATGTGTAGCCACCGGATCGTTGGATGCGACAGCGCGGATCTGGTCAGCCGCGTCGGGACAGGAAGTGGCGACGTTGCGGCACTCGACCGGAAACGTGGGATTCCCCACTCGACCTGTCTTGTCGGTCGCTTTCGATCCCAGCAATCCCGATCGTGTCGTGACCACTACTTGGGACAAACGCATTCGCGTGTGGAGCATTGTTGAGCAGGAGGTGGTTCACGAATTCAAAGCGCACGCGGCTCGCATCCCGAATGCGATCTTCAGCGACGACGGTGAGTTTCTGGTCAGCGCGAGTTGGGATGGGAGCGTCAAGGTCTGGCGGACGGACGACTGGTCGCTGGTCGGGCAATTGCCGATTCCCGCCGACTCGACCGTCGGCGGCGTTGCTTGGCACGAGTCGAGTCGTCAATTGGCCACGTGGGATCGCAGCGGCTCCATTCAACTCTGGCAATTGCCGGACGCGGGAATCGCCGCCGTCGCGGACAGTGTTCCCGGTCGCGCGTTGATCGCCCACGCATTCGCAGTTGAGTCGATCGGCTTCAGTGAAAACGGCGATCGGCTGATATCGATTACATCCGGCGCGCATGAGCAGCAGCTGCGGATCTGGGATGCGGGTCTGGGAATGCAGGTCGGGCAAATTGACGGCTGCACTTCGTTCAGCATATCCGCGTCGGCGAACCGACTGGCGCTCGCCGGCGAACCGCGTGAGAACTTCGTGAAGGTACATGACTTGGACGTGAGGGCGGCGAAACGCCCGGTCGAATTGGTGGAACACCGCGTCACCGATGGCGCGAAATTGGGGTTGTTGGCGAGTTTTCAGGCAGCGCAACTTCCCGGCGCCGACAAGCCAAAGAAGGAGAACGGGGTCTTCTTTGTGGCCGTGCTGTCCGTCCCCAACCGCTTGCTCGCCCCGACGGACGCGGCCGCCAAAGCGATCTACGCGAGGATGGAAAAAAGCGGCCAGCCAGTGCTCGGAGACTCTCGCCGGCACCTGCAATTGCGCGTGCCCGCGCGGTTCCAGCTGACTCTCAAACCACAACCGGACAGTGACGAAACAGTTCGAGACGCCGTGGCCATCGGCGATTGGCCCGAGCAAGCCTACCAGCGCCCATCGATCACGGCGGCCAGCGCCGACCCGTTCCTCGACAACGAACGCACCGTTTTAGGCGTCGCCTGGGAACTCGCGTCCAACGGCGAGCAAGAGCGGATCGTAACTATTCGGGTCGGAGATCAGGAGGTCGCGCTGTCGCAACAGCAAGCCGAAAACGTGTCGCGGTGAGACGGCGGCGGAACCGAACGGGTTCAGAATCCCCGAGGCATCGTCAGACCAGTGGACTAGCGGGAAGCCAGAGCGCGAATCCAAACCAGCTCCACGCCCACGCGCTCAAGACCAAGATGAGCCACAAGAGAGCGGCCAGCGCGAGCAAACGCGGCACGGATCCTACCGCGGCAATGGACGCCTCTTTCCCGCAGCCTCGTAACCAATCGACGATGTTGATGACCGCCTGAATCGACAAAGCAAGTTGAAAAACCAGACGCGGAAACACAAGACCGTGCGAAAGCATGAATTCAAGCAGACCGTGTCGCCATGCGCTCATCCATTCCGCAGCGATCGGGATCAGGAGCAATGCAGCGACAAATGGCCCCTCGTGCCAGTACGTCGCTCGTCCGCGCCAGCCGTCCTCGCCCTCCGCGACTTTTCCACAGCAACCCATTTCGACACGGTAGGCGGCGGCCGTCGCGACTATTCCGCAAAGCAGGCCCGCGTAGAGGTAAGTGCTGGCAGGCTCCCAGGGTTGGCCTTCGACCAGTGTGGGTGAGAGCATCGCCTTGGCGTAGCACTGCACCCAGACGACGAAGGCGAGCATCGCGACGACGCAGCCTGCCAGCGAAATCAGGAGAACCAATCTAATAATTGGAGGCTGTGCGTGGGATCGCAAATAGCCGCACAAGAAGGCGATGGACAAGGGGCCGCTCAACGCCGCCCCCAGCGAGATCCAAAAGAACTGGCTCCAGTCGGCGACAGTCAGATCGCGTGATTGATGGACGGGAAACGCTATTTCGATTCCCTGCAGACTTACGTAGACAACCAAGGTAGCCTGCGACTCTACGGCGACCATGAACGCCAAGTGGATGCAGCCGAGACACGCCGTGATGCTCGATATGCTGAAGCGAGTCCACGAGTTGCTCGGCGCGGTCCAACACATCCGACGCGACCCAATCGCCACCACGTAACCCAAGTACAGCAACGGCGGACCCGATGTCCATGCGACGCTGAGAAATCGTTCGTTGTCGGGGAATCGCAGCCCAAAGTGACGGACAACGAGCGGTAGGACGTAAACAGAAACCAACGCCGCGGACAACGCGACGCGCCAGGCGATTGCCAGCCGCCACACAGTGCGATACGGAGCGGCGGAGGGAGGGCGAGACGCGACGTGTAGATCGTAGCATTGCCGCAGCAACCCAACGACGATCGCACCCGTGGCGAAGATGGAGACCGATTTGAGGAATGAAAACGGCAGAGCCAGAAAGATCCCGAGCATCGCCGTGGCAATGAAGAGCCGCTTCAAGTCGAACTGCCACAGCGGTCGTGGCGGAAGGGTCGGCCGCCATCGGGGGAATCGCATTGCGCGATCTTACCTTGGAGAGGCTCGCACCAACGAGCCCGGTCTGCCTTCGGCATATCTCAGCCACGTGAGGCGACCGAGCTCGTCGACGCGATCGTTCGTGCACTGTGCTCTTTGGACTGTTGAGCGTCAGGCGTCGTCTTTTGCTTCAGTGTCTTTTGCTTCAGTGTCT
>JASMLW010000631.1 GCA_030748485.1 Pirellulaceae bacterium
AACAGGGTCGGCGACGTTTGGAGCTGGTCGACGGTTGGGCCAAGCAGGGAAAAGGGTTGGGCTTCATGCACTTTGGCGTCGAGATCGTACCGGATCAAGCGGGCGACGAATTCAAACGCTGGATCGGCGGCCATTACGAAAACATGTTCTCGTGCAATCCGATTTGGGAGCCCGCGTTCGAACAGTTTCACAGGCATCCAATTACGCGCGGCGTGAAACCCTTTAGCGTGAAGGACGAGTGGTACTTCAACATGCGATTTGTGAACAACGCGGCCGGCAACAAAACGGGAGCGCTGGGCGAGCTGAAGTTCACGCCCATCCTGGTCGCCTCGCCGCCCGAGTCGGTGCGCGGCGGTCCGTACGTCTACCCCAAGGGACCCTACAAACATATCGTCGCCAACAAGGGGCGCGCCGAGGCGATGATGTGGGCCGTCGAACGACCTGGCGGCGGCCGCGGGTTCGGCTTTACCGGCGGACATTTTCACGACAATTGGGCGAACGGGGATTACCGCAAGACCGTGCTGAATGCCTGCCTGTGGCTGGCCGGCTGCGAAGTTCCCCAGGACGGTGTAGCCAGTACGGTGACGAAGGCCGAATTGGACGCCAATCTGGACCCGAAGCGACCGCGCAAGAAAAAGTAGGACGGCGCGGCTCCGCCGGCGGCAAACTTGACGCGGGGGCCCACTTCCATCAGCATTGAGGCAGCGGTATTCCGTCGCTGTGGCCCAGCGCCCACAGTTCCCCACCGCGCTGACTGCGCCGCCCTCCTCCTATTGCCTTCCCTTTGAACCGTTGAGCTCGATCATGAATCGGTTGAGTAACGTCTTCTCGCCGCTGCTATTGCTGTTGGGCTGCGCCGGTTTCAGCGCGCCCCTGCCGGCCGCGGATCCCGTGTTTGAAGATCAGATCCAGCCCTTACTGAAGACCAAGTGCGGCAAGTGTCACAACGAGAAAGCTCGCAAGGGCGGCCTCGATCTGTCGACGGTCAGCGCGATGCGACGCGGCGGCGAATCGGGTGAACCGGCCGTCGCCAAGACGCTCGACGAGAGTCTCATGTGGACGATGATCGACAGCGGCGACATGCCGCCGGAAGGCTCGACGCCGTTGACGGACGACGAGCAGGCGCTGATTAAATCGTGGATCGAGGCGGGGGCTCCGACGAAGAGCGGCGACGGGCAGGTTGTCACGCAGCACGATGTGTTGCCTTACCTCTATGCTCGCTGCGTCGCTTGCCATGGGCCGCGCGTGCAACAAGGCGGTCTGGACATGCGCACGGTCGAGTCGCTGCTCAAGGGCGGCAAGTCCGGGCCGGCGATCGTTCCCGGCAAGCCCGCGGAGAGCTTGCTGTTGAAACGCGTGCTGTCCAAGGACATGCCGCCGCCGCGCGAACTGATTAACGCCGGCGTCCGGCCGCTCGAGGTAAATGAAATCGATCTGCTAACCAAATGGGTTGCGCAAGGCGCGAAGAGATTTGACATCAAACCCGATGTGCAGACCGACCAGCCCGACGCTCTAGTGACGGACGCCGACCGGCAATTCTGGGCGTTCCAACCGCCTCGCAAGCCAGCTCCTCCCGAACTGCGGCCCGCCGATATGAAACGGGCGAGGCGACCGATCGATCGCTTCCTACTGCGCCGACTGCGGCAGCGCGGATTGACATACGCCGGAGAGGCGCCGCGCTTGACGCTCATTCGGCGAGTTGCCTTTGATCTCACCGGCTTGCCGCCCGAATGGTCGGATGTAGATCGCTTCTTGAAGGACGAGTCCGACGACTGGTACGCCAAGATGGTCGACCACTATCTCGACTCGCCCCACTACGGCGAGCGTTGGGCGCGACATTGGCTCGATCTCAGCGGCTATGCCGATTCAGAAGGAAAACGCAGCGCCGATCCGATTCGTCAACACGCTTGGCGATATCGCGACTACGTCGTCCGCGCGTTCAACGCCGATAAGCCATACGATCGTTTTCTGATCGAACAGCTTGCCGGCGACGAACTGCACGACTTTGCGGCCAGCGAGTCGGCGACGCTTGAAGTCATGGACTCGCTCATCGCGACAGGCTTCTTGCGGATGGCTCCCGACGGCACCGGATCGGATATCGTCGACACGGTCGAGGAGCGGTTTGAAGTTGTCGCCGACGAAATCGAAGTGCTCGGCTCGTCCGTTCTCGGCCTGACACTCCGCTGCGCTCAATGCCATACGCACAAGTACGATCCGATTCCGCAGCGAGATTACTACCGGCTGGTCGCCGTTTTTCAAGGCGCCTACGACGTTTACGACTGGCTCAAGCCGACATCAGTCGCCAGTCAATCGAAAAAGAAGAACGCGCAGCGCCGCTATCTGACTCACGTCACGGGCGAAGTCCAATCGGAATACGAAGAACGGAAGCGGCGACACGATCAGAAGATCGCCGCGATCAACGCCGAGTACACGGCGGCTCGCGACGCGAAGCGGCAGGAGTTTTTGGACGAGCAACTGACTAAGTTGCCAGCCGCGCTGCGCGATGACTTGAAGACGCTGGTCAACACTCCACAGCCGCAACGAAACGAAGTCCAAAAGTACCTGGCCGAGAAATTTGAGTCGCAGCTGACGGTCGACGATGCGGGATTGCAAAAGAAGTACGCCGAGCTGAAGAAAAAACAGGTGGATGTCGACAAGCGAGTCAAGGCGGCGGCGGCCGACGCGCCGTCGCGCCCGCAGATTCGCGCGTTGTGGGATCGGGGCGAGCCTTCGCCGACTTGGATTTTCCGCCGCGGCGATTTCGCCAACCCGGGCGGTCTAGTCGGTCCCGGCGTGCTCTCGGTGCTCAGTGACGGAAAAACAAAGTTCTCGCCAAGCCCGCGCCGCAAAGGATCGACCGGGCGGAGATTGGCGTTCGCCGAGTGGCTCACAAACCCGGACCATCCACTCACGTCGCGAGTGCTCGTCAACCGAATCTGGTATCACCACTTCGGCCGTGGCATCGTCGAATCACTCGCCAACTTTGGCAAGACGGGGACGTCGCCGACGCATCCTGAGTTGCTCGACTGGCTGGCCGTATCGTTTGTCGAGAACGGTTGGAGCATGAAGTGGCTGCACCGGCAAATCATGCTCAGCGCGGCGTACCGCCAATCCTCCGAGCTGCCGCCCGCCGCGGAGAAGTCCGATCCGGGCAACGAGTTGCTGTCGCGGATGCCGCTCAAGAGGCTGGAGGCCGAATCGGTGCGAGACAGCCTGCTCATTGTCGCCGGACGATTGGACAAACGCCCCTTTGGCGAACCGGATCCGGTCACCGTCCGCGCCGACGGTCTGGTCACGTCGACCGAAGGCGAGCTCGGTTGGCGGCGGACGATTTACGTCCAACAACGGCGCAAGGAACTGCCGACCATTCTCGAGACGTTCGATTTGCCGCAGATGATCCCCAACTGCGTCTCTCGACCGAGCTCCACCGTGGCTCCGCAAGCGCTGCACTTGTTGAACAACGGCATGGTTCGCGAGTTGGCGGCGAGTTTTGCTCAACGCGTGCTCAACGAATCGCCGCAAAATCCGCGGCGGCAAGTCGAGCGCGTGTTCGAGATTGCCTTGAGCCGCCCGCCGAGCGCCGAAGAACTCGACGAGGCGACTGCCGCGCTGGCTCAACTAACCGAACAATGGCGAGTCACGCTGGCGGATGCGAAGACCACTTCCCGCAGTGCGGAAGAGAAGGCGCTGGCCAACTTCTGCCACGTCGTTATGAACTCCGCGGCGTTCGTATTCGTCGACTGACATCCCGTACTTGATTGATCCGTTGTCTTCCCGTTGACTGATGTCCAAGTTTGAGTGAAACGAGAGAGTTGCGATGACAACCACACGAAGATCCTTCCTTGGCAGCGTCACCAACGGACTCCAGGGAGCCGCGCTGGCTTCGATGTTCAGCCAGGATCTGTACGACGGAACGGGTCTGTTGGCCGCCGAGGAGAGTGCGCCGCCGCGGCGATCGTACAATCTGCAGCCGAAAGAGACCCACTTCCAACCCAAGGCGAAGGCTGTCATTCAGCTGATGATGCAGGGCGGACCTTCGCAGGTCGATCTGTTCGATCCCAAACCGGAGCTCGATCGCAATCACGGCAAGTCGATCCTCAAGGACATCGCCAAGGATTTGTCATCGCCGGAATCGGCCGGTGGTTTGATGCGCAGTCCGTTCAAGTTCGCTCAGCAGGGGAAGAGCGGCACTTGGGTTTCCGAACTGCTTCCGCACCTCGCCAAACACGTCGACGACATCGCCGTCGTTCGATCGATGTTCAACACACACCAGAACCACGAGCCGGCTATTTACAAGATTCAGTCGGGCAAGACGATGCCGGGGCTGCCGACGATGGGAGCCTGGGTCGCCTACGGACTCGGCACCGAGAACCAGAACCTGCCCGCCTTCGTCGTGCTCTCCTCACCCGAGGGCCGCCTGCCCACCAATCACGTGCAGAACTGGCAGTCCGGATACTTGCCGCCGATTTTCCAGGGCACGCTGATAAGATCGAAGGGAACGCCAATCCTCAACCTCCGGCCCGAAGTGGAAGAGCCGAGCCAGGTCGAGAAGCTGAGTCGCGATCTGCTCAGCAAGCTCGACCGGATTCACCGCAAGCAACGCCCCGGCCAACTGCAGTTGGACGCCCGTATCGCCAGCTACGAATTGGCCGCTCGCATGCAACTCTCGGCCAGCGACGCACTCGCGATCGACACCGAAAGCGCAGCGACGTTGGACGAGTACGGAATTGGCGACAAGACGACCGACGCGTTCGGCCGCCAGTGTCTGCTCGCCAGGCGGCTTGTCGAGCGCGGCGTTCGTTTCGTCCAGGTCTACCCCGTCGGCCAACAATGGGACAATCACAACAACATCGGCACATCGCTGCCGAGTATCTGCGGTAAGACGGACAAGCCAATCGGAGCCTTGTTGGCCGATCTGAAACAGCGCGGACTACTGAAAGACGTGCTGGTGGTGTGGGGCGGTGAGTTCGGACGACTGCCGGTCGCCCAACTGCGCCCCGGAGCCGACGTGAAGAAAGCCGGACGCGATCATGGTCCCAACGGTTTCTCGGTCTGGTTCGCCGGAGCCGGCGTCAAAGCGGGCGTCACACACGGCGCGACCGACGAGATCGGTTGGCGGGCCGCCGAGAATCGAGTCAGTGTGAACGACTGGCACGCGACCATCCTCCACCTCCTGGGAATGAACAACGAACAGCTCTACTTTGAGTCGCGCGGATTCAAAGAGAAGCTCACGGGAATCGAGAAGGTCCGCATCATCAAAGAGATTCTCGCCTAGTCGCCGTCGCCCTCAGAGCGAAAGATCTCCGTGACGGCTTTCCCGCGGCCTTCTTCCGTGACGTAGAACGGCCGGCCTTCGACAACGAATTGCGTCTTTGGGCTGACGCCCATCGCGGTCATGATAGTGGCGTGCAGGTCGGTCACCGAGACGGGGTTTTCGACCGCGACAAGTGGGCGTTCATCGGCCGTCTTGCCGTAGAGGAATCCCGGCTTCACGCCGCCGCCGAACATCACGACACTGCCGCCCCCTGTGAAGTGGCGATGCAGTCCGTAGTGTTTTGGCTCCTCGACCGTATTGCCTTTGTGAGCGGCCTGATCGCGGGCGCTCGAGCCCGGTTTGCCCTCGATCAGAGCGTCGCGGCTGAATTCGGACGCGATGATGACGAGCGTGCGGTCGAGCATGCCGCGTTGTTCGAGGTCCAAGACCAGTTGAGCGATCGGGCGATCCATCTCTCCATGCATGCGGGCGATCGTGTCGTGTCCGGCGGCGTGGGTGTCGAAATGCAGAAACGGCACGTACTCGGTCGTCACTTCCACAAAGCGGGCTCCCGCTTCGACGAGTCGGCGAGCCAACAGGCAGCCGCGGCCGAAGCGACCCGTGTCGTACTTCTCGAGACTCTCGCGCGGCTCCAAACTCAAATCGAACGCGCGGCGATCTCGAGACCTCAGCAGGCGATAGGCGTTGTCGATCGACCGCAAGAGCGATTGCTGTTGAAAGTCGCTGCGAAACTCCTTCGTCGGCGATTGCTCAACCAACTTGTGAAAGAGCCGATTGCGATTGGCGAATCGCGATGCGGTCATGCCGGCTGGAGGCTGCACGGACGCGGCCGCGTTCTCGGGAAACGGAAGGTTCATCGGCCCGTACTCGCTGCCGAAAAACCCGGCCGTCGTGAACGCCTTCAGCTCTTCTTTCTCACCCACGCCTTCCAATCGTTGTCCGATGTTGATGAACGGCGGCATCACCGGGTTGCGGGGACCGAGCACGCGGGCGATCCACGAACCGAGGTGCGGGCAGGCGACCGTTTGCGGCGGCACATAACCGGTGTGCCAATGGTACTGGTGTCGCGAGTGCAGAATGCTCCCCAAGTCGGGCTGGTAGGCGGAGCGAATGAGCGTCGCCCGGTCCATGACCCGCCCGATCCGCTCCAACCCTTTGCAGACCTTGACTCCGTCGACCGCCGTGTCGATGGCGGGAAACGTGCTGAGGATGCCGCTGATGTCCATGCCCTTTTTGTAGGGCAGGTAGCGTTTGGGATCGAACGTTTCGGGAGCCGCCATCCCGCCCGCCATCCACAACAAGATGCAGGCGTCGGCGCGAGGTTTGGGATGCGCGGCGTCCGATTCGGCGGCGGTGATTGCGCGAGGCTCGCCCGCCATCCAGGCGGCGGCTCCCGCCGCGGCGAGACGTTTGACGAAGTCGCGTCTGACGATCGAATCGGGCGCGTCGAGGTCAACTTCCCAAGTCATCTTTCAGCTCCGTTTCCCAATCGTCTCATCGCACCAGAAAGAACTCGGGCGTCATGCAGATCGCCCACAACATATCCTCGATTTGAGTCGCCGCGGGCGAGTCGCCCAGCGCCTCGGTAAGCGTCGACAGTTCGTCCGCCGTCGGCTCCCGCGTCAGCGAGGCTCGAAACACGAAACGAACCAGCTGCTCCGTATCGCGCCACGTTCGCGACGCCAACTTGGCTCCGCCAGCTGCCAGCGCTGTGGCCAATTGCTGGTTGTTCGAGAGGTCAATCGCCTCGAGCGTTGTCAACTCGCTCGGACGACTTGTGACGATCTGATCGCGGTTCGGCCGGCCGAGGCTCCGCATCAAGAAGTCGCTCTTGAGCAACGACGCTCGCACCATCATGTTGCCGCCCGACATGGCCATCGCCAGTTGCGACCCGGCGCGGTCGTCGATGGCGCTCTTCCATGGAGCGATCGTCGGGACGACCGTCACCGGCCGCCAGTCGATTTTGTTCAACGTCCATTTGCGCGGTTGCCCCTTCGGCGGCGCGGACGTGTAAAGCCACGACGCGTCGGTTGAAATCGAGATCGACTCGCCCGCGACCGGAGCCATGCGCACCTCCATAAACAGCCCGGCCGCATTGGGTGCGTTTCCCGCGTTCTTCGCCACAACCAGCAGATGATTCTCGCCCTGCTTGAGCGCATTCGACAGCGAGACCGTCTCCAGAGTCGTCCAATCGGAGTCCTTGGCGATCAGCTGACCGTTGACCAAGAGCGTGAACTCGTTGTCGCACGTGATCACCGCTCCGGCCGATCGCAGTGGTTGCTCAACCGTGAATTTCCTGTAGACGGCGATCGTCTCGCCGGCGGCGGGTGCGCCCGCGCGGGCCGAATCCCCCCAGATCCAACGAGCCGCCACTTTGGGAGTCGAGCCATTCGGTTTCGCGCGACTGCCGCGAACGACGGGGGCATCGTACTTCAAAGGGGCCGTACCGGTGATTTGCCAAATCGCATCGACGAACTGTTCGGCCGTCAGTCGCTTGGTCCGCGGACCGCGAAAGACGTATTGCGCGGCTTCATTGTCGACCACTTCGGCGCGGCTTTGATACGCTTCGGAAGTTGCAATCAGGAACAGCGTCTTCTTCAAGTCGTAGCCGTTGTCCTGAAAGTGGACCGCCAGATAGTCGAGCAGGTCGGGATTCCACGGTCGCGTCTGCATGGCGTCGAGCGGGTGGACGACTCCGCGGCCCATCAGCTGGCCCCACAAGCGATTGACAATCGTGCGAGTAAACCGGCCGTTCTCGGGGTGAGTCATGAGGGCGGCGAGCTGCTTGAGCCGCTCCGCCCGCGGAGCTTTTGCATCGACTTGCCCCAGTTCGGGAAACAGCCACGACGCCTCCGCCGTCTCCCCCGTCGGCTTATCGCAGCGGTGAATCGCCAGCGGTTGATTCGCGTAGATCGCCGCCAGCCCGTACGACTCTTTCAATCTCCAGCGACTGATGAAGCTGTCGTGGCACGACGCGCATTTCAAGTTGATCCCGAGAAACGATTGACCGACGCTCTGCGCGAACTGGATCTCTAACGTTTGCCCCGCGCTGACAGTGCCTCGCCACTTGATGCCGTCGATGAACCCGCGGCTCGCCGCCGTCGGCGGCGCGATCAACTCGCGAGCCATATCGTCGAACGGCTTGTTCGCGGCGAGCGCCTCGTACAACCAGCGACTGACCTGCTTGCGGCCGCCCGTGATGAACCCCGTCCCGCCGTAGTCGTTTCTGAGCAGGTCGTTCCAAAACGTCAGCCAATGTTCGGTGTACCGCACGTCATCGTCGAGCAAATCGCGAATCAGCCGCTCGCGCTTGTCCGCGGAGCGGTCCGCCAAGAACTCGGCCACCGCGTCCGGCTCGGGCAACAACCCGACCAGGTCGAGATAGACGCGGCGGAGGAACATCTCGTCCGAGAGGGGCGGCGGACGCGTAGATTTTTGTTCGGCAAGCCGCCGATCGATCAATCGATCGATCGGATGCGAACGGCCGTCGATGGCGGGCGGCAACGTCACGCGGCGGGGATGGAGCGGTGGTTCATACGCGTCCTTGGCGAATGAGAACCCGCTCTCCCAGCGCAACCCTTCGTTCACCCACCTGACGAACACGTCCACGTCAGCCGCGGCGACGCGGGGCTTGCCTTGAGGCGGCATCTGCTCTTCCTTGTCGGTCGACTTGATCAGTTCGATCAATCGAGATTCAGCCGCCTTGCCGGGAACGACCATCTGGTCGTCGAGCACGCTGGTTCGGGTGTTAATCGAGAAGCCGCCTTTGGCTTCTTTTCCGGCGTGACATCCGCCGCAATGTTTGCGGAGGATCGGCGCCACGTCGTGTGCGAAGTCGATCGGTTTCCGCTTCTCTTTCGTCCCCCCGATCACCGGCGGCGCACCGATCACTGGCGGCGCACCGCCTGCCACGACGCTTGCGATCACGATCGTCATGACGATCAGCGAGAGCGGACTGGCGCCGCGGCGACGATTCATGCGCTGAGGACTCAAAGAGGATAGTGTTTCTTCGCCCGCACCGGTCAGGCCAGCACTTCTGTCACCACGCGCGACGGCAAGATGCCAGTCAGTTTGGCGTCTAAACCCTTGAAGCGGCGGGTGAGTTTGTCGTGTTGTATTCCCAGGCAGTGCAACAACGTGGCGTGGAAGTCGCGGATGTAGACGATGTTCTCCGCGATGTTGTAGCCGTACTCGTCCGTCGAGCCGTAGCTGACGCCGCCTTTGATCCCGCCGCCGGCCATCCCGATCGTGTAGCTGCGCGGGTGGTGGTCGCGGCCGTTGGATCCCTGCGTGAACGCCGTGCGGCCAAACTCTCCACCCCAGACGACTAGAGTTTCATCCAACAGCCCGCGCTGTTTGAGATCGTTGATCAGCGCGGCGGTCGGCTGATCAGCGGCGCGTGTCTGCCGCTCGATGCCGCCCTTCAAGCCACCGTGCTGATCCCAACCGGCGTGGAAGAGCTGCACGAACCGCACGCCGCGCTCCGACAATCGGCGAGCCAACAGACATTGATAGGCGAATGTGCCTTGCTTCTTCGTGTCCGGCCCATACATGTCGAGCACGCTCCGCGGTTCGTCCGCGAAGTCGACCAGCTCAGGCACCGAGGTCTGCATGCGGTAGGCCATTTGAAACGCGTCGATCCGCGCCTCGATCTCCGGGTCGCCGACCTGGGCGTGCTTCAGCTGATTCAGCTCGGCCACCGCGTTGATCAACCGCCCTCGATTGGCGTGATCGATTCCTGTCGGATTGGAAAGAAACAGGACGGGGTCGCCAGTCGACTGAAACTGCACGCCTTGGTATTTGGCGGGTAGAAAACCGTTGTGCCAGTAGCGGCTCAACAAAGGCTGTTGAGTTACGCCGCTCGTCATCACGATGTACGCCGGCAAGTCTTCGCACTCGGAGCCGAGCCCGTAGTGCAGCCAGGACCCGAACGCCGGCCGGCCGGGCAGCTGCCGACCCGTCTGGAGAAACGTCATCGCCGGGTCGTGGTTGATCGGCTCGCTCTGCACCGCCTTGAGGAAGCACCAATCGTCGGCGGTCTTGGCCATATGAGGCAGCACGCTGCTAAACCAGTGGCCCGATTCGCCGTGCTGCTTGAATTCGAACGGCGAGCCGAACGAGACGAACTTCTTTTGGTTGCGCGTCATCAAGGTGATCCGCTGGTCGCCGAGAATCGACTGCGGCACATCCTTGCCGTTTTCGGCGATCAGCCGCGGCTTGGGGTCGAACAGGTCCAAGTGTGATGGACCGCCCGATTGAAACAGATAGATGACGCGCTTGGCCTTGCCGGGGAAATGACCGCCGTTCAAGACGCCGTTGTCTGCGCTCTTCTCCGCAGCCATACTCCGCGGGTTGAGCAAGCTGGACGCCGCCATCATGCCGAGCCCCGTTGCCGTGCGGGAAAGAAACTGGCGCCGGGCCGCGTTGAATGATCGACCTGGTTCGGGTTGTGTGGGGTTATTCATCGTGCTCTCCGTTAATCTCGTTCAATGTTCAATTGTGCCGGGATGCAATGGTGGCGGGAACATCGAGCGATCTATTCTCGGGTAATGGTCTCGTCCAGGTTGAGTATCACGTTGCAGAGAGTCGTCCAGACGGCGCGCTCGACAATCTGCTCAGGTGTTTCGCCGTTGGCCGACTGAGCCAACCCATTGGCCGCCTCCTGCTCAGCTGAATAGTGTTCTCGCTGAACCGCCAACAAACGCGACAGAACTTTCTGCTCCGCGGCCGAGGGCTCGCGAGCCACGGCGGTGCGAAAGGCGGCTCGCAAACGAGCCACGTCGTCGCTGGCTTCGCTCTGGAGGATGCGCCGCGCGAATTCGCGGGCCGCTTCCACAAACTGTGGATCGTTCATCGTCGCCAACGCCTGCAACGGAGTGTTGGTCCGCGCTCGCGCCACGATGCACTGGCTGCGGTCCGGCGCGTCGAAGATGATGAATGTCGGATACGGCGTCGTGCGACGCCAGAATGTATACAAGCCGCGACGGTAGCGGTCGTCAGCCTGGCTGACATTCCACCCCCAGCCGCCCTTTTTGCCGTCGTAATACTTGGCGGGCTGATAGGGGAAGACGGGCGGACCGCCGACCTTGGGGCTGAGCAGTCCGCTGATCTTCAGCGCCGAGTCGCGAATCTCCTCCGCCGGCAAACGGAACCGCGGCGCTCGCCAAAGGAAGTTGTTCTCGCCGTCCACGTCGTCGTGCCGACGGTCGTTCACCGACGACTGCCGGTAGGTGGCGGACATGACCATCAGTTTGATCATGTGCTTGGTGTTCCAACCCGATTCGACGAACTCGACGGCCAACCAATCCAACAGAGCGGGGTGAGTTGGATAGCGGCCCAGTGTGCCGAAGTCGCCGATCGTCTCGACAATGCCGCGGCCGAACAACTGCGCCCAATAGCGATTGACGGAGACCCGCGCGGTCAATGGGTGGTCTCCGCTGACGACCCACTGAGCCAGACCGAGTCGGTTGAGGGGAGCCGACTCGGGCAGCGGCGGCAGGAACTCGGGCACTCCCCGCTCAACGGGTTCGCCCGGCTTGTCGAACTGGCCGCGAATCAACATGAACGCCGGCCGCGGTTTCGGCAGCTCGACGCTGACCAACTGAAACGGCACGGCCGACTTCGTCTTGCCGATCGTCTGCTCGGCCGACTTCATGCGTTCCCGCAAGGCGGCGAACTGCTCGCGAGTTTCGCCAAAGACGTTTTCGATGTAGTAGTCGCGGACCGTTTTTTCCGCGGTGGCCAATTGGTTCCGCTCGGCTTCGTCGAGTCCGACCTGTTGACCGGTTTTCTCCGCGGCCGCCTTCTTTTCGGCTTGCGCGGCCTTCTTGGCCAGTCGGCGAGCTTCCCCGATCGCCTTGCGAATCGGCGCGGGAACGGATTTGTCTTTACCGGCCTTGTCCTGCCAGATGGCCAGCGAACGCAAGTGGCGAACGTCGGTGGTCGTTCGCGTTACGCCGGCGTGGTCGTAGTAGACCGTGCCGTCGAACTGCGTGAAGGCCCAGCCGTTGAGCATCGCGCCCGGCTTCAGGCCGACCGAGCTGGCCGGCACTTCCAGCCGCACCCACTCACCCGTCTTCGGCAAGGCGTCCACCTTGAAACTGGCGGGCGACTGCTTCCCGCCTCCGAACGCTCGCGGGGCTCCCCAATAACCGCGATGCTCCCACGATCCGTCGTTGAACTGCAACTGCACTGTTTTCGGCGGATCCTTGGGGTCGAGCCAGACCCAGGCGAACAGCACGTCGCCGGCCTCGATCTTGAGCGGCTCTTTGGCTTCCGTGAAGTAGTGTTGAATGAGCCCTTTGCCCGTTCGCTTTGTGGCTCGCTCGCCGTGGTGAACGGGTCCTTGATCCTTGGTGATCCACTGCCAGGGCGGGTTGCCCTGACCTTGCAGGTTGGCTCCTGTCGGCGTGTCGTCGTCGATCCAGACGACGTCCACCGGCTCCGCCTGCGGCTCGGTCGGCAGATCCGTCGGCTCGCGGTAGTCCACGGCGGCGACCTTGTCGAGGATCTCCTGGCGCGTGCGGGAGATCTGGTCCTCGAGGTCGTCAATCCTCTGCTGCTGATCCGCCGTGGGAACTTCGAGCAACGGCGGGTATTTTTGATTGTGACCTTGAGCGCCCGGTTCATCGAGCGAGTTGAAGAATGCGTAGAGCTGGTAGAACTCGCGTTGAGTTATCGGGTCGTACTTGTGGCTGTGACACTCAGCGCAACCCATCGTCATGCCGAGCCAGACTTGCCCCAGAGTTCGCGTGCGATCCTTGGCGTACTCGATTCGCCACTCTTCCGGATCGGCGCCGCCCTCTTCGTTGTATCGCGTGTTGCGATTGAAGCCGGATGCGATCTTCTGCTGTACGGTCGCCGAGGGCATCAGGTCGCCCGCCAACTGCTCGATCGTGAACTGATCGAACGGCATGTTGTCGTTGTATGCGCGAATCACCCAGTCGCGCCACATCCAAACCTGTCGCGTCGAGTCGTAGTGGTAGCCGTTGGTGTCTCCGTAGCGAGCCAGGTCCATCCAGATCCGCGCCATCTTCTCGCCGAAGTGAGGGCTGCTGATCATGCGGTCGACCA
The DNA here is from genome assembly GCA_030748485.1 of Pirellulaceae bacterium. Taxonomy (GTDB): domain Bacteria; phylum Planctomycetota; class Planctomycetia; order Pirellulales; family Pirellulaceae; genus JASMLW01. Next base: position 13,349 of record JASMLW010000631.1, read on the forward strand.
TCCGCTCGTAGGCTCCGTCTTGCGAGTCGGCCAGGAACTCTTCGATCTCGGCCAGCGTGGGCGGAAAGCCGCGGAGGTCCTGCGAGACTCGCCGGATCAACGTCGGGCGGGACGCCTCGAGCGACGGCAGCAGCTTTTTCGAGATGAGCCGGTCGAGCACGAATCGATCGATCGCGCTGCGCGACCAGTCGCCGACGCCGGGCCGCTTCGCGATCGCCGCCAGCCCTTCGCCGGCGTTGGGCGGGCCAGGTCGCCGCGGTGGGAGGAACGACCAATGATCTTGGTACTCGGCTCCGGACCGCACCCAGAGTTTCAGCAACTCCCGCTCACGCGAAGTGAGTTCCTTGTTGGAGTCCTCCGGCGGCATGCGCTCGTCGTCCTCCGCGAAGATCCGCCGCACCAGTTCGCTTTCGTCCGGCTTTCCCGGCACGATCGCAACCGCCCCGCTCTCCGCCGGCTTGGTCGCCGCGTCGGCGACGTCGAGTCGCAGATTCGCCTTCACGTTCTTGTCGTCGGATCCGTGGCAAGCGAAGCACTTGTCGGCCAGTATCGACCGAATGTCGCGGTTGTATTGAACCGAATCGTCCGCGCGGCCCAGCGCCGGGAGCGAAGCCAGCAACAAGGCGACGGAAAGCGGAAGAGTTGAAAATCTCGGCATGGTCGTGAGTCCTCTACCTGGGCGAGATGAGTTTCGTGTTTTGTCTCTCTGTCAAGCGCGGAGTTCGAGCCTTCGTTAGTCCGGTAGTCCGCGCGTCCAATACTTTACTCCGGACTTGATGTGAGCCGCCATCGCCCGAGACGCCTCCCGGCGATCACCGGCCAGCAGCGCCTCGACGATGGCAATATGTTCTTGAGCTTCTTCGGCCGATCGCAAATGATCGTTGTTCGCCTGGTCGTATTCCCAAGCCGCATCTCGAAGTGCGCGGAACAATAGTTTCAACCTCCCGATCTCCTTCGCCAGGAATCGGTTTCCGCAAGATTCGGCGATCAAGTCGTGCAGTTGGCTGTCGAGCGCGCGGGAGCGTTCAATCATCGCCGCATCGCGTTGCGACGATGAGATGGTCGTTCGGAACGCTTCCCCCAGTCGTTCGAGCTGCAGCAGGTCGACTCGCCCGCAGGCGTTGCGGGTCGCTTCGCACTCGAGCGAACGACGGACCTGGCAGACCTCG
>JASMLW010000632.1 GCA_030748485.1 Pirellulaceae bacterium
AACTATACTGGTGCACTGCCTCGACGGATTGACGAGTTCACGATTACCTGACTTGAAGACTCGATACGCACCCGCCGCATGAACGACATCATACGACTTGCCTTTGTCGGCATCGACAATCCGCACGGCGCCGGCTGGCGCGATCTGCTGCTGAACTTCACCGACCAGGCTCGCATCGTCGAGTTGTGTCCCGGCTACGACGGCACGACGTACAGTTTGGAAGAGCGTTACGCCGATCTGCCAATTCGCGGGGACGTCGACGAGTTATTGAAGGAGGGCGAGTTTGACGCGGCGGTCGTTTGTCTTCCCAACGATCAAGGTCCGGCGGCGATCAAGAGGCTTGCCAGCCACGGCAAACACGTATTGTGCGAGAAGCCGATCGCCGCCAGTGGAAGCGACGCCGCCGGCATGTGCAAGGCGATTAAGAAGTCGGGGGTCGCGTTTCAATCGGGGTACACGTGGCGCTACGACGATTTGGCGACGCGACTGCGGCGCATGATTGACGAGGAACGCTTCGGCAAGTTGATTCACATCGACATGTCGATGATTACCAGCGATGTCCGCCGCCGAGGCCCGGACCACTATCTGTTCGATGCGGAGCAGAGCCAAGTCGGCTTTTTCAATTGGCTCGGCTGCCACTACCTCGACTTGCTCTTCTACCTCACCAGTTGCAAAGTTGTTGGCGTTACGGCGCGAACGGGAGTTTTCGGCGCCGTCGACGCGGACGTCGAAGACGGCGGGAGCATCCTGATCGACTTGGACGACGGCTGCCTGGTCACGTTTACCGGCGGCTATTGGATCCCGCGGTGGGCGGGTGAAAACCGAGTGACGATTCGCGGGAGTCAGCGTTGGGCGCATTGGGACCCGGCGCGGAAGGGAACGGACGGCGCGTTGGAGATTCACGGTCCGCAACCGCAGTGGTACGCGATGGAGGACGATTACGAGTTGTCTCCGGACGACACGCCCGGGTATGGCGGGGTCCGCGGTGTGCGGCTCGTGCAGGACTGGCTGGACGTCATTCGCGGCGAGAGCAAGAGGTGCCGCAACACACCCGCCTCAACGCTCGCCACGCTCAAGTTATTGGACGCCGCGTACAAGTCGTCGTCGAAGGGCCAACGGGTCGCCTGCAGTATCAGTTAACTCTTGGCGTAACCCTTGGCGAAATAGCTTCGCCGCCGTTGCTCGTCCGTCGCCGGCCACAACAGACTCAACAGCGCGGCGGAGACGATGCTGGTCAGCAGTGAAGCCGGCATGATCCACGTGAAGCTGATCGAAGGCAGCGGCGCGGACAGCAATCCGGAATCGACCAGCAGCACGCCGATCTGTTTGAGATAGCCCAGCGAGACGCTGACGGTGAGCGCGAGAAAGGTGGCGGCGACAACGGCTTTGGCTCCCGCTCGGGGAATAAACATGCCGACCAGGAACATGCCGCCCAGCGGAGCGGTGATCGCGTTGAACGTTCGCGGCATGGCGTCCACGATTCCCCACTCGCTCGGCAGGTAGCTGAGGCAGTAGGCGGCGATCGTGATGAACAGACCGGCGATCAAGGTGATGATTTGGGCTTCTCTGACACGGCCGCCAGGCTCGCCCCGGTCGCTCGTCGGTTTCTCGGCGGTGGCTGACTTTTCGATCGCGACAACGGTGGCGATCGAATTGACGCCCGAATCGATGCTCGACATGGCGGCGGCGAGCAGGGCTGCGAGGATCGCGCCGCCGAAACCGGCGGGCAGGCGACTGACGGCGAACGTGGGGAAAATCAAATCGCGATCCGACTTCTGCGCCGGATCGAGTCCGGCGTCCAAAGTGGCTCCCGTTTGCGTGTAGAAGTAAAGCAGGGCGAGCCCGACGGCGACGAGCAGGATGTTGATTCCCACGCTGAACACGGCTCCCGTGAGGAAACTCCGCCGCGCGGCGACCGAGTCTTTTGTGCTGAAGTAGCGCTGCACTGTCATCTGATTGGCGACGTGCGTACAGACATGCCAAACGGTCATGTTGAGCGCCACGGTGACCACGGTCGCTCGCATCGTCGGATCGAAGCTGAACCAGGGAAGCGAGTGCGGCTGTTCGGCTTTCGCCAAGTGGACTTCCGCCGCGCGATACCAGTCGGGCAAGAACGTGTTTGTCTCAAACGCCACATACCCAATCACGAACGCGCCGCCGCCAATCAGCAGCACCACCTGAATCACGTCGGTCCAGATCACCGCGCGGAGACCGCCCATCACGGTGTACAGCGTCGCCACGACACCGACAGTTACGATGACGGCCAGCAGCGAGTACCCGGTCACGGTCGAGAGAGCTCGCGCCGACGCCAGAACGACGAACCCCATCCACAGCACGACCATGGCGATGAACAGTGTCGCTCCCAAACGCCGCGGAAAAATCCCAAAGCGGTCGTGCAGGTATTCATACGCCGTGGTGTACTTGAACCGCATCATGAACGGCACGCAAAAAGTCCAGACAATGGCGCACTCAATGGGAATGGCGAGCATTTTCCCGGTCAGGTGGGTGACGCCGGAATTCCACGCCTCGCCCGGTTCAGACAAGTAGGTGAGGCTGGAGAGCAACGACGCGATGATGCTCATCCCGACCGCCATCCACGGCATTCCCCGGCCGGCCAGGAAGTACTCCTCCTCCGTCCGCTGCCGCCGCGAAAGATAAGCGCCCAGACCGATCATGCCGGCCAGGTAAGCGAGCAACACGAAGTTGTCGATCGCCGTCAAGGAGGCGAGGAGGGGAGAGTGGATTGGCAAGAGGACCCCCGAGTTTCCAACGGAGTGTTTCCAACGGAGTGTTTCCGACGGTTGACGAGTCGCAAATATAGCGGGAGTTGCCCCCGATAGCAGGCGCCGGGGACGCGTCATCGCGCAGAAACCGGGCAGCAAACGAGAGACGCGACCAAGAAAGGCCCGCTGGGTGCGAATATCGTCCAAACCTCCTCGGGCCGTTTTGCGCGCCGCATGGCCGGGAGAAAAAGCTTCTGTTATCCTTGCTCAGTCCAAACTGACCTCTCCACGGATCACCTCATGGCAATCGAATTCCGCTGCTCAACGTGCAACAAGCTGCTGCGAACTCCCGACGAGGCGGCTGGAAAGAGCGCCCGTTGCCCGCAGTGCGGAACGGTCGTCGATGTGCCGTCGGCGGCGGGAGCGGACGATCCATTCGGCGGCTCCGACCCTTTCGCCCCGGACTCGACCGAACAGCCGGCCGCTGAGCCGGAACCCGCGCCTTTTGTCGATCCATCCAACCCGTACGCCGTATCGAGTCCGGTCCAAGACCCGATCAAGGCGGCGGTGACGGGGGGCGAATTCCATCACCAGCAAGTCGACTTTGACGACCTGTTTAGCACTCCCTGGTCGATCCTCAAAATGAACATCGGCCCGATCGCAATCTGCGGGCTGTTCATGTTGGCGTTCAACATGGCGGTCGGTATCGTCAACCAGGTTCTCGGCATGGTGATGCCCCCGGTCGTGCAGTCGCTCGAGGGCGACACGTTCAGCATCGTGATGACGGTCATCATGTTTCAACTCGGCATGAACGCCCTGTCGTTGGTCGTGCAGACGTGGGTGCAATTGGGAGCGACCAACTACTTGCTGCAGATGATGCGAACAGGCCGCGCACAGGTCGGTGACTATTTCAGCGTCGGGCCGTGCTATCTTCGCGCCTTCCTTTTCCAGATCGTCATCATGCTAATCACCATCGGCATCTCTTTGGTTTGCATGGCTCCGGCGGCCATCATCTTTTTCGCTACCGGTGGGCTCTTTGGATTTCAAGACGACCCAGCGCCCACCATTATCGCCGCGATCGTCGGCGTT
>JASMLW010000633.1 GCA_030748485.1 Pirellulaceae bacterium
CGGGCTCGCCCTAAACTTCGGTCCGTCACCCACTTCACGTCCTGCGCCGGGGCGAACACAATGGAGGACAAACCAAGACTCTGGAGAAATCCCGTGGCTGCTGCTCTTGAAATACAACGGGTCGACACGCGGCGAGACGACGTCGGGGACGCGTTGTCTGCGCTGCGCGAGAAGTTGAGTCCGCGGGGCGACGTGGTGAGCGAAGCGGGCCGGCAAAGGACGATGGACGTCTTCGGCGAACCGCTCTCGCCGCAAGCGGTCGTGCTCAAGATCTGTGACGATGTGCGCCGCGAAGGGCTCGCCGCGCTCCTCAGCTACAGTCAAAAACTCGACCGCACAGCGGTGGCGCCGGCCGATCTACGGGTGTCGCCGGACGAGATGGAGGCCGCCCATCGCGCGGCCGATCCCGAGTTTCTCGAGACGATTCGTCGAATCCGCGACAACATCATCGAGTTCCAGCGGGCGATCCTCCACGACGATCGCGAGGTGCGGCGGGACGGCGTCCTGCTGAAACAACGGTACACGCCGCTGCGGCGAGCCGGGCTGTGCGTGCCCGGCGGGGCGGCCGCCTACCCCTCCACCGTCCTGATGACGGCGGCGCCGGCGATCGCGGCGGGCGTTGAGCAGATCTGCGTCGTCGCTCCGCCAACTGACTTCGGAGCCAACAATCCAGACGTCCAGGCGACCTGTTGGGAGCTCGGTGTCGATGAGCTCTACCGGGTCGGCGGAGCTCACGCCGTAGCGGCGCTCGCCTATGGCGTTCACGGACTGCCGGCGGTCGACAAAATCGTCGGGCCCGGCAACCTGTTCGTGGCGCTCGCCAAAAAACATGTCTTCGGTGAGGTCGACATCGACTCGATCGCCGGCCCGAGCGAAGTTGTCGTCATCGCCGATGAAACGACTCGCCCCGATTTCGCCGCCGCCGATATGCTGGCTCAAGCTGAACACGCGCCGGGAGCAAGCATCCTGGTGACCTGGAGCGACGACGTGTTGGAGCGCACGTTCGACGAGTTGTCGTCTCAAGTCGACCGCTTGTCGCGAGCCGACGTGACAGTGCAAAGCCTGGAGTCGTTCGGGGCGCTGGTGCGAGTTCGAGACGCGGAGGAAGCTTGCGAACTGACGAACCTGATCGCACCCGAACACCTCCATATCGCGACGGGCGACGCGGCTCGACTGGCTGAGCAGATCCGCTTCGCCGGCGCGACATTCCTCGGCAACTACAGCCCCGTGGCGGTGGGCGACTACCTCGCCGGCCCCTCGCACGTGCTGCCGACGGGAGGCACGGCCCGATGGGCCTCTGGGCTGACGGCCAACGACTTTCTCCGCAGCGGCAGCGTGATTGAGTACGGCGAAGACGCCTTGCGGCGGGCAGCGGGTGACGTGCAACGGATGGCCGACAAAGAGGGACTCACCGCCCACAGGGCGAGTATCGACATTCGACTTTGATGGAGTCGCCGATGGGCGCGTTTCGGCCAGCAATCGAGAACATGGCGGGCTACGCGCCGGGTGAACAGCCTCAGGCGGGCAAGTTCATCAAACTCAACACCAACGAAAACCCCTACCCTCCCTCACCGCGAGTCACGGCGGCCATCGAGGCCGCTCTGGAACACGGCCTGACTCGCTACCCAGACCCGGTGGGCGACGCCTTTCGACGCCGCGCCGCCGACATCTACGGTGTCGAACCCGATTGGATTCTCTGCGGCAACGGCAGCGACGACATCCTGACGATCCTGACGCGGGCTTTTGTCGGCGAAGGGCAACTGATCCGCCTCCCCTACCCCAGCTACACGCTCTACCGAACACTCGCCGAGATTCAAGGAGCCCGCTTCGAAGAAGTGAACTTTGCGGCGGACTGGTCGTTGAGTTCCTCTTTCGCCGCGGCGGCCGGGGGACTCCGCCTGGTCTTCCTCCCCAATCCAAACAGCCCCAGCGGCACGGTCGCGCCGCCGGCGGCCGTGCGAGAACTGGCCGAGCAACTGCCCTGTCCGTTGTTGATTGACGAAGCGTACGTCGACTTCGCGGATGACCACTGCATCGACCTTGTCCGGCAATGTGAAAACGTGATGGTCTCGCGGACGCTGAGCAAGTCTTACGGATTGGCCGGACTGCGATTCGGCTTTCTCATCGCTCAGCCCCACGTGATCGCCGAGTTGCACAAAGTCAAGGACTCGTACAACTGCGACGCCCTGTCGATCGCCGGAGCCACTGCCGCGATCGACGATCAAGTGTGGCTGCGGGAGAACCGCGCCCGAGTCATCGCCACACGGGAGCGGCTGCAAGAGGAGCTGGCGCGACTCGGATTTTCCGTAACGCCCTCGCAGGCCAACTTCGTCTGGTGCTCACATCCGGCGCAATCGGCGCAGTCGCTTTACGAGCGGCTCAAACAACAACGTGTTCTCGTCCGATATATGCAATATCCCCGATGGGGCGAGGGATTGCGGGTCACCGTGGGTGATGACAGCCAAGTCGACGCCTGTTTGACGTTACTGAAAACGATGGTGTAAGGCATGCCGCGAACGGCCAAGATTGTTCGTCAGACGAACGAAACCGACATCCAGCTGTCACTGAACCTGGACGGCGCGGGCGTTTCGCGGATCGACACGGGGGTGGGTTTCTTCGACCACATGCTGGAGTTGCTCTCCCGGCACGGCTGTCTCGATTTGGAAGTGACCGCCCAAGGCGATCTGCGCGTCGACCAACACCACACGGTGGAGGACGTCGGCATCTGCTTGGGGCAGGCTCTGCTGACCGCCCTCGGCGACAAGTCCGGCATTCGCCGCTACGGACACTTCGCGCTGCCGATGGAGGAGACGCTGGCCTCGGTCGCCATCGATCTGAGCGGCCGCTACTTCATGGTCTTCAACGCCGAATTCCCGAGCCCCAAGATCGGCGATTTCGACAGCGAGCTGGTGGAGGATTTCTGGCAGGCCGTCGCCGCCAACGCGCTGTGCAATCTGCACGTCAATCTTCAATACGGCCGCAACAGCCACCACATCAGCGAGGCGATCTTCAAGTCGGCCGCGCGAGCGCTGCGGATGGCCGTGGAAAACGACCCCCGCTCCCCCGGCGTTCCCAGCACCAAGGGAACGCTCACATCGTAAGTCGCCGCTCGGGGCGAGTTACTCCAGTGGATCGTCGTCGTACACCTCGAGGAATCGAGCCAGGCGGTGGAAGTCGCTCCCCGTCTTGATGAACCGCACCATCGTGACCAGTGTCTCCGGATTGACCAGATCGTCGAAGGGGACGTAGTGCAGATCGAGCTGCCCGGAGATGCTCACCATCACGCCGTTCAGTTTCTCTTCCACGAGAGCGCGAAAAGCGCCGACGCCGAGTTGGCTGCCGAGCATCACGTCGAACGCCAACGGCTGGGCGCAACGCGACTCGTATCCCAGTTGCAGTCCGGTCACCTTCTTCGTTCGCCCCGTTTCCTCCTCGTAGCGGTCGGCGACAAGCTCGGCGAACATGCCGCCCAAGTTGACGTGCGAAATCGAAATGTGTCCGTGATCGTCGCGGGGGATGCCTTCCAGGTGAGTCTTCGGTAGAAACTCGGCGAGCCCTTCGGCGAGGACGATGACGCCGAAGTTCTTGCCTTCCTCTTCGCGAGCCCGCATGGTCTTGACGATGCGGTCGACGACCATGTCGACATTCATGATCGTCCGCTGCTTTGTTTCGCCCTCGTCTTCGAACTCCTCTTCCGCTGCGAACTGGCCCGTAATGTCTTCGACACTGATCACGACACTCGCCTCGCCGGCGATCGCGGCGCCGTAGGCGAGCCACCCGGCGCTGCGTCCCATCGTCTCGGTCAGGAAATACGAGCCGCTCGCTTCCGCGTCGTGCAACAGATTGCGAATCTCCGACGCCAACGTCTCGACGGCCGTAAAGTAACCGAACGTAAAATCGATCCCCATGTAGTCGTTGTCGATCGTCTTCGGCAAATGGACGATGGGAATCCGTTTCGCATCGGCCGGCAGGCGGTCCTGATACATCTTCAGTTTGTTCGCCGTCTTGAGCGTGTCATCGCCGCCGATGGAAACGAGCGCATCGACTTCGAGCGAGCACAGCCCGTTGTAAACTCGTCGCAACGGATCCGTCTTATCGGGATCGTCGAAATGCTCGGGGCTCGAGATGTGCTTGCCCGGGTTTGCGCGGGCCGTCCCAATCAAGATTCCTTGCGAGTTGCGGGTTCGCTTCAGCACTCGATGGTCGATCTGAATGAAGTCCTCACCGGCGACCAACGGCGCCGAACTGTCGTAGTCGATCAACTTCGAGTAGCCGTGCTTGATCCCGAGCACTTCGACGCCATGGCGGATGAACGACACGGCGGCCGTCGAGATCACCGCGTTCGCCGCGGGAGCCGGCCCACCGGCGAACAAGACGCCGACCTTTTTGAAGTCGTGCGCGGGAGTCGATGGCGGTGGCAACGCGGACATATCGCAGGCCTCGAGTAACTTGGGGGGCGTTTCCTGCCGTAGGACGCCGGACTTGACCAGTCACGGACGATTGTACGGACAAAATATTCACCAGCCAACTAGCGGGGACGAGGCCGGACGGCTGGGCTGCATAAAGGAATAGTACGCACCGTTAATCCCTATGGGGCGGTGGCTTCATTAGCCTTGTCGCCCAGTCGCGATCCCCGCGCCAAACCCCCCGGCCGGGGCTCAATAGAGAGCCATCGAGAGCCGGCGTCGATAGGTCGCGGTCAATTCGTGATCATCGCCGAGCACTCGAAAGACATCGACCATGAGTTGACGAGCTGTTTCGCCGGTAGCCCGACGATCTCGTTCGACCAGCCCCAAGCAGCGGGCGAGGGCTGCTTCGTACTGGTGGATGCGTGCCTCGGCCTGAGCCAATGCGAGTTGCGCTTGATAGTTCTCCGGATCGGCCTCGGCGGCTGCCTGGAGCGCGGCGATGTCATCGTTTTGCGAGCCGGCCAAGTGGAGTTGCGCCTTCACCTGCTCGACGTCGGGTTCGAGGAAACCGCGGCTCTCCAGTTCGTCGATCCAGGCTTGGCACTGGTCCGCCTTGCCTTGCAGGAGCAGAGTCCGCGCGATTCCGGCGTTGGCCTCCGCGTGGTTGGGCGACGCGGCCAGGAGCTCGCGGTAATAGGCCTCCGCCGCCGCCGGATCAGACTCTTCGCGCTGCTTCATCTCGATCAATTCGCCGTGTGCGACAACGCCGTCGAGCCATTCGCGCAGCGCCGGCTCGGGAACGACGCCGGCGAAAAAATCGACGATCTGTCCGTCGGCCACGGCGTAAACGGCCGGAATCGATTCGACATTGAACTGGCCGGCCGCTTCGGGGTTGTAGTCCGTCTCGGCTTTGACGAGGTGAAATTTTCCGGCGTACTCCTCGGCCAGCGATTCCAGCAAAGGCGCCAGCGCCATGCACGGTTGGCACCAGGAGGCCCAGAAATCGACGACCACCGGGACCGTGCTCGATCGCTCGATCACGTCGGCTTGGAAAGTTTCGTCAGTGGTGGGGGATACCCAGGTGGAGTCGGACATGGGACTTACAGCGATGTGGAGGACGGGTGGTTGGCCGCGAATCGGACAGATTACCAGAAGGAGTCGGCGGCGTCACGCGGCGCGGGACTTGCTTGCGACCGGGGTGACGACGACCTACGATGGACCGCTTGACCCCCCTCGAGAATCGGCGCGTTTGCGGACGTTGAGCAACGCCTGAACGCCCTTTGCAGCGAACCTAACGCCGGACCCCCCTCCTGACCTGAGCCGCCTTATGTCAAACGAAATGTCGTTCCCCGATTACGCCGTGCTGGTCGGCTACTTCGTCATGATGATCGGCATCGGCATCTACAGCGCCCGCCGCATCAAGCGCCAAGAGGACTTTTTCATGGGCGGCCGTTCGTTCGGCAAGCTCTTACAGACGTTCGCCGCGTTCGGCGCCGGCACCGGTTCGAGCGATCCGGTCAATACGGGGCGAACGACGTTTACGAGCGGCATGAGCGGCATGTGGAGTGTGATGTCGTGGCTGTTCGTCACGCCGTTCTATTGGATCACCGGCGTCTGGTATCGCCGCATGCGGCATTTGACGCTGGGCGACTGGTTTGTCGAGAGATACGAATCAAAGTTGCTCGGCGCGGCTTACACGGTGTTCGCGCTGTTGTTCATGATCGTCTACGGATCGATGTTGTTTTCCGCGATCGGCAAGGTCGCCGCTCCGCTGGTCGGTTGGGACGAATTCACACTGGGCGGGGTGAACTACCCGATCGAGTATTTCTTGGTTCCGGTGATTGGAGTCGTGGTGCTCGTCTACGGCATCGCCGGCGGATTGGAAGCGGCCTATTTCACCGACCTCGTTCAGGGCATCTGCATCATCCTGCTGTCGGTCATTCTGATCCCCTTCGGCCTGAACGCCTTGGTCGACAAATTCGGCGGCGATGGCATGCTCGACGGATTTCGAATCATCCACGAGCAGGTGCCGGCCGAGTTCTTCTCGGTGGTGGGCTCGAGCAGCAGCGAGTTCCCGTTGCATCGCATCATCGCCGTGATCGTGATCAGCCTGGTCGGGGTCGTCGTACAGCCACACTTCATCGCCACGGGCGGCGGGTCGGCGAAGACCGAAACCAACGCGCGTGTCGGCTTGGTGGTCGGCAACTTCCTCAAGCGATTCTGCACGATTGGCTGGGTGCTGACGGCGCTGATCGCTCTGGCTTTGTTCGCCGATCGACCGGAGCTGGTCGCCGACCCGGACAAGACGTGGGGCGTGGCTTCGCGCGAATTGCTCGGCCCCGGACTGACGGGGCTGATGTTGGCTTGCTTGCTGGCGGCCTTGATGAGCAGCGTGGACGCTTACATGGTGGTCGGTTCCGGCTTGGTGGTCCGCAACCTGTACGCGGCTTTCGTGAACCCCAAGGCGTCGGAGAAGACGTACATCACGCTGGCTCGTTGCACGGGTGTGATCGTGGTGGGCGGGGCGGTCTACGTCTCGCTGAACATGATGGATGTCTTCAAGCAACTGCAGCTGACTTGGATCTTCCCGGTCGTCTTCGCAGCTCCTTTCTGGGTCGGCATGTTCTGGCGGAAGGCGACAACTCAGGCCGCCTGGGGAACGGTGGCGTTTTGCGCCCTGATGTTCTTCGTGCTGCCGCGAGTTCTGCCGGACGCCTTCCCGGCTCTCCGCACGGCCTCGCTGTTGAGTGGAGCGAATGTGGCGGTCGACACGACGACAGCTCGTTCCGCCGCCCCGTCGGACGTCGCCCGCCGCAGCGCGGCGATTGAGTTGTGGAACACGGCGCTGGCGGAGAACGGCGGCGACGAGGATCGCACGGCGGAGACGCGAGGAGCTCGACCCGGCCTGCTGGAGTTGGGCGATCCGATCGAAGAGACGACGTCTATCGGCGGCACGGCCATCTTCTGGGCTGGCGGCGTCACGCCCATCGACGAAGCCGGCGATGAACTGCCTCACATCAAACCGGTCGTCATCAGCGACGAGCGCGACGGGAATGTCCGCGTTGTGAAGAAGCAGTACGCACCCGATGTCCGCCTGCGCGGCGACGGGCAGCTGAATCTCGACTTCCTGCTCTACAAAGTGGTCGGCTTGCCGATGCAAAACTACTCCGACGCGTTGCTGAAAACGCTGGAGTTGCCGCCCAAAATCATCGCGCCCTTCCTGGTCATGATTCTGTTGAGTCTGGTGACGCCGAAGAACTCGACCGCCGCACTCGATCGGTACTACGCCAAAATGAAAACACCCGTCGATCCGGATCCCGAGCAGGACGAGCGCAATCTGGTCAACGCCTACTCCGATCCGGGGGCGTTGGAGAGTAAAAAGCTGTTTCCCGGAACGAGCCTCGAGTTTCAACGTCCCAGCGCCGTCGATGTCGTTGGCTTTATCGTCTGCTTCGTCGTCTGTTTTGGCGTGATCGGCTTGGCCGTGTTTGCGGCGGGAATTGGAGCGAAGTGAACATGAAAGTGAAAGCGATCGATGTCACGATTTGAGCAACGCCGGAGTCGTTTGCGCCGGCTGGTCAAGAAGGCCGGCTGTGACTCGATGCTGGTGACGGACTTCGTCAATGTCTCCTATCTCACCGGCTTCACAGGCGACGACAGCTATCTGTTGCTAACTGCGAACGACGCCATTGTGCTCAGCGACTCACGGTACGACGTGCAACTGAAGGAAGAGTGTCCGGAGATCGACGTGGTGACGCGAACATCATCCGTACCGATGATGCAGGCTCTGGCGCGGACCGCCCGGCGCTGCAAGACGCAGAACATGGCGTTTGAAGCGGACACGGTCAGCGTCGCTCTGCACGGGCGGCTCGCGGACGCGTTGCCGAAGGTGAAACTATCGGCGACGGAGGGTTGGATCCTCCGCTTGCGAGAGATCAAAGACGCCGATGAGGTGAAGGAGATCCGCGGCTCCATCCGTTTGGCCGAGAAAGCGTTCGCCGTAATCCGAGCTCAAATGCGCGGCAGCCAGACGGAGCGGGAGATCGCCGCCAACCTCGAGCAGACGATCCGGCAACTCGGCGGCAAGGGCTGCAGCTTCGCGCCGATCGTGGCGGTCGGACCCCGCGCGGCGCTGCCGCATGCGAACCCAACGGAACGGCGAGTGGAGGAAAGCGACTTCGTCCTGATCGACTGGGGAGCCACTCGCGGCCAGTATCTGAGCGACTTGACGAGAATTTTGGCCACCGGTAGAATCTCGCCCAAACTTGAACGTATATATGGAGTTGTGTTGCAAGCACAGGAGCGAGCTATCGCCGCCATCCGCCCCGGCGCTGTGATGAGCGCCGTGGACGCGGCCGCTCGAAAAACCATCGCCAAAGCGGGGCACGCCAAACACTTCGGTCACGGACTCGGCCACGGGTTCGGCCTCGAAATCCACGAACAACCGCGTTTGTCTCCCAACGACGACCGCCCCTTGCAAGTCGGCATGGTGGTGACGGTTGAGCCCGGTATTTATCTGCCGGGTTGGGGCGGAGTTCGAATCGAGGACGATGTGCTGGTCACCCGCACTGGTTGTGAAGTTTTGACCAGCGCCCCTAAGCAAATGGCGGACTGCATTGTAAGCTGATTCCTTGCGCTCCCCCATTTCCACAAACTAACCCTCGGGGAATTCCGATGGCCGATAAAGGGGCCGCTTTCGATCTGGACCGGATCCGGGCGCTGGCGGAGCTGATGAAAGAACACGACCTCAGCGAGGTCGACATTTCCGCCGACGACGTCCAGATTCGCTTGGCGCGAACGCTCGCCGCCGCAGTCCCCATCGCCCCAGCGCCGCTCCCCCAGGCCGCGGCGCCGCCAACGGCCGACGCGGTCGAGGCGGAGGGCGACAACATCGTCTACATCAAGAGCCCGATGGTCGGGACCTTCTACACCAAGCCGAATCCCGAGTCGAGCGTCTTCATCAAGGTCGGCGACCACGTCGAACCGGAGTCGACCGTGTGCATCGTCGAAGCGATGAAGATGTTCAATGAGATTCCAGCAGAGTTGCGGGGCAAAGTCGTCGCCGTTCTCGTCGACAACGAATCGCCCGTGGAGTTCGACCAAAAACTGTTCCGGGTCGACACGAGCCTCTGAAGCCGAGATCGGGCCCCCTGAGAAGCTAAGACCGGGCGCATATGTTCAATCGCATTCTTATCGCGAACCGCGGCGAAATCGCCTTGCGTGTAATCCGCGCCTGCCGCGAGTTGGGAATTGAGACGGTCGCGATCTACAGTCAGGCCGACCGCGGATCGGCCTACCTCGACCTGGCGGACGAAGCCTACTGCGTCGGACCAGCCAAGTCGGCCGACAGCTACTTGAAAGTCGATCGCATTATCAGCGCAGCCGAAGTCGGCAACGTCGAGGCGATCCACCCCGGCTACGGTTTCTTGGCCGAGAACGCCAAATTCAACGATGTCTGCCGCCAGTGCAAGATCGACTTCATCGGCCCCACGCCCGAAGCAATGAACATGCTCGGCGACAAGAATCGAGCTCGTGAATTAGCTCGCGGAGCCAAAGTCCCCGTCGTGCCCGGCAGCGATGGCCTGATTGAGGACGACAACGAAGCCGGCCGCGTCGCGCATGAAATCGGCTTCCCCGTGCTCATCAAGGCGACCGCGGGTGGCGGCGGCAAGGGAATGCGTGTCGCCGCCAACGAACTCGTCTTGAAGACGGCCCTCGGCCAAGCGCGGGCCGAAGCCGAAGCCGCTTTCGGCAACTCGGCCGTCTACCTGGAAAAATATGTCGAACGGCCACGGCATGTCGAAGTTCAAGTCATCGCCGACCACCACGCCAATGTCGTACACCTTTGGGAGCGCGACTGCTCAACTCAACGACGACACCAAAAGCTGATCGAAGAAAGTCCCGCGCCGAATCTGCCCAAAGAAGTCCGCGCCGATATGTGCGACGCCGCCGTGCGGATGATCAAGCACGCGGACTACACGAATGCGGGCACGGTTGAATTCATCGTCGATCAGGAAAACAACTTCTACTTCATCGAAGTCAACGCTCGCATTCAGGTTGAGCACCCGGTCAGCGAGATGATCACCGGCGTCGATCTAATCAAGTCGCAGATCCGCGTCGCCGCCGGAGAACGATTGCCGTTCCGGCAGAAGGACATTCAAGCCAACGGTTGCGCTATCGAGTGTCGGATCAACGCCGAAGACGCCGATCACGACTTTCGGCCGGCGCCGGGGAAAATCAAACAGCTGATTGTGCCCGGAGGAATGGGAGTCCGCTGGGATTCGCACGTGCACGCCGGTTACGTCGTCCCCCCCTATTACGACTCGATGATCGGCAAGCTGATCGTCCATCAACCGACGCGCGCCGACGCGATCGACTGCATGCTGCGGGCGTTGCGAGAATTGCGAATCGAGGGGATCTGCACAACCGCACCGTTCCACGAGAAGGTCTTGCGGCAAGCCGACTTCGTCGAGGGCTGGGTCGATACCAGCTTTGTCGAACGAACGTTCCAGACCTAGGCGACGCTGTATCAAATGGAATGTCCATTGTCGCGACTTCGTCGCGAAGTCCTGCCCGGCAGGCAGGACCTACTATGTACGGCGCCCCTTCCGAGGCCGTCGAGTGCGGGTTCGTCCGCCAAAAAGCATCAGATTCGTGCTCAGCGCGGTTTCAAAATCGCCGCGCTGGATTGAATGGAACGTCCATTGTCGCGACTTCGTCGCGAAGTCCTGCCCGGCAGGCAGGACCTACTACGAATGAAGTAGGTGCGGCTATGTTGTTTGCCTCTTGCCGGCTGTCGGAATATATTAGCCACCACGTTTGAGGTATACAGTCGCCGTCATGAGAGGAGTTCGAACGTGCTGGGAATGAAGCGGTCGACAGGTCGCCATCTTGTATGGATTCTTCTCGCGGCGTGTCTCTGCGCGGCGACTCCCACAGCGGCGCTGGCCCAGCGCAAGAAGGCTGGGAAGGGCAAGTTGAGCGACAAGGCGCCGGAAAAACCGCAAGACTATTCGTCGCGCAATTTCCTGCTCCACTCCGATCTCAGTCCCAAGGAAGCTCATGAGCTGCTAACCCGGCTGGAGACGATGCTCGGCTTGATCTCCACGTACTGGCAACGGCCGTCGCGGGGGATCATCGAATGCTACGTCGCTAAAGATCTCGACAAATGGCCGGCGGGTTCGCTCCGCCCCGAGGGACGCGCGAAGATCGCCGAGGGAGCGGGCATCACTCTGACCCAGGTGATCTCGGTCGGCGACCAATTCAAGGCGAAGGCGGTCGTTTACGCGACAGCTGACCACGGCACGCCGCAGCATGAAGCGGTCCACGCCTATTGTGGTCAGGCGTTTGGCCGCACCGGCCCGACATGGTACTCCGAAGGTATGGCCGAAATGGGCCAGTACTGGAGGAAATCGGACAAGAGAGTGCAAATCGGCGAGTACGTGTTGGAGTATCTGCAGAAAAGCGAACCGAAGTCGCTCCGCGAAATTGTCGAACGCAATCAGTTTACGGGCGACTCCTGGCAAAACTATAGCTGGCGTTGGGCGCTCTGCCACTTGCTGGCCAACAACCCTAATTACGCATCCCGGTTCCGACCTCTCGGGATGGGGCTGCTCACCGAGCAGCCGGTGAGTTTTGAACTGACCTACGGCGCGATGGCGAATGAAATCTCTTTTGAGTACATCTTTTTCATCGACCATCTCGAGAACGGATTGCGAGCGGACCTGTGCGCGTGGGATTGGAAGAAGAAGTTCACCCCGCTCAAGAACACGTCCAAGACGCTCGCTGCGCGTTGTCGCGGGACGCGGATGGCAACCGACCGGGCTGACGGCGGCCAAGGGGCACGTCTACGATCTGTCGACCAGTGGCAAGTGGAAAACGTCCAAGTCGGCGAAGACGACAGACGCTGAGGGCAACGCTCAGGGAGAGGGCCGCTTGTTCGGAGTGTTGCTGAGTGATTGGAAGTTGAGTGAGCCGTTCGCCATGGGAGCCGCCGGTCAGTTCGTCGCTCCCGCCGACGGCGATCTCTACGTTCGGTGTTTCGACAAATGGACTTCGCTCGACGACAACAACGGGCAGATGTCGGTCCGCTTGCGATTCGTCAAGGCGGAGTCGGACGCGGATGCGAGTGTCTTCATTTCCAGCAAGCCGGCCGCCGTTCGAGTGTGGCGCGACGCCTCGGGTAAGTACTCAATCAAGGCGACGCTGATTGCCGTGAAAGATGGAGTCGTCGAGCTCCGCCGCGAAGATGGAAAACTTGTCGAGATTCCATTTGACAAGTTGAGCGACGAGGACAAGGCGTTCCTGAAGAAACCGTCGGGCATGTAGATCGCCGCGCGGTTCGAATGGAACCTCCGTTGTCGCGACTTCGTCGCGAAGTCCCGCCCGGCAGGCAGGACCTACTTATCCGCGTTGTCAGCGATCCCACCACGGGTCGTCGCGGTCGAGATCGTCGAGCAGCAGATCCGGTTGGGCTCCGACCAGGCTTGCGCGCGACGCTCCGCCCGTCGCCACCGCGATCGCGCGAGCTCCGATCGCCCGCGCGCACTCGACGTCGAGTGGCGTGTCTCCGATCACGGTCACTTGAGTCGCGTCCAAACCGCTTCCCACGTGTCGCCGGGCGTCGTCGAACGCTTCGCGGGCGACGTCGTTGCGATGGGCGTGGCGGTCTCCGAAACCGCCAAACGGAAAGAAGTGATAGATACCGAAGTGCGAGAGCTTGGACACGGCGCCGCCGCGAATGTTGCCCGTCAGCAGGCCCAAGTGAACGTCGTCGATGCCGACCAGACGCTCCAACAGTCGCTCGACACCGGGGAGAACGCGGCCCTCGCGTTCGCGCATCCGGTGAGGCAGAGCGTCGAGATAGCCGGCGTGGAATCGCTGACGGTTCTCCAGAGTGTCGTCAATCTGGTGAGCGCGGAACAGATTCTGCGCGATGCCACAATCGGTGCGCCCTTGTACGGGCACCTCGTAATCGTTCTTCACTTCGAACACATCCCAGAGAGCCGTATCGAGGGCCGCTCTGCCGGCGCCCCCCGTGTGAACTAAGGTCCCATCGATATCAAACAGTAAGACGTGCATCAAAACTCTCGTATTAACATTCGCCGCGTTGCATGCGTGGCGTTGTGGATTTGGGGCTTCGCTGGTTGGATTCCAGCGACCAACGGGAGC
>JASMLW010000634.1 GCA_030748485.1 Pirellulaceae bacterium
GCGCATACGGCTCCGAGCAACCCCCACGGTTTCTCCTCTTCGGCGCTTGCTTCTTTCTTTTCGGTCAGCTCGTCGCCTTCCTGCAAACCCACCGTGTGACTCGCCGGCTCGACGCTCCCGCCGGCGATGGAAAACTCACCCGGTTTTGAAGTTGAATTGGCCAGTTTCGCCCGATCGGCGGTGGGCGAACCGGTCGTTGAAGTGGGGGGAGTAAACCTTGAGCCGGGCGCGGACTTGTTCTCCGCAAACGGAAAACCGGACGCGACGTCGCGGACGTCCCCACCTCGATCGGGAGTCGACGCGGCGACTTGCGAGTAGCGAAGACGCTGTAATTCCAACTCGCGTTGGCGATTGAATTCCGCCTGTTGGCGCGCCAATTCACGTTGTTGCGCGGCCAATTCCTGCAATTGACGGTCGACTGCCGATTGTCCGTCAAGGCGCCGCTCGCCCGCCTGTTGCGCCAGCAGATCGCGCTGCCGATTCGTCTCTCCAGCAATCGCGCCACTGGCGCCGACGATTGGCCCGCCGTAACGGCTGGCGTCGCCGTAACGGTTCGGCGGCTCAAGACGCGTCTGCGATCCTGTTCCCGCCAAGCCCGCGACCGGCGGATTTGGTGAGGAGTAGGTAGGCAGCGAACTGATGGAGTAGCTTGGGTCGAGCAGAGGTGGAGCGTCGTCCTGGCGGCCAACTCGTATTACCGGCGCCGACAACGGGCCGTCGATTCCCAGCCCATCGCCGCGAGCAATCGCGTCAAACCGCAGTGGCAACGCCTGCTGCTCGGCGGCAATCCACTCGGCGAGCGTCCGCGGTCGTGCGCCCACGCCCACGCTCGCACCGACGCGATTCTCCGCCGCCGGAGATCCGTATCGCGAACCGGCCCCGAAGCGGGAGTCCGCCGCTCGAGCTCCGACTCCTCCGTCATTCGCCCGCGCCCCTCCGGCGCCTCGATCGCCGACCACACTTCGGCCGGCGGCGCCCTGATCACCAACCCCCTGAAACCCGGGAGCCCGTTCCGAAAAACGTGATCGTTCGCCGCCCTCGGCGCGAATGACCGGCACGGGTGAAGTTCTGGCCGCGTCACCTAAGTCGCTTCGTCCCCCGCGGGCTGAGAAGCCGTCTTGGTTGGGGCGAAAACGCAAATCCTTGCCCGACGACTCGTCGTACTCACCCACCACGATGCGATACCGCACTTGGCGGTCGCCGTCGGGCATCCGCCCGCTATCAATCTCGTCGACGTCGCCAGCCAGCAACGCCTTGAGCAGCACGCGCTCGAGATGGATGACGCACTCCAACTCGCCGCGGTCGTTCTGGCGCCATTCGTGGTCCACCGCGGGGATCCCGAGCACCATTAGCAAGACCGCACCGGTCATGGCGAAACTCCGTTCTCGAACCAAGGGGGCGGCGGGAGGCCGCGTCGATCCATCGCGGCACAATGTATCCTCAAACGGGCAAAGAGGTAAAGCCCGATGCAAGCATCAGGATTCAGCGGCCGCCTCGCGATCGAAGTGCGTCAGTTCGCGATGGAGAATATTGAGCAGCGTTTGCAGAAACGCCACGATGAGTGGCCCGACCAAGATGCCGATGGGACCGAGCGCTTTGACCCCGCCCAGCACGCTCAACAACGCCAGCAGTGGATGCAGTCGAGATCGACCGTGCAAAACGTAGGGCTTGATCACGTTGTCCGCCATCGAGATGACAGCCGCTCCGTAGACCACAAATACGATCGCTGCGATCGGTCGTTCTTCGACAAAGCAAAGCCACACGCAAACCGGCCCCCAAACGGCGAAGGCGCCCACGAATGGAACAAATGCTAGCACCGCCGTCAGTACGGTGAGCAGAAAGACCGCGTCCAGTCCGGCGAGCCAATAGCCGGCGCCGGCCAGCAGACCTTGGGCGGCCGCCGAGAGCATCGTCGCTAGCACCACCGCTCGGCTCACCGAAACGAACTCATCGAGCAGCTCTTGTTCGTAGCGATCGTCGAGCGGCGAGAGCCGCATCACGGTTTGGACCATCCTGGGTCCATCGGCCAGGAAGAAGTAAACGGCCAGAATAGTAATGGTCGCATTGAAGAACTGGGTGGCGAACCAAGTCGTTGTCGTCCCGGTGATGCTGACCAGCATGGGCTGGATCTTGCTCGCCTCTTTGTTGATGAACTCGTGTAGCTGGTCGTCAGTCGGGTTGGCGAGTTCTTTGAAGTATCCGAGGTACGGTCCGCCGAGGATTTCGTATTTGATATCGCGAAAGACGCCGTCGGCGGCTTGCAGTTGGGATTGATAGGCGACGAGATCGAGTTCATCAGCATCATCCATCTTGGCGAGCGCGTCGCGTAGTTTAGTTACATCCACGGCGGCGATGGCGGGCGTTTCGGCGACTTTCTCCTGGAGCATCTCCACACGTATCTGCAGCGCCTGCAATCGAGATTTCAGCGAGTCGGGCGTTTCGGCGGAACGCAAATCGGTCGTCAGGTCGGCGAATTTCACTTCCACGGCTCGCAATTCATCGGCCGCGTGCATCTCGACTCCCAGCGATTCTCGCAGTTTGACGAGTCGAGCCTTGACGGTGGCCGCATTGACGCGACCGGCCAGATCGACGCCTTCGATGATGGCGAAGCAGACGAACAGCGCAACCGGCAACAGAACGATCACCATCACGGCGGCGGTTGTCGCTCCCGCCGCCAGTTGAGGTCGATTGGGGAAACGCTGCTGGATGCGATGGTGGAGAGGCTGAAAGATGACGACCAGGAAGCCCGCCATGAAGAGCGGCAACACAAAACTCGCCATCACCCGGTAGAAGAGAATCCCGATCACGACAATGATGGCGAGCAAGACCACGAACGATGCGACGCGTGTCATAGGTGATCATCTCGTTGAGGTTTACGTGAAGCGGGCGAGCGATCATTCTACTGACGTGTCGAGAAGTCGTCCAAGTGGATGACGACCAGGGGAGACCACGTTTGGCCGAAAACGATCCGTCCGCAGAAGCGCCGCAGCCCGCAGCCGGAGTGCGGAGGACCTTCGATCGCAAGTCGATCGTCAAACTGATCATCCGATTGGTGGTCTTGGTTCTCGTCGCCTGGGGGATTTCGCGAACGGTTCGCAGCGCGTGGCGCGAGCTGGACCAGCGGCAGACCGAGACGAACGAGCAACTGGCGATTCTGCGGGCGAAAATCGCCGCGGGGCCGGCCGATTCACGCGAAGTGATCGCCTGGCGGCGCGAGGTGGAGCAACTGGAGCGGCAAAGTTTCTCGCCGTGGCGAGTTGACTGGCGGTGGGCGGCGCTGTCGGGCGTTTTCTACCTGGTCGGCTTATTGCCGAACTGGTGGTTTTGGCGCGAGTCGATGCGGGCGCTCGGCGGCAAGCCCCGCCTGGCCGCCTCACTGGCCGCGTACTTTATCGGTCATTTAGGCAAGTACGTTCCCGGCAAAGCGATGGTGGTGGTGCTCAGGTCGGGTTTGGTGAAGGACGAGCGGACGGGGGCGACTGTGGCGGCGACGGCCGTGTTCGTCGAGACGTTGACGATGATGGCGGTGGGTGCGGCGGTCTCGACGATTGTACTGTTGGTCGTCTTTCCACACTGGCTGATGATCCTCTTGGCGTGCGGCGTGCTGGTGGCGACGGGATTGCCGACCGCGCCGCCCATCTTTCGTCGCGTCGTCCGTTTTCTCAAAGTTCGCAAAGCCGATCCCGAACTCGAGTCTCGGCTGGAGCATCTCGATTGGCCACTGATGGGAAAGGGATGGCTGGCGATCGGAGCAGGCTGGGTTTGCTTGGGCCTCAGCCTGTGGGCCACCCTTCGATCGTTGAACGCCGGCTTGGGTGGAGGACTGGCGAGCGAGTTGCCGCTGTTGATCGCGGCGGTGGCCCTCGCCATGGTGCTCGGCTTCATCTCGCTGATCCCTGGCGGAGCGTTCGTTCGCGAGTGGGTTGTAACGACGCTGCTGGCGACCACCTACGGAGCGGCTGCCGCACTAGCGGCGGCGGTCTGGCTGCGGTTGAATTGGCTAATGTCCGAGTTGGTGATTTCGATTATTCTATACGGATGCGTTGCTCGATCGCCGCGGTCCAGCGACCCACCATCCCCGCGCGAATCGGGATGATTCGCCACTCGCCCAGGAGGAGGCGCCATGCTGTCCATTGTCGTTCCTGTCTACAACGAGGTAGAGAGTCTCGGCGAGCTGTACCACGAGATCGACGAAGTGGCGAGCGAGCACGACCTGCAATTGGAGATCGTGTTCGTCGACGACGGATCGTCGGATGGGTCGTGGGAGGCGATCGCCGACTTGGCGGCCAAGGACTCCCGCATTCAAGGCATCCGCTTCCGCCGCAATTTCGGCAAAGCAGCGGCGCTCAACGCGGCCTTCGAATCGGCGCGGGGCGAGATCGTATTGACGCTGGACGCCGACCTGCAGGACGATCCTCACGAGATCCCACGCTTCCTGGAGCAGATGGAGGAGCACGAGCTCGATGTCGTGAGTGGTTGGAAGAAGGTGCGTCACGACCCCTGGCACAAAGTTGGCCCATCGCGGATTTTCAACTGGCTCGTCAGCTATTTGACGGGCGTGAAACTGCACGACCACAACTGCGGATTCAAGAGTTACCGACGGGAGATCTTTAACGAGGTGAGGCTCTACGGCGAGATGCATCGGTTCGTGCCGGTGCTTGCCTCCGCCAGGGGTTGGCGCGTCGGCGAGATCATCGTGAACCACCGCAAACGGCAGTACGGCTCCTCCAAGTACGGATTCCGCCGTTTCATCAAAGGATTCCTCGACCTGTTAACGGTCTATTTCTTGACCGGGTTTCGTCAACGTCCGCAGCACTTGCTCGGCACGGCTGGGATGATCTGCTTTCTGATAGGCGGTTTGGGGCTGACCTACCTGGCCGCCTACTGGATCGTCGCCCAACTGGCCCCCGAGTGGAATCTCACGCCGCTCCATCAACGGCCGGCGGTCATTTATTCGATGGGGGCTCTGCTGCTCGGCGGACAGTTCATGTCGATTGGATTCATCGCCGAGTTATTGACCGCCTACCACGGGCACCGGCAAGACACGTTTTCGATCAAGGACCGCACGGGGGGCGAGCCGACGGGTGCTTCACAGCCGCCGCGGCCGGACGACGCCGGTCCGCGTCCGCAGGATGCGCCAACGACCGACGCCGAGCACAACAACATCACAGCACAATAGCATCGGCGTCACAGCACAATGACCGACAGCACAATGACCGACTGTCTCGACGGATCTCCTCCACGAATGTTCGCCCGATGACCAATGAAGCGACTCGCCTGCGATGGCTCGTTTACGGCATGCTGATCATGGCGTC
The DNA here is from genome assembly GCA_030748485.1 of Pirellulaceae bacterium. GTDB lineage: Bacteria > Planctomycetota > Planctomycetia > Pirellulales > Pirellulaceae > JASMLW01. Next base: position 5,316 of record JASMLW010000634.1, read on the forward strand.
CGGTGGCGGCATGGCTGCGCGGATCTTCTCCGTCCAATCCAAATCGCGCAAGACCCCCTTGCTGAGCGCGAACGATCGCAGTCGCTGGTCCATGATCCGAGCTGTGGTCGATGAACGTCAGTTCCACATCGACGACGTCATCATGCCCAACGGCAAACGGGACCGCGAGTGGTACACGATCGACATGGTCAGGCATCGCGGCCCCGATGGCAAAGAACATTACTACAGCAGCAAGCCGCCCTTGTTTCCGCTCGTCGTGGCGGCCGAATACGCGGCGTTGCAACGCGCCACCGGATTGCGCATCGCCGAGCGCCCGTATTACGTCGTCCGCGTTCTGTTGGTGATCACGAACCTCGTGCCGATCCTGTTCTACCTGTGGCTGGCCGTACTGCTCTGCGAGCGTTTGGGAACGACCGACACGGCGCGTCTGTTCTGCGCGGCGGCGGCTTGCTTTGGCACATTCACAACCACCTACGCCAACACGTTGAACAATCACGTGCCCGCGGTAATCGGCGTGATGGGCGCGCTCTATTTGGCGATCACCATCTGGCAGGACGACCGCCGCGAGTGGTGGCGATTTCTGGTCGCCGGATTGTGCGCGGGCGTGGCGGCCGCCAACGAGTTGCCCGCCTTATCGTTCCTCTGTTTGACCGGAGCCGCTCTGCTGTGCAAAGCGCCGGTGAAGACCATCATCGGTTATGGCGGGGGAGTCGCCGCGATTGCGGCGGCCTTTTTCGCCGCGACGCTCACCGTCCACGACTCCTGGCGGCCGCCCTACGCACATCGCTCAAACGGCGAAGAGCGGGTCGTGCTCGATGTCCCGGAATTGCCTGACGGCCCGCTCGCAGCGGAGATTCGCGAGCAGTTCAGCCAGGCCGATTGCCCCCTCGGTGAAGCAGCCGTCGTCCGCAACTCGGCCGGCGGACAACGGCAAGTCTGGGACGAAGAGTCGCAGAACCGCTTCGCTCTGGTCGCCAATGGTCAACAACTGCGGGTCCTCAATTGGGACAACTGGTACGATTACGACCGCAGTTACTGGATGCAGGACAAGAAGGGCGTCGACAAGGGTGAACCCGATCAGGCGACCTATGCCGTTCACGTACTGGTCGGACACCACGGCGTCTTTTCGCTGACCCCGCTCTGGCTGATCAGCATCTGGGGTGTGGGGTGCTGGTTGGTCGCGGGCAAACCCTGGCAGCGGGGGCTGGCGTTTTCGATCGCCCTGTTGACCGTAGTCTGTCTGGGATTCTATCTCGCCAGGCCCTTGGCGGATCGCAACTACGGCGGCGTCAATTGCGGTTTCCGCTGGGCGATCTGGTTGATTCCGCTTTGGTTCGCCGCCCTGGTGCGGGGAGCTGACAACCTCTTATCCAGTCGCGTGTGCCGCGCGGTCGCCCTATTGTTCTTGGCGGCCAGCGTCTTCTCGGCTCAATTCGCCGCAGCCAATCCCTGGACGCACCCCTGGGTCTACCAGTATTGGCAGTACCTGGAGTGGATTGTCGAGTAATGCGGGTTGCTGGCGGCATTCCGATTCCGCGCCGGGTCTTTCCAACCGCTGTTGCATGATTTTGCAACTCGGCTCATCATAGGCGCTTCGCAGGAGGAGCACCGAGGCTCCTCCTCCCGGGTGGCCCACCTAATCCAACGCAACGAAAACTTGCGAATTCGCACGGAGGCGCAAACCATGCGGTCGTTCCCTCAATTGGCGGCCTGTCTGCTGCTCTTCTCCATCTCATTCCTGCTCAACGGCTGTGGTGGCGGCGACGCTCCAACCGCCAACGTCCCCTCCGAATCCGGGTCGAGCGGGGCAGTTGAGTCGGGTTCCTCCGCCGCCGCGACGGCCGAACCTTTCGATGCGTCGAAGATCGAGCCGATCGGCGAGCTCAACGAGATCGGAGCCTCCAGTCCCAACGCCATCACGCTCGACCCGTCCCCGCAAGTGCGCGTGGAGACGACGGCAGGATCGTTCACGATCAAGCTGAACCGTGAAAAGGCGCCCCTCACTGTCGATAACTTCCTCCGCAACTACGCCGAGGCCGGTTTCTATTCCGGCACGATCGTCCACTATGTCTCTGACGGTTTCATGGTCGCAGCCGGCGGATTCCTGCCCGATGGCCAAGCCAAGGATACCGAGTCGGCGATCCGCAACGAAGCCGACAATGGCCTGCGCAACCTCAAGGGATCTGTCGCGATGGCGCGAGACCCCGACTCGATCGACAGCGCCACCTGCCAGTTCTTCATCAACCTGGTCGACAATCAGGGGCTCGATCACGTCCCCGGAAAAGAAGACGCCTTCGGCTATTGCGTGTTTGGCGAAGTCACCGACGGGTTTGACGTAATCGAGAAAATCGCCCACACCGAGACTCACGATACGGAACTGTTGACCAGCACTCCGGTCGAATCGATCGTGATCAAGTCAATCGAATTGATCGATTGACGCTCGGCGTCTGCTACGGCGCGCTCGCCGCGCTCGCTGTCTGAATCTGCGCCAACGCGGCCAAGTCGCGCTGGTGCATTTCCTTGAGACGCTTGAGCAGTTGGTCTTCCGTGTAGATCTTGCCTGTCGGCTTGTTGTAGTCGCGAATCTGGGGCTGCCGACTGTTGCCGTGCTTGGGAAGAAAATCCTTCATCTGCGGCACGCCCCGAGCTCGATTCGGGTTGGCGTACTTCGCCGCGTCGGGAAGCTTGAGCAAATCGCGAACCAAGGCGCGACCGCCGTGCGCCGACGAGATCCTCTCTAGTTTCGAATAGATCTGCGGATGTCGCTGCACGTTCCGCATGAACCGGTGACCGTGCCGAGTGTGGAGTTGCTGAACGAGAAAGTGCGAGTCGGGCAGTGTGTCCTTGAACAACCGCTTTTCCTCGCGAACTCGCCACCCCATCTTTTTCATGTGGGCGGTCATCTTGGCGACGTGCCCTTGAGACAGCAGGTCGCCCTTCTTGTAGTCGCTCAGACCATCCAGATAGCGGTGCACAAACTCCTCAATGTGTCGCCACGTCGGCATCTCTTTATCTTCGCCCAGACAACTCGCCGGCCCCAGAAGTGAGCCTAGAAGGGCGAAAACGAGGGAGTAAGAAAAACACTTCATTTTTTGTCGACTGGGAGTCTGGGGAGAATTCGGGATTTGCGGGTTTCCGCGTTCACAGCGATTTCGACGGCGTGTCGCAAATCGTCACTCGCCGTAAGTACCAACAACCCTAGCACATACCGGGACGGAAGCCGGTGGAATCCAACGCCCCCTGGGATTGCTCCGGGCCCCACTATTAGGTCGGCTCAGAGACCCTTCGCCATTGAATAGCGGCCGGACTTTTCTTGATGGTCTGACCCCAAATTCCTAAGATGACGCTTCACTTTCACTATGGTGCTGCCGGTAGTAGGAGATGCCGTCATGTCTCGCGCCACTTATTTTGATCAAGATTGCCCCACATGCGGACGCCCACTCCAGGTGCGCGTTGAGCACCTCGGGAAATGCGTCGTCTGTCGCCATTGCCACGCTGAGTTTCGCTCGGCTGACACGTCGATCCGCGCGCCCGACGAAATAGACGAATTGATGGTCCGAGCCGAGCGGCTACTCGCCACCGTCGACGAACTGAGACGCACTCCCAAGTGAACTCGCAACTTTCGTCCAACCCATCGACGGGCTGGATTGAATGGAGCTTCCTGCCCGGCAGGACCTACCCATACAATTCGCCGACATGGTCCCCGTATCCGTTGAGGTACTGGGTGGCGAATTCCTCCTTCGTTCCCAGCATCCATTCTTCCCGCTGCGGCCAGGGGTAGTTATCCGCGGGATTCACATTTGATTCGAATGGATAGGCCGCGGGATTGAGAGTTGTCCAAAATGTCTGTGGTTCGCGATCGACAAGTTCGATCACCTCGACAGACTTGGGCGACTTGTATCCGTACTTCCACGGCGTCACGATGCGGACCGGCGCGCCGTGCTGCTTGAGCAAGGGTCGACCGTAGACTCCGGTCGCCAAGAGGGTGAGGTCCGACATCGCCTCGGGTAGCGTGAGCCCCTCGACGTAAGGCCAAGGCGAACCATCGTTCTGGCGATCCGCTTCCGCCGGTCGATAGAAGGAAACGAACTTCACGTGCGTCGCACTGGCTGTCGGTTCAACGTCGCGGAGGAGTCGCGCCAGGGGCAGACCGCTCCAGGGGATGGCCATCGCCCACCGCTCGACGCAGCGATGCCGATATTGCCGCTGCACCCAGTCACTCCGATACCGTTTCAACAGGTCATCCAGATCCAACTCCAGCGGCCTCTTGCAAAGGCCAGTGATCTTTAGCCGCCAGGGCAACGGCTTGAACTGGTCGACGTACAACCAGCACCGCTTGGTTCGGCTGAATTCGTAGAAGTTGGTGTAAAGAGCAGCTTCGCCGCGGGCTGTCTCGGCGCGGCCGTATTGGAATGACGCGTCGGGCTGACCAGGGAAGTGCGTCATCAATGTCGCTTCGTCCTCCACGGGAGACCGGCCATTCTCGATCGCCATCCTTCCGGCGCCAGGACTGCCTCGATGTCGCCACGACCGCCACCCGGCGAAGGCGGCCCCACCAGCCACGGCGGCTCCCACCGCCGCTTTCAGCCATCGTCGACGCGGAGCTCGGAACACTGCTTCGGGTGTTTCTCTTCCGTCCGGATCAAAACTCGAGTCGCGCACGATTCAGTTCCCCATATTGGCCACGCCGCCATTATTCTCGTCCGCGTTGTCGCGAGCCAGCCCGTTTCGGCGGCGCCGACGCGACAGCCCTGGCAAAGCGAGCGGCAACCAGTGAGGGCGGAGCCTACCGATCGGCGTAGAGCCCGAGAAAATCGTCGAAGAATCGCGGATACGTTTTCTCGATACAGCGCGGGTTGAGAATCGTGACGTGGGGAATCCTCAGCCCAGCCACCGCAAAGCTCATCGCCATCCGATGATCGTTATACGTCTCGATCGCTGCTCCACTGTGCGCGGCGGGCGTGATCGTGAGACCGTCCTGACGCTCATCCACTTCGGCGCCGAGACGCCGCAGCTCGCGAGCCAGATCGCCGATGCGGTCGGTCTCCTTGTGCCGAATGTGCTCGACATTCGAGATTCTCGTCGGACCCTCGGCGAACAGAGCGACGACCGCCAACGTCTGCACGGTATCGCTAATGGCGTTCATGTCGACGTCGACGCCGCGCAACGGGGAGGCGGCGGTCACCTTGATTGCCTCGCTCTGGTACTCGACGTCGCACCCCATGGCGGCCAGACATTCGCAAAACGCCACATCGCCTTGAAGTGCGTCCCTCGTCAGACCCTGGACAGCGATCGATCCGCCCGTGACGGCCGCAGCCGCCCAAAAGTAGCTCGCCGCCGAAGCATCCGGTTCGATTGCGTATTTCGCCGGGCGATATTCTTGTCGTTCGATCTCGAACCGCTGGAGATCCCGATGCTCCGCACGCACGCCAAACGCATTCATCACTCCCAATGTCATCTCGACGTAGGGCTTGGAGACCAACTCACCCGTAAGTTCAATGGCGACATCCGACCGAGCGTTGGGAGAGGCCATCAGCAGCCCACTCAGAAACTGGCTTGAGACATCGCCGCGGATTTCGACTGCGCCGCCCCGCATGCCGGTTGACGACAGGCGGACTGGAGGGCAGCCATCGTCGTTTTCGGAAGCGGCGTTGACGCCGAGCTGCCGCAATGCAGCGAGCAGATCGGCGATTGGCCGCTGCCGCATTCGCTCGATCCCGTCCAATCGGAACTCGCCCTCGATCGTACTCAACATGGCTGTCAGAAAGCGGATCGTGGTGCCGCTGTTGGCGACGAACAGGTCGGCTTGACGAGTCGGCAATTGGCCGCCGCCGCCGCGAACGCTGATGGTCGCCCGAGCGAGATCGCAATCGACCTCCAGGCCGAGCTGCGACAGGGCGGCGATCATGACGCGGGTGTCTTCGCAGTCGAGCGCCGCCCGCAACTCGGATTGACCGTCCGCCAGCGCCGCGCAGACGAGCGCCCGATTCGTAATGCTCTTGGAACCGGGCGGGCGGACCCGCGCGTGAAGGGGCCCGTCGGCCACCGGGATTTCGATTTGCTCGGTCACGCCGCCGACACCTCGCTCAGTCCGTGGCTTGAGCGAACTTCCACAGGTGCTTGTCGCTGCGGACGAACAACGCATCGCCGGCGATCGCGGGACTGGACTGGATCGTCTCCTCGAGAGCGAACTTCGAAACAACCTTGCCCTCGTCGTCGCCCGCCGCCACGACGGCCGCCGTGCCATCGTGGTTAACAGCGTAGACGTGGCCATTCGCCAAGATCGGCGTTCCCCAGTGCGTTCCGCCAACTCGCTCGCGCCACTTGATTTTTCCCGTGTTGGGGTCGGCGCACACCAGAACGCCGCTGCGGTTCATGACCAGGAACTTGTCGTCACTCAACATCGCGCTCGCCGGGCCGCCGGACACTTGGTTGTTGTCCCAGAGGATTTCCGGAGAGTTCGATCCGTCGGCGATTTCGAGAACGGTCGTGCCATTGCTGGGAAGATAGACCCTTCCCTTCCCCGTGACGGGTGACGCGATGTTGTCACACGATTCATCGAATCGCCACAACTCAACGCCGGTCATCGCGTCGTGGGCGGTGACACCCCCTGGCGACTGCAGAACCACAGCCAGTTTGCCACCCATTTTCAGCGTCATCGGCGAAGTCCAGTTCGCCATCGCCGAGCGGGGAATCTTCCACAGCGTTTCGCCAGTCACTTTGTTCAGCCCGGCGGCGAACGAATTGCCCTGGTTCTCAACCTGAACAACGACGGCGTTGCCGGCCACGACGGGCGAAGCCGACATGCCGATGTCGTTTCCCGCCTTGGGGTAATCGTGAGCCAAACCGCGATACCACTGCAGATTGCCATCGAGGTCGAGGCAGACGAGATCATTTGAGGAATAAAAGGCGTAGATGAACTTGCCGTCGCTGGCGGGAGTCGGCGCGGCGACTGCGCTGGTCGGATGCGTGGATGTGCGCCCGGTGGCCCAGAATTCACGACGCCACAATTGTTGACCCGTCTTCGCACTGAAAGCGCAGACCAGGATGCGATCCTGGGTGACGCCGTCGCTGCAGGTGACGATGACCTTGTCGCCGACGACGATCGGGCTGCTCGGACCGCGGCCCGGCAAATCGGCTCGCCAGGCCAGAGTCTTCTCACTCAACTCAACCGGCGGCTTTTCACCGCTCGCCGACGAAGCTCCGTCGTTCCCGCGAAACTGAAACCAATCGGCTCCCAGTAACCCAATGCAGCAGACGGCCAAAAGAAACGAGATATGACGACGCATGATAGACTCTCTCAAATTTGATTGGCGAGTTCGGAACGGTAAGGACTAGCTAACGCACTCGGCGGACGGCCGCCGCCGCTCGCGGAGCAGGTCGGTCGAGCGAGTGCACGGCCGTCCCAAGTTCGTCGCAGACACGCAGTTGAAACTGCCAGCGTTGAGCCCAATTCTCGGTTTGCTCGTTCTGGCAGATCTTCAGCAAGATGGTGTTCTTGCCCTTCTTCAGCTTGCCCTTGCCGACGTACTGATCGACGAAGGTGTTGGCGTGGTACACCTCGTTCGCTGTCAACTGCTTGCCGTTGAGCCACACTTTGTTGGCGTTGATACAGCCTAATCGCAACTCGATGTCACCTGCTTTGTCCGCGTGGAACTCGGTGTAGGCGTAGCAGACGGCTCCCATGTGCTTGCCGATCGCCTTATTGAGGTCGACCACGCCAAGTTCGTCCGTCGTCGTGTGCGAGAACCATCTGACTTGGTCTTTCAGACCTTCGTACGACGCGTCCGCTCGAAACTCGGCTTCGGGGCCATAGGCGATCGCGAATCCTTTCTTGTCGCGGTTGTCAAACGGCCCGATCAAGTTCCATCTCATCAGAAAACCGAAGTGAGCCGGCAGGTCGGGCTTGCCGCCCAGTTCTTTGATTTGCTTGGCGATGCTGTTGATTTGATCGACGTCGCGAGCCGAGATCAAGGCTTCGCGAAAAGCGCTGGCGGCCGCCTTTTTATCGGTCTCCAGCAGTTTCGCCGCATCACTGATCGCCATCGCAATGGCGTCTCGCCGCAGCTCCAGACTGGGATCGTTTCGCAAGCCGGGTATCAAACGCGTCCGCGCCGTCTTGTCGACTCGCTCCAGAAGTTCGTAGGCCAGTCGGCGGCCGCGCGCCGAGTGCTTCGTATCGAGCAGAAACACTTCGAGACTTTTGGTTGGCAATTCGTTGCCACTGGCCAGCGTCCGTTCGGCAATTGTCTCGACAGCCGCTCGAATCCAGTTCGTCGCCAGGACGCCGGCTCCATCCATGCCGGCGAGAACTTCGCTGAGCTGAGCGGCGTCGGCCCTGGCGAGCGTCTTCCACGCCGCGGTCGCCGCGCGATTGCCCTGCCCCTTGGGTCCCACAGCTCGCAGCTTGGCCAGCTGCTCTCCAACGTCGACCTGAGCGTGAGCCGCCAACGGCAGCAGAAGAAGGAAAACAGGCGCGGAGGCGCGCAACCATCGTTGCCAATACATGCGTGATCAGCTCCCCTGAAAGTGCCGTAGTTCGTTGTCGAGATCTGCAGTCACGGTCCGTCACCCGAGGGATGGACCGATTGAAAGCGAGCATTGTACCGCAACGGTGGTCCCAACGAAATCGGCCCCCGACGGCGGCGCGAGTTTTGGGAGCTGAGGATTGGTGACAAGATAATCTCGGCGCCGATCAGGCCCGGCGACCGATCAATTGCTCCCACACGCGGCGTTGTCTTCTCATGGCGGCTACCCGGTCGGCGGGTTTGGTGCTCGCCTCAATCATCACGAAGCCGGCGTAATCGATGTCGACCAGCAGTTTCATCAGTTGCTTGTAGGGGTACGCCGGGTCGTGCAATTCTCGGATATGAGCGGTCGCGCCGAATCGATCGGCGACCATTTTGAAGTTCTTCTCGAGGCCCGCGCCCTCGAGGTCTTGGCGATTGCTGTTCCAGCAAACCGTCGCATTGGGGTGGTCGGCGACGTCCATGATCGCCTTGATCGTTGGCAGCTGAGCGCATCCGCCGTGGACTTCCAAACGGACTTGCTGCCCCAAGTCGGCTCCATAGCGAGCCACTTCGTTGAGCGACTTTCCGATCTGCTCAATCGTCTTGTCACGAGGAACGTCGGGATAGAGGCGATCGGGTTTCACTTTCACGCCGCTTGATCCGACGTCGGAACTGAGTTTCAGGAAGGCCTTCGTCTTTTCGATCGCCGCGGTGACGACCGCCGGATCGGGGTTGTCGTAGCGCTCATTGCTCCCCAGTCCTGCGCAGACGACGGAGCTGTCGGCGAAACGCTTCTTCACTTCGGACCGCTCCTTCGCATTCAACGTCGGCTCGACGCCGTGCGCGTGCGTCGATCGCAATTCGACGCCATCCATCTCGGCCTTCTCACAGTTTGCGATCAACGTAGGAAGATCCCAATCCCGTCCCCACAGATAGGTCACCAAGCCGAACTTCATCTTCGAGCCCGGCGCGTCCGCGGCCCTCGCCCAGCGACCACCGGAAACGGCGGCGGCGGCACAGAGGCTTGCTTGCATGAATTTGCGACGGTCCATGATCTCGGCTCCCTGGCTGAACGTGTTGAACGAGAAGCATTGTCGCTGAAGGGCAATGGACGTGCCAGTAGATTCGTCCGCTGGAGCGAACGCAACACGCGCTGCCGGGCAGTCCGCCTGGCTATCCTCGAACGAGTGGAGACATAGACGGAGTTTGAGCCCCTGTCACTTGTTGGGCGGCTCCTTTGTGGAGATGATCCTCGGCTCGAAGGATTGGTCGATTCGAATTCGCGCGACGACGATGGCCGCGACCCCGGCTTTTGCAGCGGCGCCGATGGCGGCGTCGGCCTCGGCCTTCGGCACGTCATAACCTTGAATGACCGCCCATAGCCGGTCACGAGAGAGTTTCTCGCCGCCGAACTTTGGCGGGATTCGATCAAGGTACTCCAACGCGTGCGGGATCCACCCAGCTGGCGTCTTGTAGACCGCGTGGTCCCGGCCGAGTTCTTTGTGGGTCAGCAAGACGCCGATCGGTCCCCGATGCCCCTTGTACAACGGAATCCATCGTTGGCTGAAGTACTTCGGGCAGCCGCCGACACACCCGACGCTGGCGCAAAGCCCGGTGCCCTCGCCGCTGCCTTTGCGAGCTCGGGCGGGCGCATCGACCTCTTCACACTCGGTGGCCCAGATGGGCGTCAGCACCTTCTCGGGCGCCAACTCCCGCACGCGAGTGAGAAACTTGGCCGCCACGTCGTAGCCTTTGATTTTGGTGGCGGTGGAGCCGACTCCGTAGTCCAGAGCCCACCGGCATTGCGGGTTCGGACAGCCGCAACTTGCCGGACCGCCTTGCAGATCGTTCAGCAGCAATCCTCGGTATTCGGAGCCGACCCGCTTCAACAGCGCCGTGATTCGAACGAGATGAGCGTCGAAGGCTTCTTGGTAACCGATGGGAACCCATGGATACACCTTCGCTGACTCTCCCTTGCCAGGCGCCCGCGAATCTGGGAAACGGGCCAACCAGTCCTTGTGGCTGCCGAATGAAGCCATCCACCGTGGGTGCTCGTCGGCCATCCGAGGATTGCGGCCAACTTCAATCCAGTAATAAAGATCAAACGAGGACTCGGCGGAGACCTTCGCGGATGCGGCGTAGGATGCGGCCGGATAGGCTTCGTCGAGCAGAACAACGAGCGCGGCAAAGCCCTCCTTTTTCCAGCGGGCCGCATTCTCTCGAGTAACCTGGTTGGGTTGGACAAGGATCGCCCGGAACTGCGGTCGCTTACCGCTATCTTTCGAATCTGCTTTTGCCCGCGGTTCGATTTGGCGCGGATCCGTCTTCGCCGATTCGCTGAGGTTGCCTGGGAGGTTGCCTGTCGAGTCCTGCGCCCAAGCGGAGGCAAAAACTAGGACGAGAAGACAAGCGATCGCGATACCAGCCAGGATACTCGCCGACAGCAACACTTGACTGCGACTGTGGAACATTGGACAAGCCTCACCAAGACGGCGCCAAAGCGCACTCGGGAATGTAAGGTCTGCTCGAACCTCTGCTCGAATGATCGCCCGCCGGTCACAACGCGGATTTCATGAATCGTCTCGGGCGAATCAATTATCATTTTTTGGCGTCGGTCTGCGCCTTTGAGTCGGAGACCTTGGAGACTTTCAGAAAGACGGTCTTCCCGTCAATCTTCGTTACCGCCCCGGTCGCAACTTTCGAAACACCGGAGCAGCGGACGCCGAACAACGCCTCGGCCGCTTTGCCATCCAGCAGCACCTGGAGGTCGCCGGCCTTCAGAGCCGCCGCGCACTCGCCGACTTTGAATTCGCATTTGCTGCACACCAACTTCCCAGCCAAACTCAGGCTAGGTTGGGCCTGCTCGTCCTCGATGACGCTCGACTTCTCGCCGGTGATGGTGGCCACGCCATCCGCGAGGGTCACATCACCCGAGACACGGTGTAACTGGCCGCTGCATCTAGATTGGAACAGGCTTTCACCGGCCTTGCCCGCCAGCAAAACGAATTGTTTCTCACCCAGCTTTTTGGCGAGCTGGCTGGCAGCATACTTTGGGTCCCTGGACAACTTGCGCGCGTTGCCAAGCCGCTCGGCCGCCGTGAGAAACTTATCGCCGTCCGAACCCACCATTCCCCATTCTGCGTAGGTCGGCGCCAGCAGCAGCGCCGTCTGACATTTCTCCGTTGCATTCAGTGCGCACTTGCTACAGATGAGGTTGCCCACGACGCTGCCGCGGGCGGGCTCAACTTTCACCGGCTTCCCATTCTTTTCGCCAGCATGCACCAATACGGCCACGGCTAGCGCAACAGCGACGGTCAACGATCGTAAGTACATCGTGAATTCTCCTTACACGTAAACCAGCAGTCGGAGGTTGGACGGCCTCATGTTACCTGATTGTCCAAGCGACGCAAACTTCAACAAGTTGGTCGAGCCGTTTGGAGAATCGACCCATGTGACGAAAAACTCATCCCACTCGAACTTCCGCGCCACGCGCCGGTGTTTCTTCCTCATGCTCGAGTCGAGACATCGAAAATCTCTCCCAGACTGTGTCCTGCTGTTGGCAAACGGTAAGATGGGGCGGCGCCGGTTTCCGGCGTCAATCACCCCATTGTTCACTATGACGTGCGGATTCCACCAGTTTGCAATGGTGGAACAATGGCAAGCGAGGTTGCCGAACATGAAGCTTTCCCGTCCGAGTCGAACTACTCGTGATCGGCTACAGCCGATGACTCTCCGATACGCAGTGCAAGTGGTATGTGCAATCGTCGTCACACTGACACTGGGCCAGTTGCTGCAAACACAAGTTCAGGGGGCGACAGCCGACGGATCAACACGTCGACCCAACATCGTGCTGATCGTGGCCGACGACTTGGGCTACAACGAGTTGGGATCGTACGGACAGAGGAAGATCCTCACCCCCCATCTCGACCGGCTCGCCGCCGAAGGAATGCGCTTCACACAGCACTATTGTGGAGCGCCCGTTTGCGCTCCGTCGCGGTGCGTTTTGATGACGGGAAAACACCTGGGGCATGCGTTCATTCGCAACAACCGGGAAGTGAGGCCGGAGGGGCAGTACCCGATCCCAGCCGCCGAGGTAACGATCGGCGAGTTGCTCAAGTCGGCCGGGTACGCGACTGCGGCGATTGGCAAATGGGGCTTGGGTCCGGTCGGTTCAACGGGTGATCCGCTGAAACAGGGGTTCGACCACTTCCTCGGTTACAACTGCCAACGGCACGCCCACTCGTACTACCCGGACTACCTGTGGCGGGACGACAAGCGTATTTCTCTCGACAACAATCCGCCTGTGCCGGGACACGCCCGGCTAGAACCGGGCGACGACCCGCGGGATCCGCGCAGCTACGCGAGATTTCAAGGCCGGGACTTCGCGCCCGACCATATGATCGAAGGCGCGTTGACATTTATCCGAGAACATCGGCAAGGGCCCTTCTTCCTCTATTTCCCGTCGCCGATTCCCCATCTGGCGCTGCACATTCCCGACGAGGACCTCAAGGTCTACCAGGGCAAGTGGAAAGAGCAGCCATTCACGGGCGGCGGCTACACTCCTCATCTAACTCCGCGCGCCGCCTACGCCGCCATGATTACTCGCATGGACAAAGACGTCGGCCGCATCATGAGCCTGCTGAAAGAACTCAACATTGACGACGACACGCTCGTCATGTTTAGTTCCGACAACGGCACGACTCATCTCCGCAAAGAAGTCGACTACGATTTCTTCAACAGCGTCGGCGAACTTCGCGGGTTAAAGGGCAGCGTGTACGAGGGCGGCATTCGCGTGCCCTTCATCGCTCGCTGGCCCGGCAAGATCAAACCGCAAACGGCGACCGACCACGTATCGGCGTTCTACGACATTCTGCCGACGCTGTGCGACGTCGCCGGCGTTCAAGCTCCCGACGGAATCGACGGCCTTAGTTTCCTCCCCGCGCTCACCGGAGCGATCCAACCGCGTCACGAGTTCCTGGTCTGGGAGTTTTACGGATACGGCGGGCAGCAAGCTGTTCGCTGGGGCGATTGGAAGGGAGTTCGCACAAACTGTAACCGCGCACCCTCAGGCCCTCTCGAACTCTACGACCTGGCCTCCGATATCGGCGAAACGAAAGACGTCGCTCAATGGAACCCGGAAGTCGTCAAGCGCATCGAGCAAATCATGAAGACCGAACACAGCCCTTCGGAGCTGTTTCGCTTTCAACCACCGAAGCCTAAACCGCGGCCGAAGAACCCAGCGAAGAAGAAGAAGTCAGCCTAGCGCTGTACAAATACAGGCAGTTCTCCATTCTGCGAAGAGGAGCTTGTTGACATGGCCACCGCCACAGAAACCGTCAGTCGTCCCACCATCCGTCAGACCAGTTGCTTCATCGGAGGCGAGTGGACTCCCGCCGAAAGCGGGCGAACGCTGGAGTGCATTCATCCAGCGACTGAAGAAGTAGTCACTCAAGTCGCCGAGGGCGACGCGGCCGATATCGACCGCGCAGTCCAAGCCGCGCGGCAAGCGTTTGAAGACAGCGAGTGGAGTCGGATGGACGCCCGTGATCGGGGAGCCCTCATCAACAAGCTCGCCGATCTCATCGAAGAGGAATCCGACGAGTTGTCAGCGCTGGAGACGCTCGACAACGGCAAGCCGATCCGCGACGCGCGGGCCGCCGACCTCCCTTTGGTGATCGATTGTTTGCGCTACTACGCCGGGTTCGCCGACAAGATCCAGGGCGAGACGATCCCCGTTCGCGGCAACTTTTTCTCCTACACCAAGCGCGAGCCGGTGGGCGTTGTCGGACAGATTATTCCGTGGAATTTTCCCCAACTGATGGTCGCCTGGAAGTGGGGGCCGGCGCTGGCGACCGGCTGCACCATCGTGATGAAACCGGCCGAACAGACCCCGTTGGGTTGCCTTCGATTGGCTCGCCTGGCTCAAAAAGCGGGCATTCCCGACGGCGTCATCAACGTTGTTCCCGGCTACGGTCCGACAGCCGGAGCCGCCTTGGTGAAGCACCCCGACGTAGACAAAATCGCCTTCACGGGCGAGCACTTGACCGCCCAGCGCATCATGGCCGACGCCGCGCTGTCGCTCAAGCGGTTGACGTTCGAGCTGGGCGGCAAGAGCCCAAACATCATTTTCGACGACGCCGATCTGGACGCCGCCGCCGCCGGCGCTCACTTTGGTCTCTACTTCAACCAGGGACAGTGCTGCTGCGCCGGCAGTCGCGTTTTCGTTCACGAGAGAGTGCACGACGCCCTGATCGAGAAGATCGCCGCCATGAACCACGAACGACAAGTCGGCGATCCGTTCGACATGAACACCGAGCAAGGACCTCAAGTCGACCAGGCTCAGTTCGACAAGATCATGAAGTACATCGATCTCGGCAAACAGTCGGGAGCCGAGTGCGTCACCGGCGGCGACCGGTCCGGCGACGTTGGCTACTTCGTCCAGCCGACACTGTTCGACGGCGTCAAGGACGATATGGAAATCGCCAAGGATGAGATCTTTGGACCGGTCATGTCCGTGCTGACCTTCAGCGACCTCGACGAAATCGTCGACCGCGCCAACAACACCTTCTACGGATTGGCGGCGGCTGTCTGGACTCGCGACATCGGCAAGGCTCATCACATCGCCAACAAAGTGCGAGCCGGCACGGTGTGGGTCAATTGCTATGACGTCTTCGACGCCGCCGCGCCGTTCGGCGGGTTCAAGATGTCGGGCATGGGCCGCGAACTCGGATTCGAAGGACTCAAAGCCTATCTGGAAACGAAGACCGTCACCGTCGCCATGGACTAGCGCCGCCTACCGCGCCTTGATCGCCTTTTCCCGAGCGGCTGCAAACTCGTCGCCCGGCCGCCAAGCGGGCATCTTGGCGGCGTTGGCTGTTTGCACCCCCGTGTAGTAGAGCAACTGAACATCCTCGACGGCTCCGCGCAGGTCCCAACCGTCGCTGTACTCATCGCCCGTTTGGTGGTACTTCGTCTCGACCCATTCCTCCCGCTTCCGTTTGCCCCAGCCGGCGGGCTTGCCGCGGACATGGATCCCGGCGTGTAGATAGACTCCCGGCACTCCGATCTTCGCCAAGCTGAATTGATCCGAGCGATAGTAGTAGCCGCGGTCGGGGAATTGGTCGGGCACGACCGCTAGAAGGAATTGGTCGGACACGACGTCCAGGAGGTCGTGTCCGACGAATTCCTGGTAGAGGTCGTGTCCAACCAATTCCTGCGTGCGTTCGAGTTCGACCATATGCTGCGGGTATGTGGAGTTGGTCGGACACGACCTCT
>JASMLW010000635.1 GCA_030748485.1 Pirellulaceae bacterium
TTGATCTCGAAAAGGGGAGCGTCGAAATACGATTCTCGATAACGCCGGCGGACAATCGTCGGGCAATCGCGCTTTTCGATGAATCGACAACGGACGTTTTCCGCGGCGCGCGATTCGATCCAGCCTCGCTCCGAAGGAGAATCGCCGATCATCGTCGCCAGATGGACCTCTTCGCAGAACTGGCTGAGATAGTCGGCGATCGCCAGCGCTCCCGCCGGTCGGCGAACGTGCGACTCGTACCGCGTGGCGACGATCGGCGCGTTGTTGCTGCGGCCTAGCACCGTGCAGTTGTAGTGCTCATCGAGAACGGCTTCACCGATCACCAGAAGTCGCAAGTCGCTCGTCTTCTCCAGCCAGTCGAGAATCTCATCCGACGAATGACGCTGGCGGATGCCCTGCAGGTACTCGTTGACCTCGTAGCTGAAGGGCGAAAGATGATTGTTGATCAACGAGGACGAGCTGGAAGTGAAGTCGTCGATAAAGACCATCTGCCCGCCACTGTCGGCGATCGCCTTCTCTTCGCGGAGCAATTCCGGCGTTTTGTTGTCTCGGTACTCGCCCCCCTTGGCGAAGATGTCCGGCCGCAGGTTCGCGATCGCCTCAACGGCCGTCGGCCACAGATTGATCGCCGTGAAATCGACACAGTCGAGCGCCGCCAACCAATCCAGTCGGACGTCTTCAGTGAAGATCGGTCGGTGCGGTCCTTTGTTGACGTGGCAATCGGGAGTGATTGTCACAATCAGCGCGTCGCCCAATTGGCGGGCTTGTTGCAGGTAACGGATGTGGCCGATGTGGACCAGGTCGAAAACTCCATGGCAGAGCACGACACGCCGGCCGGCTCCGCGGAGGCTCTCCGCCTCACGAATGAGTTGATCGAAATGCCGTAGCTTGGTCGCAGACATGCGGTTGGTCGTAAGAGGTGATGACAACGATAGTTACGTGCGGAGCGCCGCGGGGGTTCAAGTGCCGGCACGGCTGGGTGCGGACCCACACCGTGCATCGATCATAGCTCAACTGGCTCTGCGAGCCCAACTGGGGTGATTCAGCCGCGGACAGGTTGAGCTCAACTGACCGCAAGTGCACCACTGATAAGGACTTGTGCCTGCCTGAGCGATTGACCAGTCGGGCCGTGTTCGATTAGGATAACTCGGTCCGGCGATAGTGGGTTGCCGCATCGCCTGAAAGACCTCACATCACGGAACATTTTCGTTCAACGATCCGTCTCATTCAGCCATAAAGCGCATCTGTGCGAAGAGGAAGAGGGTTATGAATCGGCGACTCATCCAACTGGTGATCCCGGCGCTGCTGTTCTCATTGCTGGTCTCACTGCTGACATCTCAGGCCTATGCCTACAAGCCGGAAGATCCCGAAGTTCGCGCGATGGTCAACAAGGGAATCAAGTACCTGGAATCGAAGGGCGCGTTTATGCAGCCCAACATCGAGCGCTTGGGCGGGATCAGTTTGGTAGCGTTGGCGATCTACAAGGGCTCGGCGAAGCCGGACAAGAACCATCCGGTAGTGCAGGCGGCCGTCAAGCGTTGTTTGGCGGAGGCGGCCAAGCCGATCGCGTCGATCAAGAAGCTTGAAGACTCCAATTACAGTATCTGCATTGCGGCGGTTCTGTTAAGCGAAGTGGACGCTCAGAAACACCGCGCCGCGATCGACAAGTTGCTGTCCGCCGTCATTTCGAACCAGCAGTCGGGTGGCGGTTGGGGCTACATTCACGGATCGGAAGCCGATGGGTTGGGCGACACTTCTCAAACGCAATATGGCGTCCTCGCGTCGTGGACCGCGCAGAAGAAGGGCATTCCCGTCAGCAACTCGGTCTTTGAAAAGGCGGCCGGTTGGTTGATCCGCACTCAGGATGTCACTGGAGCTCACGCCTACAAGCCGCGCGACGCCGGTCAAAAGATCGCACAGGCGAGCCGCAAGACGCAGGGTCTGACGGCGGCCGGGGCGGGGAGCATCTATATTTGCGGCGATGCGCTGAATCTCTTCGCAGCCGGTCGCGCAGCGGCTCGCCAACAACGGCAAGGACCGTTGCGCGAAGTGAAGGAAAAAGGCGAAGACACTCGCGCCCGCTCATCCATGAATCCCGCGACGTTGTTGGCCGGAGCCGGAGCCGCCGACCGCTATTTCGATTCGCGGTTCGCATTGACCGGTGGCGATTCGTTTTACTACATGCTGTACGCCATTGAGCGATACATGACGTTCCGCGATAAGGCGCACGGCAACAAGGATCCCGAGCCGCGCTGGTACAACGCCGGCGTTGAATACTGCCAGAAGGCTCAGGACAACAAGTTGGGCGCGTGGGAGTCGGCGACAAACGGTCGCGCGATTCCGACGGCGTTTGCGATTCTGTTTCTCATTCGCAGCACGCAAAAATCGCTCGGCACTGTAAACATCACCGAGGGCTTCCTGCGAGGCGGACGAGGTCTGCCGAAAGATGTCACGCGGTTGCGCGAAGGTAAAGACGGCGAAGTGCTGGGCAAGAAGGAGATCCGCTCGTCGTTCGACGACCTCTTCGCAGTTATCGAATCGACTGACGACAAGACGAACTACGAAGAACTCGTCGCCAAGATGCCGACGGTGAAGATCGACAAGAAGGACACCAAGAAACGCGATGCGGAGATGGAGAAACTGAAGGCGCGCATCTCGCATTCCGACTATCGCATGCGGCTCGTCGCCGTCACCAGTTTGGCTCGCAATGGCGGTATTGACGAAGTTCCAGCGCTGATTTTCGCCCTGACCGATCCCGACGAGAATGTCGCCAAACGAGCGCGCAACGGACTGCGATTCATTAGCCGAAAGTTCGACGGATTCAAAATGCCCGACCGGCCCAATGAGGCGCAGAAAAAACAAGCGCGGGCCGACTGGATTCGTTGGTATCGAAGCGTCCGCCCCAACGGCAAGTTGATCATCGACTGAGAATCCTCCTAGGAACGCGCAGCTCCGGTTCGCCGTATCAGCTGGTCGAATCGCGGCGAGCGGTGGAGTACATGATGAAAGTGTCGTCGACAACTCGTTATCTCATCGCTGGATCGCTGGTTTTCTCGCTCTCGACGACGACTGCTCGAGGATACGCGCCGGAGGACGAACTCGTTCGCGGCATGGTCGGTCGGGGGATTCGTTATCTCGAGTCCAAGAGCGCTTTTCAACAGCCGCATGTCGGCCGGCTGGGGGGCATCTGTCTGATCGCTTTGGCGATTCACAAGGGATCCCGCGACCACGACGAGAATCATCCGATCGTGCGAGCGGCGATCACTCGATGTCTGGCCGAGGCGGCCAAGCCGACCGCCGCACTGCAGCAGCTAGAGGACTCCAACTACAGCCTGGGAATCGCCACCGTGTTTCTCTGCGAGGTCGACGCCCAAAAGCACCGACCGGCGATCGACAAGTTCTTGGCCGCCCTGTGGGCGAATCAACAGGCGGGAGGCGGTTGGGGATACGTTCGCGGGTCGGAGGCCGACGGGCTGGGCGATACATCGCAAACGCAGTACGGCGTTCTCGCCTCGTGGACAGCTCAGCACGAGGGAGTCCCCGTCGAAGCGGGAGTGTTTGAGCGGGCGGCCCGGTGGTTGTTGCGCACCCAGGACATCGGCGGCGCGCACGCTTACAAGCCGCGCGACCAGGGGCAGCGGATCGCCCAGGCGAGTCGCAAGACGTTGAGCCTGACGGCGGCGGGGGCGGGTAGCAACTACATTTGCGGCGATGCGCTGAATCTGTTCGCCGGTGAACTCGCCAAAGAGAAGGCCAGGCAACTGGGTCCACTCCGCGAAGTGGGCGCGGCGGCCGCAGAATTGGCTCCCCGCTCGTCCCTCAGCCCCGCCGCCGTGCTGGCCGGCACTGCGGCCGCCGACCGATGGTTCGACTCCAGGTTGGCTCTCAACGGCGGCGACTCGTTTTATTACATGCTCTACGCGATCGAACGGTACATGACGTTTCGCGATCGGGCGCACGGCCGAGACGTCGCCGCGCCGCTCTGGTACAACGCGGGCGTCGACTATTGCCGTCGCGCTCAGAATGCGCAGGGTGGTTTTTGGGAGACGCCGGACGGCGGCCGCGCCATTCCGACAGCGTTTGCGATCCTGTTTCTCATTCGCAGCACGCACACTTCACTCGAAGTGCCGCCAAAACACGATGGTCTCCTGGCGGGCGGCGGACCCGATCAACTGGAGAAAATCCTCAACAACGACTTCGGCAGTGACGGGAAACCGGTCAATCCAGAAACGCCGTTGACATTTGATCAGGTCCTCACGCAATTGAGCCAAGGCGATTTCGCTATCGATGATATTCCCGTCCAATTGCCGCCGCGGCGGCCGGATGTCGACACGACGAAGCGCGACGCCGTCATGGAATTGCTCAAGCAGCGCGTCTCGCACCCGGACCCACAAATGCGGTTGGCGGTGGTGAAACTCATCGCATCGAACGCCAAGATGGATGAAGTCCCCGCGTTGTTGTACGCTCTAAGGGACCCGGACCATCGCGTCGTTCGCGCCGCGCGCGACGGATTGCGTTTTGTCAGCCGCAAGATCGAAGGGTTCGGGCTGTCCGATCGGCCCACCGAGGCGGAGAGAGTTCAGGCGAAGAAGGCATGGACTCGCTGGTACCGTCGCGTCCGACCCGATGGCAAGCTCGTCGTTGAGTGAAATCGTTGAGTGAAATCGTTGAGTGAAATCGTTGAGTGAAATCGTTGAGTGAAATCGTTGAGTGAAATCGTTGAGTGAAATCGTCGAGTGAAATCGTCGAGTGAATCGTCGATTGGGAGGCGACATTGGCATGGGGCTCGATGGCGAATTATGTTATCGAGAGTGACGGCGATCCCACCAACGGACTGCACCGCTTGTGACGGCGAGCGGGAAAGGATGGAGAGTACTCGACCTTAACTTTGGTTGGTCCAGCGCGAGAGACTATGGACGAGAAGAAATCGTCGCCGAGTGATGCGGGGCTGCCTAGCCTTCAGGGCGTCGGCGTGTTGGTGATGTTGTGCGAGGATGAGTGGATGGGGGTCTTTCGGCTCACTCCCGACGCCTCTCCGATCACGCTCGGCCGCAGTGGCGAAAACGACATCGAGTTGGCGTGGGACCGCTGCTGCAGTCGGAGCCACGCGCAGTTTGAATGGGATAACGGTGAGTGGCGGATCGTCGACCTGGAGAGCCGCAACGGGCTCCGCGTGAACGACGAGAAGATCAGCGGCTCCACCACGCTCAACCACAAAGACCGTGTTCGCATCGGCAAGACGCGGTTTATTTTCACCGACGCCACACGAGAATCGTACGAAGTCGTGCCTCACAAGCAGCCGGCACCATCCGTGCCGCCCAACGAAATGACGCGACTTGACCTGGCGGACGATCTGCCGTGACGTTGTTCGGCGTCAGGTTACTCCGGGCTTGTCTTGGCCCGCAGGGTGTCGATTCCGCGTTCGTACACATCGAGCACTGAACTCCGTTCATCGTCGTTGGCGAAGACTCCTTTCTCTTTGATCGTCGCCATCGCATCGGTCATCTCGCCGATCATCTCTTTCGCGATGCTGGGGCGGAAGATCGTCTTGCCGCCGATTTCGACGTAGATCGGGCTGGTGTGAGCGAACAGCGGTTTCCCGAATTCGTTCATGCTGTTTTCGATTGGAATGCGGACCGCCAGCCAGCCGGGCTTGTCGAGTTTGAGGTCGTGCTTGAGTTTCGCCGCATGGAATCCACCGCGAGCCGCCGACTTTATTGTCGCGACGATCTCGCCGTTGTAGATGAGTTCCAGGCCGCGGAAGTTGTTGCGGCCGATCCCCGCGGCGGAGATCGAGACAGTCCGCGGCTTCTCGATCCGCAGCGTCTCGCCAATCTCGCGTTTTCCGGCGGCGAAGGTGAGCAGCGGACCGTTGGTGATGAACGACCTCCCCTGCTCGAGCGACGTGCGCCAGCGGCGGCTCGTCAAGTCGCCGTCGACCGGAGTGTAGACCCGGTTGAAGTCGTAGATGAACCAGTCAGTGCCCGTCGAGAACGGCACCTTCATGCCCAAGTTCAAATAGCGGTAGAAGGAGATATCGTAAGTTCCTCGCGACCCCCCGTCGAAGATGTTCTGGGCGTGGACGTGTCCGGCGAGCCAGTTGGGGGTGTCCTCAAACCCAAATGTGTTGTGACACCAGATGACCGTTCCGCCGTCGCGCCGCGCTTTTCGAATCCCCAACTGCAGCGGGCGTCCGTCCGTTCCCGATCGCATGATACCCGGCCCGATGCTGACGGGCCGAACCAACTCGGGGATGTCGATGAACATGACGTGCCCATAGCCCTCCCCGCCGCGGCCAAAGTTGTGCCGGTGCTCCTCTCCGTTGGCGAATACGACGCCGCCTTGCGTAAGCCGCTGCAGATCGGCGCTGGTGAACAGATTGGAAATGTAGTCGCGCTCATCCGGAATTCGCCTCAGGTGAGAGAGGTAGACGAGATCGAGCCCGTCGGACTTGGGCACCAGGTCGAGGTAGCGATGAGCCTCGGCGTGCGTCAGCCTCATTAGATGCAGGTGGGTGTTTCCGCTGCGCCACCCTCGCTCGGCCATGTTGTGAAACCGCTTCAGCTCGAGTCGGACGGTCGCTTCGGCTTTGAGCAGTTCGCGCCGCGTCTCGCGCAATTCGTACTCGAGGCCATGGGTCGCTTCGATGCGCAGCTCGCCGCGCGGCAACTCAATCGTCTGCTTGGGTTCGAGCGTGTACCAGTTCGCCTCGCGCTTGATCGCGTCCGGAAGCTGCACCGCGGCTCCCGATTTGACCTGAGTAACTCGCACCAGCGCCGCCATCGGGCGTTTCGTTTCGGCGTCGAGAATCTCGAATGTGGTCAAGCACGTGGGCTTGGGCGGAGGTTCTGGACCCAGAGCGACCGGGCGCGCGAGCGGCGGAGTGGTCTTTTGAACCTGCGACTCCTGTTGCTTGCGACGCTTCAGAAACGCGGCGAGAGTGTGTTCGTGCGCTCGAGCGGGCCTCGAGCCAGCGAAGGCGAACAGTGGCACGAGCAACAGGCAGAGTGCGATGCGTGGCATGAAACGGCCCCCCGAGTTGATGTTAGTCCGACGCTTGGCTATCAGATTTTGACGCAATCGACACCGACTATCCATCCCGCATCCAGCGCGGAAGCGAAGGAGCTGTGCGGTGGCGAGATGGCGAGGCTGGGCTACTCGTCGTAGCTGTTCAAACGGCGGATCCAG
>JASMLW010000636.1 GCA_030748485.1 Pirellulaceae bacterium
GCGGATCCGTCCCAGTTCGGCCCGGCGCTGAAGAAGGCGATCCAGCCAATCATCACCGAGGAATTGATCCCCGAGTTCGTGGGCCGAAATCGCGAGACGCTGCGGAAACTGGCAGCCGCCGAAGTCCAGTCGGAACGTGCCGGGGGAAGAAATGACCGAGTCGATCAGTTGGCGGCGCTCTACGAACGGGCCGGCCAGGATGAGTTCGCCTGGCGCATGTTCGCTGACCTGCGGAACGCCGAGTGGTCGTACCACAGCTTTGACCCGATCGCGACCGAGCGCGTCCCTTGGGACCAACTGATCACCCGCTACCGCGAAGTGACGTTGCCTGGCGGCATGAAGAACTGGTACGCGCTCGGCTTCAATCCCACCGAGCCCACCTGGAAGAGAGGGAAGAGTCCCTTCGGCAACTACAGGGGCGAACTGCCCACGCGGCCGATTCACAAGTGCAATGCCGGTTGCACGGGGCCCGACTGCTACGGCGCTACGAAAGTGAACTCCTTGTGGGAGAAGGAAGTGCTGCTCATGCGGGCGACGTTCGAGATTCCCGCGATCCAAGCGGGCCATCGCTACCGCTTGCGAGTCAACGACGGCAACCACGTCGGCTCCGGCGGCGGACACATCATCTACATCAACGGCGAGCCCTTGATCGAAGCCAAGACTTGCAACGGTCGGGGAGCCGGCGGCCTGCCGAAAGGAGCCTTCATCACCAAGGAGTTTCTCGAAGACTTCCAAGCCGGCGAGCTGACCATCGCGTTGAAGACCTTTCTGCGGTTTAACGACAAGTACAAAGTGAAGCCGAGCGATCGCGTCCCTCAGGGTAAGATCAGCGTGCACTTCGAGCAGCAGAAGTTGCCGCCGATGGGCGATGATCTGGTGCGCAAGTCGGCGACGGTCGTGGCCATGTTGTCGTCCCAGTGGCAGGCCGCGCAGGATCCGGCGGATCGCGAACGCCAAGCCGGCGCCGTCAAGTTTCTCTACGACGGCAAGTTCGTGACCAATCCGAAAGTCGTCGGCGGTTGGAGGACCATGGGCGTCGTCAAGACGATCGAAGAGTTCACAACGGAAAAGCGAATGAACCCGCGAGGAGCCCGATTCGCAAGCATCGAATTCAAGCCGAACGGCGAGACCGACAACGCAATGCGGCTCTGGTCGGGCGACACGCTGATGGATCTGAACCGTTACGAGGCGTTGCAGATGAAAGTTAAGGAGATCGGTGGCGAGGATTACTTGTTCATCGAAGCCGGCGGCTTTGGCGCAAGGAACGCCGTCAGCTGGCAGTCACCGTGGTATGTCATGAAGAAAACAACAGAATAAGACCTCAACCTACAAATCAAGGCGGACTCGACACCGATGAATCACTCGCACAGGACCATTGCTTCGTTGCCCGCCCTCTCGATGGCGCTACTGTTAGCTCAGCTGGCCCTTCCTCTCGCTGCGGCCGACGTCCCTGCTCAACTGCCCGACCCCGACGGCAAACCTGGTGACGCCACGAAACCGGTGAAGGTCTACATTCTGGCCGGCCAGTCGAACATGGTTGGGATGGGTAATCTCAGTGGGGCGAAGAACGTCTACACGGGCGTCTACTTCAGCTCCGATCCGGCAGTTCCCGACGGGCCGTTTCAAATCTATCGCGTCGGCAACTACAAGGCCTCAAAGCTGAATGTCTACACGCCGGAGGGCGAGCCGACCGATGAGCCGATCGCGGAAGGACAGCTGGAAGTACCGCAGCGCGGCGTCTATCAACTGCACTGCGGATTCGGTGAGAGTTCGTACGGCGTGGTGCAGCTCGACGGCAAAGAGGTTTACCGCCGCAAGTCGGGCGGCGAGCCGGTCAAGCAGGAGGTCACTCTCGAAGCCGGCCAGCGTTACGCGTTCAAGATCGCCGGTTTCCAAGCCGCGCCGCCGAGATTCTGGCTCCAGAAGACCGACCTGCTCGGTAACGGCGATCTCGAAGCGGTCGCCAAGCGCGAGGGGAAGTTTCCGTGGCTGGTGGATGGAGATGGCAACTGGAGCGTTCGCAACGATGTCTACTTTCAGGAAGCTCGGCTTGCCAAAGACGGCAAAGGTTCACCGCTGAGCGCCACGTCGAACGGCAAGTCGATCGGACCGGAGCTCGGCTTCGGCTACGTGCTAGGCGAGTTCCACGACGAGCAGGTGCTGTTGATCAAGACGGCTCAAGGCAATCGCTCGTTGGGCTTCGACTTCCGTCCGCCATCGAGCGGTCGAACCGACCCCGACAACGAATTCGAATCGGCCGAATACAAGTTGATGGTCGAGGGTGTTCGCAAGACGCTCGACAACATCGACAAAGTCGTTCCCGGTTACCGGGGACAGGGTTACGAGATCGCCGGTTTCGCCTGGTTCCAAGGCCACAAGGACAGCTTTGCCGAGCAGTCGATTGGGGAATACGAAGAGCATCTGGTCAACCTGATCAACGACGTCCGCAAGGAGTTTAAGCAGCCCAAGCTTCCGATCGTAGTCGCCACGATCGGATTCGGCGGACACAACATGCAGGACAAGTTCCTGAGGATCTTGCAAGCGCAAATCGCCGTGGGCGACTCGAAGCAGCATCCCGAGTACGCCGGCACGGTGGCCTCGGTCGACACTCGCGACTACTGGCGTGAAGTCGATGAATCGCCGACGAATCAGGACTACCACTACAACCGCAACGCCGAGACGTACATGCTGATCGGCGACGCCCTCGGTCGCGCGATGGTCGGTTTGCTGGGCGGCAAGGCGGAACCGTTGCCTCAAGCTCGTCGCGTGCAGCGAGTCGCCAAGCAGCAGACGGGCGAGCCGACGGAAGAGGAACAGGCCGCGGCGCAAAGAGCGCTGAAGCCGATCGTCATCGATGGCGTCGCCGCGTCGTACATCGCCAACCCGCGCTACAACAAGTCGCTGCTTGAGGAGGCGGCCGGCGAACGGCCGCAACGAGCGAATCAATTCCTGCGCGGCTCGATGTACGGACTGCTCAATTGTTACCGCGCGGCCGGGATCGACGAACACGACTGGCGCGCGTTCGGACCGGACTTCGACAAAACACAGTGGGACTACTTCAGTTTCACGCCGCCGGAGACTCTGGCCATCGACAAAGGAAATCGCTATCGCAAGGTGACGTATCCCGAGGGGATGGCGAATTGGTTCGCGGCGGAGTTCGATGCGGCCAAAGCCGGCTGGAAGAAGGGGCTCCAACCGTTCGGTCAATTCGATGGGGAGTTAGCGCCGGTGACCGAGACGTGTAAGTCGCCGTTCTGTCGTTGTGGCGAGAAGCCGAAGTCGCTGTGGGAGAAGGAAGTCCTGCTGATCCGTGGAGTTTTCGAGATTCCACGACTGAAAGAGGGCCACCGTTACCGGATCGTGCTGGGAGGCTCGGCCCACGTGAATTCGGGCGAAGGTTATGCGATCTATGTCAACGGCAAGCTGTTGGCCGAATCCACTCGCGGCGTCGCCGTGCGACAAGGCGGTCAACCCCGCGGCGGACACATCTACAGCGACTTCCTCGACGAGTTCAAAGGCGGCCAGGTAACGATCGCGGCCACCAGTTTCCTGCGTTACAACCACCCGCGCAAGAAACCTTATCCCCCCCGCGGACACATCACGCTGCAGCTGGAAGAACAAAAACTACCGCCCGCGCTGGCCGCGGGTAGTGGAGAGTGACAACTGTGTTGGACAATCGTGGTGATCCGCATGCCGCTACCACGTCAGCTCTCCAGTGCTCGTGGCGAATGAGTCCGTTCGAATGTTCATTCTGTTCAGCAGGCTGACGAACAGGTTACAGAGGGGCGTGTTGTTCTTAGGGTCGAAAGCGACGTATGGCTCGTGCCGGAATCCGCCGCCCACCAGGAGAATGGGAAGATTGCGGGGGTCGTGTGCGTTGGCGTTGCCCAGGTTACTTCCAAATAGAATTGACGTTCGGTCCAGCAAGCGTTCATCCCCTTCGGAAGATCGCGCCATGCTTGATAAGAAATCGGCAAAGCTTCTCATGATTTCGGTTTCGATGAGCTTCAGCTGTTTGATCTTCTCGGGGTCCTGCCCGTGATGCGACAGGTTGTGATGCTCGGCGATCACGCCTTTGATCTTTGGGACAACAAGATGATCCTGAATCACCATCGCGATGACTCGCGACGAATCGGTCTGCAGAATAAGCGGAATGAGATTCAACATCGTTCGTGCCCGGCCGATCAGGTCCGCCGAATCGCCGATGTCTTGCGGCGGTTTTTCATCGACACGCGGCTTGGGCCGATCGAGCCAAGCCTCGGCCTCAATTAACTCGGCTTCGGCCGCGCGAATAGCAGCGAAATACTCATCCAACTGTCGCCGATCGTTGACACTTGTTCTTCGATTGAGCGCCCGTGTTTGCTCGGCGACGCTGTCCAGTATGCTGCGTCCGTCCGCCAGGCTCTGGCGACGGCGGCGGAGTTCTTCGGGGCTTCCGTCCAGGAATAACTTCGAGAACACCGACGATGGCCTGTCTTCGGCCGGTATCATCACGCCGTTGCTCGTATACGATTGGCTTTTCCGCGTATTGCTACTCAGAGCAATCGAAGGAAAGCGAGTCACATACCCGAGCTTTGTGGCCGCCTGCTGGTCGACCGAAATGGAATTCTTGAACCCGCCAAGTCCTGGATTTCGGGCGGCAGTCAGCCAGGTCATCTCGGTGTCATGTGGCTGTTTTCCATTTTGATCGGGATGCGATAGCCCAGAGAACAACGTGAAGTCGTCGCGGTGGTTCTTCAACAAATCCAGGTACTCAGTGCTTTCGTATTCGCCGCCAGGCGTTTTGGGAAACAGCGATGGCGGATGCAATCCCAGCGTGGTGCAGATCAGGACCATGCGTTTCGGTGGTGTCGCCACCTCCCGGCCGATGGCGGGATTCATCGATTCGAGTAGCGGAAGCGCGATGGCAATTCCAGACGCCTTCAGCGCAGCACGGCGTGAAATGGGAGTGTGCATTATCGTGTGCATTATCGGTTCCTCACAATTCGGCTCGCTACCACTTGACGAATCAGGCTTCGCAGCGGATAGCCATCGCCTCGTGTTGCTTTCAAGATTCTCTCGACTTCCTCACGGTCAGCGAACTCGATTTCCCCACCGGTTGAGAACGCGATTAACTGGGACAAGACGTTGCGTGCGACCTGCTCTGTTGACGTTCTTTGCAGGCGTTGCTTGTAGTCGCGAATGTCGTCGAACTTGAAGCCCTCCGCTGTCACGCCAGATGTATCCACCGGAAGCCCCAACTCGTAGTCCTTGTGCAAGAAACGCAGGCCTACGTTGATTTTTCGTGTGACGCCTTTGCTGTTGCGATAACGGGATCGAAAGCTGCCGACCGGATCAAAGCACTCAAGCGCAAATCCGGGTGGATCAATCCGGCGGTGACAAACCGCGCACGCTTCGATCGATTGATGCTTCTCCAAGATCTCTCGAATGGTCGTTGCACCACGTGTGTCAGGCTCGATCGGACCCGGGCCAGGCGGGGGCGGGTTGGGCGGCAGGCCAAGAAGATTAGTCAAAACAAAACTGCCACGTTTGACGGGAGTTGTGACGGTGCCGTTGGCAGTCACCTTTGCAATCGACGCTTGAGTCAGGATACCGCCGCGAACGCCCGTCGGTTCAAGCTTGACCTTTCGCATCTGTTCGCCTTCAACGTCTTCAATGCCGTAGTGTTCGGCGAGACGGCGATTGAGAAACGTGAAGTCCGAATCAATGAGATTCGCGACACTCAAGTTCTCGTCGATGAGG
>JASMLW010000637.1 GCA_030748485.1 Pirellulaceae bacterium
GCACGACATTGTCTTCTCGTTCAAGACAATTCTCGACCCGGAGATTCCAGTGCGGGCCGTCCGGCAAGGGACGGACGACATTCGTTGGGTGGAGGCGTACGACGACTACACGCTCGTCTATTTTCACAAAGATTCGTATGCGACCAACGTCTGGAACTTGAATTTTCCGATCATCCCGCGCCACGTCTTTGAAGACTCGATTGACGACGATAAGCAATTGCGCACCCACCCGAATCACCAGGCCTACGAAGAGAATCCAGTAACTGGCGGGCCCTACGAAGTCGTCACGCGGCAACGCAGCCAGGGAATCCGACTACGGCGACGCGATTCGTTCTACATGCACAATGGTGAACAAGTGCGTCACAAGCCGTATTTTAGAGAAGTGATCTTCACGGTGATTCCCGAACAGAATACGCGCCTGCTTGCTCTGGAAACAGGGGAAATCGACGAGGGTGAGTTAGGGGCGGAAGAGTGGCGCACGAAAACGAGCAGCGCTCGTTTTTATGCGAACAACACTAAAGTTCGAGACAAAGATTGGACGTACTTCTACGTCGGTTGGAACCAGACTTCGCCGTTCTTTGAAGACAAGAAAGTTCGTCAGGCGCTGGCTCTGGTGATGAGTCACGAAGAGATGCTAGAGGATTTATGTTACGGACTGTTCCAACCGTCGTCCGGGATCTTCCACCCCGATTCTTGGATGTACCCCAAGGACCCAAGTCAACCGCTCGATCGATTCAACAAGCAGGATCTCGACAAAGCTGACAAGATGCTCGACGCCGCTGGTTGGGACGACAGCGATGGCGATGGAGTCCGCGACAAGATGGTGAACGGCAGACTGCTACAGTTCGAATTCAACTTGATCGTCAAGAATGCTCCGGATCGAGTAGCCATCTGCACTCTGTACAGTGAGTTTCTTGACAAGGTCTCAATCAAGTGCAATGTCCGCCCGCTGGAGGGCGCCACGTTAATCGACCGAATTTACGAGAAAAAATTTCAAGCCGTATACGCCGGCTGGGGCTCTGGCGCGGACCCCTCCACCAACGAGAACATCTTTGGCACCGGCAAGGATCGCAACAGCGGCAGCTACTCGAACAAGGAAGTCGATCGATTGTTTGACGAGGCGATGCTGACGCACGATCGAGAAGAGCGAGCCAAACTCTACGCCAAGATCCACGAGCTGATCTATGAAGACCAGCCGTATATGTTCCTCTACACCCGCAGTTCGTTTTACGGGTTCAACAAGAAGATCCGCGGGTACAAGTTCAGTCCGCGGGGACCTTACCACTACGGTCCGGGAATCATGTCGCTGTGGGGACAGGCCGACTAGCCGATTGGCATTGACGCCGCCCGTCAATGATCCACTTTCCTCACGACCGTACGACGGATCGAGATGGTCAGTTATCTTATTCGCCGCTCGCTGCTCGGACTGCTCACGTTGTGGTTCGTGACCATGCTGATCTACGGAATGATCCGCAGCATGCCCGGCGATCCACTGTTGATTCAACAGGCGGAGACTTCGCCCGAGGATGCGGCGAGCCAAGAAGAAATCGCCCGCTGGCGAGCAGCCGCTGGGCTCGACAAGCCCTGGTATTCAGCATACGCGAGCTGGCTCGGGAACGCCCTGCAACTGGACTTCGGTCTCTCGCTCACCCGGCATCGCCCGGTCGCGACGATCATTGGCGAACGCGTCGGGCCGACGCTGCTGATGACGTGTACGTCGCTCGTCATTACGTACGTGCTGGCGATTCCACTCGGGCTTTACTTCACAGTGCGCTCGTCGCGCTGGGACGAGCGGATCGGCAGCGTCGTCCTCTACATGCTCTACTCAATGCCGACCTACGTCGCCGCCCTGTTGCTACAGATCTTGTTCGCCGTCTACTTGGGCGACACCGTGTTCGGCCTACCTCTCTACGGCGTCGTTTCGAGCGACTACGAGAGCATGACGACGTGGGGAAAGACCGTCGACGTGTTTTCACACTCCCTTCTTCCAGTGACGTGCTACACCTACGGTAGCTTGGCGTATTACAGCCGCTTCATCCGCGCGAACATGCAGGAAGTCATTCGGCAAGATTACATTCGCACGGCGCGAGCGAAGGGACTGGGTCCAGTGCGAGTCGTCGTTGTGCACGCCTTTCGCAACACGCTGATCCCGCTGGTCACGATGATCGGCCTGACGCTGCCGTTCCTGCTGAGCGGTGCGATCATCATCGAACAGATCTTTAGCTGGCCGGGAATCGGCAAGCTGTTTCTCGACGCGATCTCCGAACGCGACTATCCGACGATCATGGCGCTGACGCTGATGTTCTCAGTGATGACGATGATTGGCCAGTTACTGGCTGACGTTCTTTACGCGTTTGTCGATCCACGGATTACATACAACTGACGAGCATGACTGAGCAGTCGTCCGACAACCCGACAACCACGACAACCTCGTCCCGAACATTCTGGGCCGAGACGTGGCACCGATTTCGCCGCCGCCGGTTGCCGATGTGGGCGCTCTATTACGTCATCGCACTCACGTCGATCGCCGTCCTTTCGCCGTTCATCGTCGGCACGAAGCCAATCGTCTGCCGTTACAAAGGAAAACTCTATTTTCCCGCCCTGCGGTATTACGTCCGCAGCTGGCAGGACCCGACGATCTTCCGCACCGAGGACCGCTTTCGCGACGTCTATCCAAAAAACCTCAAGGAAAAAGATCCCGACAGTTGGGCGATCTGGCCTCTCAAGTACCAAGATCCGCTGCGACCGGTCCGCGCTGGGGAATGGGGGGACTTCGAGTTCGAAGTCTGGTCCGGCAGTCCCGAATCCGATGTTCGTGACGCGGCCGGCGACTTCCCGTTCGTGCGCTCCGAGACGATCCCGCTTCCCAAACATCGGGTGGCGCTCAAAGTCGCGGACATCTCTGAAGTTGACGAGATCCGCGACCGGCTCGACGCATCCGGTTTGACCGTTGTCGGGCAACCTGAGTCGACGGCGGACTCCGAAATCTTCGCCCTGTCTGTCTGGGGCGACGAGCCGACAATCCGCAAGCAATTGCGCGGCGCGAATATCCAGGACATCAGCGTGTCGCAGGACTCGCAGACGTACTGTGTCTTTCAACTCTCCACCGCCCGCGAACCAAGACGTTTGACCAACAAGCTGAACCGCGCAGGCGTCGAAGTTATAAACACGCACTTCGCGCACAACCCGACGCAGGCCGATGGCGCGCCGAGCAGCCGCAATTGGTTCGGGACCACCAAGGCCGGCTTCGACGTGTTCGCGATCATGGTGCACAGCACGCGAACGGCTTTGTTGGTCGGTTTCGTTTCGATGGGCATCGCCAGCGTCATCGGGATCACGCTCGGCGCGTTTGCCGGTTTCTTCCGCGGCTGGGTCGACATTGTCGTGAGTCGCTTCATCGAGGTGGTGATGTGTGTCCCGCGACTCGTCTTGATTCTGACGCTGTTGGCGATGGTCGAAAAACCGACGATCTGGCACATCATGGCGGTGCTCGGGTTCCGCAATTGGACGGACATAGCGCGGTTGGCTCGAGCCGAGTTTTTCAAGCTGCGCGAAAGCGATTTCGTCACCGCCGCCAAAGCTCTCGGTGTCGGGCGGATGCGGATAATGTTTCAACACATCCTTCGCAACGCGATGGCCCCCGTACTCGTGCCGATCACGTTCGGCATCGCCGCGGCAATTCTGACAGAGAGCGCGCTGAGCTTCTTGGGGCTCGTCTCAACGACTCCCAACTTGAGCTGGGGAGACTTGCTCTCCAAGGGGCGCACCAACATCGAGAACATGTGGTGGCTGGCGCTGTTCCCCGGAGTCGCCATCTTCCTCACTGTGCTCGCTTACAACCTGATCGGCGAGGGACTGCAAGAAGCGACTGACCCACGGCTCCGCGACACCGATTGAACAGCATGAACGCTCCACTGCTCGACATCCAAGACCTCCGCACTTACTTCCATACGGAAGCGGGCGTCGTCCGCGCCGTCGATAATGTTTCAATGTCCCTCAACAAGGGACAGACGCTCGGTGTGGTCGGTGAATCCGGATCGGGCAAGTCGGTCACATCGCTGTCGGTCATGCGGCTGCTCGTCGATTCGGCGCAGATCGAATCCGGCAGCATCTCTTTCATGGGACGCGACGTCGTCAAGCTGCCCGAGCCCGAAATGCGGGATATTCGCGGCAAAGAGATCAGCATGATCTTCCAGGAGCCGATGACATCGCTGAATCCCGTGTTCACCGTCGGATGGCAGGTCGCCGAAGCGATCCGCCAACACGAAGATGTCGACCGGAAGTCTGCTTGGAAACGGACTCTGGAGTTGTTTCGCGAGGTGGGCATTCCCGACGCTGAGTCGCGGATCCAGTCCTATCCCCACCAGATGTCCGGCGGACAAAAACAGCGAGTCATGATCGCGATGGCCCTCTCGTGCAATCCCAAACTGCTCATCGCCGACGAGCCAACCACGGCGCTCGATGTCACTATTCAGGCCCAGATCCTCGACATCATTCGCGAACTGCGAGACAACCGCGGCATGTCGATCCTCTTCATCACGCACGACTTGGCCGTGATCGCCGAGATCGCCGATCATGTAGCCGTCATGTTCCAAGGCAAGTTGGTTGAGTACGGCAAGGTGATCGAGATCTTCTCCAATCCCCAGCATCCGTACACGAAAGGGCTGCTGGCCTGCCGCCCGCGTCTCGATTCGCCGTTCAAGCGACTGCCGACGATCGAAGACTTCATGGACATCGAAAACGTCGACGGCGAAATTCGCGTTATCGAGAAGGACTTCAACGAAGAGCGAGCGCGCGCGTTCATCGAAGCGGGCCGGCCGCGATTGCTGCACCCTGCTGAGGAATTGAAGGACCTGGGCTACGACGAACCGCCCGACGCCGACCTGGTCGCGGCGGACGAGCCCCCGCTGCTCGAAGTCGACAATCTGGTTGTGCACTTCCCCATCCGTCGCGGCGTTCTGATGCGCACCGTCGGGCATGTTCACGCTGTCGACGACATCAGTTTTAAAGTCTATCGAGGGCAGACTCTCGGGCTTGTCGGCGAGTCGGGTTGCGGCAAGACGACAACCGGGCGAGCCATCCTGCAACTGGTCAAACCCACAGCCGGTGTGGTGCGTTTCGACGGCGAGGTGATCGATGCAACTTCGATTCGTCAACTCCGCCGCCGCATGCAAATCATCTTTCAAGATCCCTACAGCTCACTCAATCCGCGGATGACGGTTGAGTCGATGTTGATCGAACCCATGATGATTCATCGCATCGGCGAGTCGCGTCCGGACCGCCGCGATCGAGCCGTGAGTCTGCTCGATGAAGTAGGGCTGGGATCCGAGTACCTGCGTCGCTACCCGCACGAGTTCTCCGGTGGCCAGCGACAACGCCTGTGCATCGCCCGCTCACTCACCGTCGAACCCGACTTCCTCGTTTGTGACGAATCTGTCTCGGCGCTCGACGTCTCCGTTCAAGCGCAGGTGCTCAACCTGTTGAACGACCTGCAGGCGCGGCGCGGGTTGACATACATCTTCATCAGCCACGACCTCAGCGTCGTCAAATTCATGTCCGATATGATGGCCGTCATGAACGAGGGCAAGTTCGTTGAGTTCGGGCCGTCCGAGTCGATTTACGCGCAACCGCGGGAAGAGTACACGTGCCGTCTGATCGAAGCGACACCCAACGACGATCTCGACAACATCCGGCGCCGTCAACAAGAGCGCGAAGCGGCGATCGCGGCAACGGACCCTGATTCATAACACGTCATTCTGTTCCGACGGCCAAGCCGTTGCGGCGGAGGTCGGCGACGCCGATGCGCCGGCCCGACTTCGGGTCGATCCAGATCGTGTGGGCCGAGCCTTGTTTCTCACGCGTCGAAACGACGTGACCCCGCGATCGCAGATTCGCCGTCAACGCTCGAAACGCCTTCTCCTCGCGTTCCTCGAGTTGAATGCGATCGGGAAACCACTGATGGTGCATCCGCGGCGCGGCGACCGCGTCTGAAACCGACATCTCGAACTCGAGCACATTGAGCAAGACGCCGGTTACCGTGTTGATGATCGTGCGACCGCCCGGGCTGCCCGTGACGAGCACCGGTTTGCCGTCGCGCATCACAATCGTCGGAGACTGCGAACTCAACATCCGTTTGCCGGGAGCGATCAGGTTGGCCGCGGTCCCGATGCGACCGGCGCGAGTGGTGACGCCCGGAAACCAATTGAAATCGCCCATTTCGTTGTTCAAGAGGAACCCGCCGCGGCGGACCACGACGCGCGAACCCCAACTCGCCTCCAATGTGTATGTATTGGCGACCGCCATGCCGGTTCGATCGACAACCGAAAAGTGAGTTGTCTCGTTGCTCTCGTCGGCCAGTGTTATTTCCGGAGCCAACGTCTCGCTCTTTGTCGCACGATCGCGATCAATTCCGCGCGCTTGAGACACGGCGAACTCGCTCATCGTCAATTCCGTGGGGATGTCCGAGAACGCGGGATCGCCCAAGTGCTTCGCGCGTTGGCAAAACGATCTGCGCATGGCTTCGGCCATCAGATGAGCTACGAGACCCGGGTCGTCTCGATGTTTCCGCAGCTGGAAAGACTCGAGTTGTTGTAGTGTCAGCACAACGCACGTGCCGCCCGATGCGGGCGGTGGAGCTCCGTAGATATCGAATCCTCGGTATCGACCATGAGTTGGTTTCCGCACATGGGCTCGATAAGCGGCCAGGTCGCCGCGCCGAATCAGACCGCCGCCGCGCTTCATTTCCTCTGCGATCAAGCCCGCCGTCTCGCCCGCGTAGAATCCGTCGGCTCCTTCCTTGGCGATCCGCTGGAGCGTGCGAGCCAGGTCGGGCAGCAACAGCTTGTCGCCGGCTCGCCACTGGCCCCCTCCGGGCCGTCCGTAGACTCGCCGCATCTCGGCGAACCGCGGATTGCTCTCGGACGAACGGCGCATCACCCGATTGATTGAGCCGGCCAGTGGGGCGTCGATGATGAACCCCTCTTCCGCCAGCCGGGCGGCCGGTTCGACGAGCCGCCGCCACGGCAATTTGCCGTAACGTTGGTGAGCCAGCGCGAGTCCGCGGACGGTTCCCGGCACGCCGACCGCCTTGTGATGAGACGTCGTGTCGTTGCGATCGTACATCGTCTGTGTGGCGGCCCGCGGCGCGGTTTCACGATACTCGATGCACACCGGCTCGGTCGCGTCCGACGGTTTCACCATCATGAATCCGCCGCCGCCGATGTTGCCGGCTTCGGGCCAAGTAACGGCCAACGCGAAAGCGACAGCCACGGAAGCGTCGACCGCCGTTCCCCCTTCGGCCAACACGCGCGCTCCGATTCGAGTTGCGGGAGGCGAAACAGAAACAACCATCCCGCCGGCGGACGTCGCCCGTTGAACACGAGCGCCGCGGACAGGCGGAGCGCCGACGACGATCGAGCTGCAAACCAACAGGGCGACCGTCAGTCGAAGATTCAATTGCCGCATCGAGTAAGTCTCTATGTGATTTGATGAGTCGGACGAATGAGAATCCTGCTGGGCAACCAAAGACGCGGTCGCGGCCACTCACCGCGATTCGCGGAGGAATCTCACCAGGTCGGCGAGTTCCTGCCGCGTCAGTTGTTTGTCGAGTCCCTGGGGCATGATCGACACCGTGCCCGGTCGGCGTTCTTCAATGTCGTCTGAGGGGATTCGCAAAGTCTTTTGGGCGTCAATGGTGATCACGATTTCCGTGGCGGTCTCGTCGCGAATCACTCCGTTGACGATCCGGCCGTCGACGAGAACTAGCGACGTCGGTTCGTAACTGCGGACGAAACTGACGTTGGGAAACAGAATCGCTTCGAGCAAGTCCCGTTCGTTGCGAATGCGGCCGATGCGAGTCAGATCGGGTCCCACGCGACCGCCGAGGTAACCCATTTGGTGGCATGCGGCGCAGGCAGTCTTCGTACTGTGAAAAACGCGTTGTCCGCGGCGAACATCCGTCTCGTCCATCAACTTCAGCACAGTCTCAAGTTTCTCGCGTTGCAGTCGTCGCTCGTCGTCGAGTCGGGCGACAACGGGCTCGGCCGCCCGTCGAACATCGGACGAAAAATGGGAGACGCGTTTTCGCAATTCCGCGCCCGCGATGGCTGCGGCTGAAGGTGACTCACCGAGCGCCGATACAAATGCAATGCCCACTTTCTCGTCTTTGCTTCTTCCAAAAACGTCAATCAGCCGTTTTAACTCCATCGGTCCGGTTCGCGGTAGTTGTCGAGCAATTTGGATTCGTTGCTGATCGTTCAACTTGGCCGCCAGCAACGCATCGACGGCCAGCGCGCGATCCAACACCGGCCGCCCCACCGGCAATCGGTCGAGTAAGAACGCCACGACGGACGGCTCCAGCTGTTCGCCGGACGGGAGCGCGGCGAGCGATTCGAGTCGAGCTCCGTCGGCGACGTCGGCGTCGGCCACGACGCGGCGCAAATCGTCGGCGACGCCGGTCGGCGGTTTCCCTTTGGTTAGCGAACGAGTCGCGGTGATGGCCGCGCGGCGAATAGGCCCGTCGCCCGCTAGTGCTTTTCGCAATCCCTCACGCCACGCGCTCGGCAGTCCCGCCGCGCGGCTGTTCCACATCGCCTCCAGCGCGATCAAACGGCTGGCGTCTCGATCAGACTCCAGCGCCGATGCGATCACTTGTTGGACCTTCGGATCGCTCCCGAATTCGCGAAGCCGGCTGACCAAGCTCGCCCGAGACTCGCGCGACAACTCCGCGGCGATCCGCCGTTCAAAGTACGGCGCGCAGTGCGACGCCCAGGAGGGGTGCTGTGAAACCAACCACCAGGCCGTCTCCGCTTCGGCTCCATCGGAGTCGATAGCGCGAGGTAGTTTCTTGGGATCCAACGCAGGAGGCGTCATCGCGGCGAGCGACAACATGGCCGCTCGTCTCGTATTCACATTCGCGCTCGCCAAACCAGCCGTTGTCTGCTCGGCGTCGTTGATCTCGATCAAGGCGAATGTCATGGCGTGGTGGAGCACTCGGTCCGACGCGCGGGCGGCGGATTTCAGGAGCGGCGCGACGGCGCGACGATCTCCGATGCGGCCAAGGGCCTCCGCGGCGATCCGGCAATCGACCTCCGATTTGGATTCAAGCATCGAGATCAGCGCGTCGAGCGCGAGCTTATCGCGGTGGAGACTGACCGTGTTCAGCGCGGCGTGGCGAACACTGGCCGCCTCGTCGTTCAGCGCCTCGCGAGTGGCGGCTCGGGCGGCCGCGGTTTCGATTCGAGCCAACGTCCAAACCGCGTGCAACCGAACGGCGGAGTTGTCG
Organism: Pirellulaceae bacterium; assembly: GCA_030748485.1. Classification (GTDB taxonomy): domain Bacteria; phylum Planctomycetota; class Planctomycetia; order Pirellulales; family Pirellulaceae; genus JASMLW01. The sequence continues at coordinate 9,284 of JASMLW010000637.1, forward strand.
CCGCGCAGCGCGGCCCGCAGAGCAGGGACGGCCCGCCGGTCCGCCAACAGACGCTGAGCTCGGCGCCGCACGTCTGGCCGCCGATCGGCTAGCCGCCGCGCCAAATCCTCACTCGAGGCGTCGGCCCAGTCGAGCTGCAGCCCGAGTGGATCTGGTCCCGGATGACTCACCAGGCGCCGCACCCGATAAATGGCCCCCAAGACATCCGGCTTCCACAGCTGTGACGTCGGGCAACAGAGCTTGTACCACCCGCCCGTGTCGACGATCAACACGCTGCCGTCGGCCGCTTCCACGACGTCCGTCGGATGAAAGTCGAGATCGTCGCAAACAACAAAATCTGAATCGCGGGACACCAGCCGTGCGCCGTCGTGCCGCACTTGATGTCGTGTCACTTTGCGCATGTTGAACAGGCACGCCAGAATGTTGTCCTGATAATCGCCTCCCAGAGCATCCGTTTCGAGTCGAGTCAATCCGCAAGGCGCGGCGGCTCCGAGGTGAGTTAACACGGGCATCAGCGGACCGGTGCGCGGATGATTGGCGATCGCGCTGTGGTCTTTGCCGTAAACGCCGCCATAGATCGCATGGATCAGTCCGTCGCGCTTCCCGTCGCCCGGGTGCTGCAAGAATGTCGTGGTGAAAACTCGCTCACCGCCCGGCGTGAACACGACGTCGACAGGATTGTCCATGCCGCCGGTCATGACGTGCTCAATCGGTCCACCCGACGGTCGGCGACGAAAGATGTGAGAAGCTCGAGTCACCAGCGGTTGCCGGCCGGGGCGTTCGTATGTTTGCTCAGCGAAGGCTCCCTTGCACCAATAGATCCAACCGTCCGGGCCCAGGTAGGGGCCGTGCAGGTCGTTGGCGCATCCGGTCAATGTCTTGCCCTGAAACCACTCGTCGCGCTGATCGACGACACCATCGCCGTCGGTGTCCGTCAGCTTCCAGATGCTCGGCGGCGCCGCCACGTACAACGATCCGGCGTGCCACAGACAACCTTCGGGAAACATCATCTTGTCGGCGAACACGATGCGCTTGTCGAATTCGCCATCGCCGTCCGAATCGCTAAGACGGACGATGCGATGCGGCCGCTCTTTTAGCTGCACGGAAACCGGGTCGTTCGAACCACTCGAATCAGCGACGTACAGCCGGCCCTGTTCATCAAAACTCGCGCAGATCGGGCGATCGACTAACGGGGGACCGGCAACGCGTTCCAGCACGAAGCCATCCGGCACAGTGAACGTGCGGCCGCCCAGCTCTACCTCAGCGGCGACAGCCAACGACGAAGACGCAAAAATCAACGCGCAGGAAAATTGCCATCTCCAAGACCGAGCCGGGCGATTCATACCAAACTCCATGTTCCGTCGAAGATAAGGAGGTCGTTGCTAGCAGATCTGAGTCCCAGTTTACCCAAGTGAAGCCGCAAAAACGCGGGCAACCCTAAAAAGACGGTCCGCCCCGATCCTCCTTTGGCAACTCAACCCGTTCTCTTCTTGTTGGGGCCCTCGCCTGCTTCGTGCGAGTGGAGACCGGCGCAGCGGTGCTAGCGGCCGATTCTTGCTGTCGCTCGCGCAATCGCTGTTGATTGGAATTGCTTGCTGACGTATTGTTTTGCAACTTTCCCCAGGCGGGGGCGTGTCCCCACCGCGGGATGCACAAGGAACTCGAATGGAATCGGGGAGCACATCAATGGCTCGCGTTCAATGGTTGCTGGGATGCATCACCACCATTCTTCTCACCGCGGTCAGCGCGGCGCCGGTCTCCGGACAGGAAGCCGAGTGGATCTGGTCACCTGAGCATGAGAAGGAAGCAGTGCCCACGCGCATCGCTTGCCACTTTCGCAAGACGTTTGTTCTGCGAGCTCCGGATGAAGGCCAAATCATCATCGCCGCTGACGATCTGTACCAGGTCTACGTGAACGGTCGCCGCGTTGGCACAGGGCAATCGTCGCGAGAACTGGACGAGTACGACATCTCGCGTTTTCTCACACGAGGCCGCAACACGGTGGCGGTGCGAGTCGAGAACCGCCGCGGTTCGACAGCCGCACTAGCGGCGCGGGTGATGGTAAAGGAAGACAACGCCGACTGGCGGAGTTTTTCGACGGACACGACATGGCGAACGAATCTCAATCCGCTGCCACTTTGGAACACGGCGATCTACAACGACCGGCGTTGGGCGACGGCACAGGCGTTCGGTCAATTGGGAGACACGGCGCCGTGGGATATTGAAGAGGGGTTGGCGACGGCGGATCGGCACAACGCCGAGCGGTTTCAGATCTCGAACGAATTCGACGTAACGCGGGTGTTGGACACGGACGTGACCGGCTCGCTGATCGCGATGACATTCAACGAATTCGGACAGATCATCGCGTCCCGCGACGGCGGCCCATTGATTTTGATCTACGACAGCAACTCGGACGGAGAGTTAGATCGCGTCCGCACGATTTGCGAGAAGGTGACAAGTTGCCAGGGCATCTTATCGCTCAACGGCGAAGTTTACGTGACGGGCAGTGGGCCGGACGGCCAAGCCTTGTATCGGCTCGCCGACAAGAATCGAGACGGAAAACTCGAAAGCGTGCGCACGCTGCTCAAGTTTGAGGGATCGATGGGCGAGCACGGCGTCCACGGGATCACGCTCGGGCCGGACGGCCTGCTTTACATTGTCGTTGGCAACCACACGAAGCCGGCTGTCGATTACGACGTGGCGAGTCCAGTTCGTCACTATTACGAAGGCGATCTCATCAAGCGGTACGAAGACCCGGGTGGTCACGCGCGAGGAGTGAAGGCTCCGGGCGGAGTGGTGATTCGCACGGACATCGAGGGCCGCGCGGTGCAGTTGGTCGCCAGCGGTCTGCGAAACGCGTACGACTTGGCGTTCAATGCGGAAGGCGAGTTGTTTACGTACGACTCGGACATGGAGTCCGACATCGGATCGACCTGGTATCGCCCGACGCACATCTACCACATCCCGAGCGGAGCGGAATTCGGTTGGCGGAGCGGCTGGGCGAAGTGGCCCGAGTACTTCGTCGATTCGATTCCTCCGATCGGCGACACCGGACGCGGATCGCCCACAGGGGTCACCGTCTACAGCCACGTGAGTTTCCCTGAGCGCTTTCACAATGCTCTCTTCCTGGCGGATTGGTCTGAAGGCCGCATCCTCGTTTCGCGGCTCAAGCGAAACGGCAGCAGCTTCACAGTGAACACGGAAGTATTTCTCAAGGGCCAGCCGCTCAACGTCACGGACCTGGAAGTCGCGCCCAACGGAGACCTCTACTTCGTCACCGGTGGCCGCGGCACACGGGGTGGCGTCTACAAGGTCAGTTGGAAGGGGACAGTGCCGGCGGAGGTGAGCCAACTTGGTCGAGGCATCACGGCCGTCATCCGACAGCCTCAGTTGCAAAGTGCGTGGGCGCGACAGAAAGTGGCCCAACTGAAACAGGAACTGGGCGACGACTGGAGCCGCATGTTGACCGGCGTCACCCAGACGACCGCCAATCCGGCTCATTATCGCACGCGAGCCCTCGACGTCATGCAACTGTTCGGCCCGACGCCGCGACCGGACTTGCTGATCGAATTGTCGACAGCCAATAGTGAGATCGTGCGAGCGAAGGCGGCCGATCTGCTCGGCATGTACGACACCGACGAAGTTCGCGACGCGCTCATCGGATTGCTCCAAGACCCCGACCGCAACGTGCGGCGGAAGGCCTGCGAAGCGCTCTTGCGCGCCGACCACGAGCCGCCGATTGACAGTCTCCTGCCGATCTTGGCGTCCGACGATCGCTTCGAAGCCTGGTCGGCTCGCCGCTTGTTGGAGCGCATTGAGCCCGCCAAATGGCGCGACGAGGTTCTCAAGTCGAAGGAGATCCGCGTTGTCTTGCAGGGCGGACTCGCCTTGATGATCGTCGATCCATCGGCGGAGAATACAAAGGCGGTCGTCGAATCCACGGCGCAAGCGATGGGCGATTTTGTCACGGACCGCGATTTCATCGATCTGCTGCGGGTGCAGCAAGTCGCCATTCACCGCGGCAAGTTGCCGGAAGAGAACGCGGCCGCACTGCGACACCTGTTGTCGGAGGAGTTTCCCGCCGGCGACGCGCTTATCAACCGTGAATTGACGAGACTGCTGACCGTATTGCAGACCACGTCGATCACGGACCGGTTCTTCGCCTACCTCGATTCCGAAGTTCCCGACGCCGACAAGGTTCACGTCGCCTTGCACATGTGCTTTCTGCGGAGCGACTGGACAACCGAGAACAAGATTCGGCTCATCCAATTCCTCGAAGAAGCGCGGCTCAAAGAGGGCGGCAACAGTTTCCCGCTATACATCATGAACGCGACTCGCGACTTCTCCCGACGCCTGACGCCGGTCGAAGCCGAGCAAGTTCTGTCCAATGGAGCCAAGTGGCCAAGCGCCGCGCTGGGCGCTCTCTACAGTCTTCCCAAACAGTTGGACGCGGCGAAGATCGCCGAGTTGACACAGATGGATCGTCAGATCCTCGAGAAGACCGACGAATCGTACAAGCGCCTCAAGGTAGGTGTGGTCGCCGTGCTGGCCCGCAACGCGGATGAGCAATCGATGGCCTATCTGCGCGAAATCTGGTTGCGAGACCCCGAGCGCCGCCAAGCCGTCGCGATGGGGTTGGCGCAAAAACCGGACGGCAAGAACTGGAGCTACCTGGTTCGCAGTCTGTCGATCCTCGAGGGTCCCGCGGCTCGAGAGGTCTTGCGGAAACTGTTGACTGTCGAGCGGGCTCCGGCCGAAATCGAGTATCACCGGCAGGTTATTCTCTGCGGTCTGCGGCTCCAGGATCAGGGTGCGGTGGACGCCGCCGAACTGCTGCAGTATTGGACGGGCGAGGATTTTGTCACTGAAGAAACGACCTGGGAGGAGGCGATTGCCGCTTGCCAGAGTTGGTTCCACAAGGAGCACCCCGACCGACCCGAAGCGACGTTGCCCGTGCCGTCCAAGAATGCGAAGTGGTCGTTCGGCGAAGTGCTCGAGTACCTCGACAGCGAGGAAGGTAAATCCGCCTCGGCCACCAATGGCCGGGAAGTGTTCGCCAAAGCGAGTTGTCACAAATGCCACCGCTTCGGCAATCAGGGAGAAGCGATCGGGCCAGACCTCACGTCGATGGCGCGACGGTTCATGAAGAAAGAAGTGTTGCAGTCGATCATCTTCCCGTCGCACGTCGTCTCGGACCAGTACCTGGCGAAGCAGATCAACACCGAAGGCGGCAAGACCTACGTCGGCATCGTCGCCCCGGGTGCGGAAGGCGAGCTGATCGTCTTACAGCCGAATGGCGAGAAGGCGATTATTCTCGAGGACGACGTCGCGGAAGAGAAGCCGAGCAAGATTTCGGCAATGCCGAAAGGTCTGCTCGACACTCTTTCACTCGACGAAATCGCCGATCTGTTCGCCTACATGATGACGCCCGGCGAGCGCGTCGCTGAGAAGCCCAGCGACGGCAAGCAGTAGCGCACCGCCGACGTCAATCTTATTCAGCCGAGAACTTATTCAGCCGAGAACTTGTGCACGGTGGTCTGCCGGTACGTCTCGCCCGGTTTGAGAATGGTCGTTGGAAACGACTCCTGGTTCGGCGAATCCGGATAGTGCTGTGTCTCCAGGCAGAAGGCTTCATGTTGGTTGTGGCCACCGCCCCCTTCCGTGCCGTCCAGGAAATTGCCTGAGTAGAGTTGGATGCCGGGCTGGGTCGTGTGGATCTCCATCACGCGACCGCTGCTGGGATCTTTGACCCGAGCGGCCAGCGCTAACTCACCCGTTTGGCTGCGCAACGCGTAGCAGTGATCGTAGCCGACCGGATCGGCCTTGATCTCCTTGAGCCGTGCACCGATGGGAGTCGACTTGGTGAAATCGAGCGGTGAGCCGGCGACGTCCGTCAGTTCGCCGGTCGGAATCAAAGTCTCGTCCACGGCCAGGTACTTGTCCGATTCGATCTGCAATTGGTGGTCGTAGATCTTCCCCGCACCGGCCCCAGCCAGATT
>JASMLW010000638.1 GCA_030748485.1 Pirellulaceae bacterium
TCCGGCCCAGAAGTCCGGCTGACGATCGAACTGAAGCCGGGAATTCTGGCGAATTCCACTACGTGCTGGCCGAGTCGTTACGTAGTGGACTTCGCCAGAAGTCCGGCCCAGAAGTCCAGCTGACGATTGAAATGAAGCCGGGAATTCTGGCGAATTCCACTACGTTTCACGGAGAATCACAATGCCTGGCCCACTGCCGATTGAATCTGTCAACCACATCGCCCGCGTCACGCACGATTTGGACGCGAGCTTGGCGTTCTATCGCGACGTGTTGGGATTTCAGCAGATTTGGCGACCGGGTTTTGCGTTTCCCGGCGCCTGGCTGTTCAACTACAACGTGCAAATCCACTTGATTGCGACGGCGACCGGGGATCCGCCCACACGCGACATCGGACTGCGAGCCGACCACGTGGCCTTTCACGTGCGGGACACCGACGAGGTCGAACGATTGCTCGACGAACACAACATCAAGTTTCGCAAGAATGAGGTTCCCGATACGGGAGTCACGCAGCTGTTCTTCCTCGATCCCGATGGCAACCACATCGAGATCGGCGCGTACCCGCCGGCCAAGGACCTGGACTAGCTCATTCGGTTGGCCATCTCTTTGGATGGCCGCCTCTCGCTCAATTCCGCTGCAGTGAGGCGCCAGGCCGAACGGTCACTCGCGCCGGTGAAACGATCCACCGAGCGAAGTGACTCGTCGCGACCACCCGGCGGCTACTTGATCGGAATCGTGTAGCTCAGAGCGCCAATCGGTTCGTTCTTCTTGGCGTCCGCGTAGTTCTCGTGGCACATCACGCACTTTTTCAAAACGACGGGAATCGGAGTCGCTGCGCGGAGATATCGCTTGCCGTCTTTCTTGATCACTTCCTCGTGCCAAGCCGCACCGGCTTTGAGCTTCTCGACAGCCGCCTTCTCGAATGCGTCTTTGGCTGTGTTCTTGTCTTCGAGCGGCTCGCCGCTGGCGTCGAGCAGCCGGACCTGGTGCGTGCCCCCCTTCCCAACCGCTTCAAACAGAGCGATTGCCGCGGTGCCCGCCGGCAGGTCGTCCTTGTCGTTCACGTAGTGTGTGGTGATCAGCACGACAGCCGTCTTATAGATTTCGTCAAGCATCTTGACTGTCTCTCGCGTCCGGTCCAACGCGCGGTCCTTCTTCTTCTTCTCTTTGTCCGCAGCGTTCGCGCCAGGAAAATGAGGCGCCGCCAGCGCGACGACCAACGCGGCGCAGATTGCCAACATGACCGTTCTCTTAAAACTGTTCATCGTGAGGCCCTTCGTCAGGTGGAATGTTCAGGCGGAAAGTGGTGAAAACGTTCCCCCTCCGCCTTGCCGTCCAGTCGACAGCTGGGAGAACGGTGATTCGCAGGAAAGTTACGCAGGAGTGAGTTCGCAGGTGTTTTTCGTCAAAAGCCGATTGGCCGTCGGCGACTTATTCGGGTTCAACCTTCGCCAGTTGCCGCCGCGTCGGCACGACTTGGTCCAACGTGACGCCGTTGAGGAATTCCAATTGAATGCGCTCCGCCTCGCAGAGCACTTGTTTTAGTTTGCAAAAATTCTCGATGGTGCAGACGCCGGATGCGCCCGTGCAGTCGAGCAGGTTCAGCCGCCCTTCAAAGGCGCTGACTACTTCGCCGATGCGAATTTCCGCGGGGGGCCGGACCAACTCAATGCCGCCGCCGACGCCGCGGATGCTGCGGAGAAACCCGAGTCGCGCTAGTTGGTTGACCACCTTGGCCACATGGGCCCGCGAGATTCCATACAACTCGGCCACGTCGGCGACGTGCGCGCGCTCGCCCCGGGCGGCTAGGAACATCAAAGTCCGCAGGGCGTAGTCCGTTTGCAGGGCGAGCTTCATATTTTCTGTGGGTGAACGAAGCGCAAGCGGCTTAAACATGCATTTTACGTACATCTTTCACAGTAATCTACATTTATGAGAGCCGTTGTCAAATCCTGGGCCAAATAAGTCGCCTTTTGGCGCCAACGATTCGGACGCGGGGCCCCTCCCCCGCCTTGACACCAAGAGTGTACATCGTAATTCTAGATGTCAAGGTCCTTAACTCTTGAATGGCCCGCTCGGCGAATAGCGCCAATCGCATATCTGGCTCCCCCCAGTTCCACTCAGAACACGAAAAAACAAACAGGAAACGACTCCCATGGCGATCGACACAAGCTCGTCACCCCCCCCACCCGTCGAAACAAGCGAAGAGCCCCTGCCGGATCGGCCCAAAGTGCGGTATCCGGACGGCCTCAGCTGGGTGACCGTCTTTTGGATTGGCGCCATCCATCTCGGAGCCCTGGCCGCTCCGTTTACGTTTAGCTGGAGCGGGCTGATCGTGATGCTCGCGCTCTACTGGCTGACGGGCGGAATCGGGATTTGCCTGGGCTACCATCGACTCTTCAGCCACCGCAGTTTCACGACCTACCGGCCCATTCGCGCCCTGATTGCGTTAATCGGCGGTCTGGCGGGGGAAGGATCCGCCGTCCATTGGACTGCGAATCACAGGAAACACCACGCCCTGAGCGATCAAGACGGCGATCCTCACTCACCTCGCGAAGGGTTCTTATGGAGCCACATGCTGTGGTGCTTGGCGGCGATGAACCGCGAGCGCCGAGACGCGCATCACGAACGTTTTGCTCCCGACCTGGCGGCCGAGCCGGTGTTGCAGTTTCTCGACCGCACTTACATCTTCTGGCACCTCCTGCTCGGAGGAGCGATGTTCGGAGCCGGCTACGCGTTCGGCGGGTCGTCGCTGGGCTGGTCACTTGTCGTGTGGGGAATGTTTGTGCGATTGTTGATTGTCTTGCATTGCACCTGGTTCATCAATTCGGTGACGCACGTCTGGGGGTACAAGAATTTCGAGACGGACGATGACAGCAAAAACCTGTGGTGGGTCGCGCTGGTGACCTTTGGTGAAGGTTGGCACAACAACCACCACGCCATACCGCGGCGAGCGAACTTCGGTCGCAAGTGGTGGGAGATCGACACGACCTACTGCACGATCTGGTTGTTGGGAAAGTTGGGATTGTTTTGGGATGTCGCGGGCGATCCACCAAGCGAGTAGTCGACAACTTGGCGACCCGCGACGTGGAAGAACTCGTGCAACTTCGCTCGCCAACACGTTCAATCCGCGCGAATGTGCGCGGTTGTGATTGCTATCTTCTGTGTACTCAGCGAGATGTGTGAAGCTGTAACGGCGCGTTAACGGCCGTTCATGTCGCGGTCAGGTTGTACCGATCGAACCGATAGAAAGGGTCACACAGGCACACAGACGCCCCAAGCCACAACTCACAGACGAAGGCCTCTCCGCGCGACTTTGGACGCCAACTCTGTCCAATCCATGAACGCCATAAAGCGGCGCCGTTCCGTAGTAGTCGGGGGCGCGCCGCAGAGACGCCCTTCAGCAAGGACGCCGAAGCCGCCGGTGCGCTCAACCGACGGCGCCCTGGTGGCTGTCGTTCCAGCAGCCGCCAGGGAGGCGTTCTGCCGAACTTAGAATGCTCCGCCTTGTCGGAGCATTTCCCATTTGTGGTGTTGAGGGTTCGGGACTTTGCTTAAGCGATTCCAGCGACCAACGGGAGCGGACGAACAACTACCGAGCGGCAGCTCGCTTTGTGAGTGGCACTGCCACTTGTGGTGTTGAAGATCTACATCGCCCCACGGAACCCGTTGCCCAGGCTCTGAACATCTCCCAGGCACATCTCCCAGGCATTGCCCCGTTCAGCCTGCGACTAAGCGGCTCGCTGCGACTCGCCGACAGTCGGCGCGTCCTCCGCGTTCTTGTCGCGGCGGATAAGTCCGAGAAGTCCTCGATAGACCTCGACGACGGCCATGACCCCGCAGATGACGCAGAAGAGGTCGGTGAAGAACCCTGAGGCTCCGCCGTTGGCGTATGCATGGCGAATGTCGAGAACGTGGAGCGAGAATTGCCCCGCCCACCAGATCGCGCTGAGGAATTGGCCCTTTTGGACCCGCCGCCGCTCACCCTCGGCGACGAGGACGCCTCCGAGCACCGTATAGAGCGCCGCATAGCCCACGATCAACGGCTGTTGCGATTGATAGGCCGTCCAGATGAGAAAGCTGGTGGCGAGAAAATAGAGCAGGTGAAAGACGGTTCGCGAGTAGATCGACAATCCGACGACCACAAACGCCACCGCGACCGCACTGCCGCTTTGGCCATTCGGAGCATCCTTGCTCAGCAGGGCAAGCACGGACAAGACCTTGAGCCAGTCGTCGGAAGTCGATTTCGTTTCACCGGCGTCGTCAGCCATCCCAATCCCTCCATGGCGATTCTCAAAAACGGCTTGTACTCAACAACAGCGGAGTGGACAAGTTGAGTTTGGCGGCGTTCGCGAATGGCGCCCGCGTCTAACGGTCTTTCAAGTCGCCGACGCGGCGCAGGAAGACTCCGTTGAGTCGCATTAGTTCGACACCGTGGGCCTTTACGACCTCGGCCTTGAGGGTCGTCGCACCGCGGGGGATCGACACGCGGCCGATGACAATTCGCGTAAATACATCCGCCGTCGGTGTTGCCGGCGGGCTCGTCTCAACGGCCTGATCGCCCACGGCGATCTTCAGCGTCCCGCCGCCGCGAGCCGACCGGCCGTAGCTAATCGCCACTTCGTATTCGCCGCCGCGCAGCGCGTCAATCCGCCAACTGGCCGACTCCCCCGGCTCCCGCCACCCCTGAATCGTGTCCCAGTCGTACCCGCGAAACACGTACTCAATATTCTTCCCACGCCAAGTCGCCCAGCTCGGTTGGATCTCCACCAGCCGTTCATCGGGATGACCGATGGGAATGGGAGCCGGCTGGTATTTGACGCCATCAGTCACCTCGCGAAACCAGCGCAGGAACTCGGTTCTCAACCGCTTCACGATTTGCGGATGTTTGCCGAGCACGTTGTTCTTTTCGCCCGGATCGTTCGCGAGGTCGTAGAGACGCCAGTTCTGCTGGGTCGCCTGCTCACCCGTGCGGACCTGGCACGCCAGCTTCCAGCGCTGATCGGAGATCGCCCAACGGTTATTGGGATTGGGATGGTAGCGGTCCCAGGCATGGTAGACGTATTCATGATGGCGCTGGCCGGCTCCCGCTTTCAGCAGCGGCGCGAGGCTGATTCCATCGATCTTGAGGTCGGCCGGCAAGGCTTGCCCAGCCAACTCACAGAACGTCGGAAACAGATCGACGTGCGAACACTGGGCGGCGACAACACCTCCGGCGGGGAAGTGGTCGGGCCAACGAACCAACAGCGGAACTCGCACACCGCCCTCATAGATCGAACCCTTGTTGCCCTTCAGTCCAGCTTTGAAGTGCTTACTCACGCCGCCGTTATCGGTCATGAACACGACGACCGTGTCGTCGGCCAGATCCAATTCATCGAGTCGTTTCAGCAGACGGCCGACATTCTGGTCGATGATGTCAATCATCGCGTAGATTCGCGCTTCGCGGAGCACGAGCCCGCGTTTGAGGTACTTGTTGATCAGCAGATCGCCGCGCGCCTGCCCATCGTGACTCGTGCCGACGACCCACGGAGAATGCGGCGCGTTGAGCGCCAAGTAGCAGAACCATGGTCGATCTTTGGCTCCTTCGATGAACTCAATCGCCGCATCGGTGAATAGATCGGTGACGTACCGCCGCGCCTCGACCGGCTTGCCGTTGTGGACAATCTGATCGGGGTAGTCATACTCGTCGATGTGCCCGTGATAATGACCGAGAAACTCGTCAAAACCGCGGTTGTGCGGTTGGTAAGGCGCGTACTTTCCCAAGTGCCACTTGCCAAAACACCCCGTTCGATAGCCGGCCTTCTTGAGCACTTCGGCAATCGTCGTCTCGCCGCTCCCCAGCGTGTCGCCGCCGAACCGTGTGTTGTAGAGCCCTGTTCGAAAGCAATAGCGTCCCGTCATCAGACCGGCGCGAGTCGGAGCGCAGACGGGCGCTGCGTAGAAGCGAGTTAGATCGACTCCGTCGCGCGACAATTGATCGATCACCGGAGTGTCGATGTCGGTGTTGCCTCGCATCCCCAGGTCCCACCATCCTTGATCATCAGTGAGGATGAACAGGATGTTCGGTTGTTCCGCGGCGTGCACGTGAACGCCCCAGCATGAGCAGGCGACAAGAATTGCGCATCGAAACAGCATCAGTAGCTCCTCGTTGGAACAGGGCCCAGGGCCCGACTAAATCGTCTCAAACAGGTCGAGCAGCTTGAAGACGGTGTTGTGGTTTCTCACTGTCATCTGTTGATAGACGGGCAGCGAAGCCAGTTTCATCACGGTTGTCTTCGACAGCTCAGCTATCGACGCCGACCAGAATATCACTCCGGGAGCCGTCGCGACGGATTCGATATCGGACTTGGGCGGAGTCAGTCGGGCGAGAACCTTTTTGGGCGTCGTACTGCTCAGCGTGAACATCGCGTTGTGTTTTCGCGAGTCGTCATGTCCCCATTCAGCCGGCGCCGCCGCCACGCTCGACTTGTACTTCTTATGGGAAAGAACGACCGCCTGCGCCTCGTATGAGAACCGTTCGGACAGCCCGGCTTCGATAGACGCCGTCAGCTCCTTGACCCGTGTCTCGTCCGAGCGAAACAGGATGTTGCCGCTTTGAATGTAAGTGCGGACGTTCTCGAGTCCCAGATCCTCAAAACACGCCTTGAGGTCATCCTTGGCGATGACGTTCTTGCCGCCGACGTTGATACCGCGAAGAAGAGCCAGGAATCGATTGGATGTTGATGTCATGGCGTCATTCTACCAGGATGCGACTCGCCCGATTCTCCGGTCAAAAGCTTTGTCACAATCTGTATCGCGCATTGACCCGAGTCGCTCGCGCTTGGATATTTGTTCCATGATGGTCAACTTCAAGTCGGTGATTTCAGCGGATTCCAACCAGTAGGAACAGCCATGACGCGCTCCAGACCGCGATCTGTTTTCAGTCTCTTGTGTGTCGCCGTCTTGGCGGCGAGTAATGCCGCGGCGCAATCGTTCGAAAAATCGTTCGAAAAATCGATTGCCGACAACTGGCACCAATGGCGTGGACCGGAGGCCAACGGCGTATCGCGCACGTCGCACCCGCCGCTCCAATGGAGCGAAGACAAGAACGTCCGCTGGAAAGTAGAGCTCGACGGCAGCGGCAGCTCAACGCCCATCATTTGGGGTCAGCGGGTTTTTCTGCTGACCACGATCGACACGGGCGTCGTCGATCCCTCGCTGCCGAAACCGGAAGACCAGCCGAAACGAGTCTTTGGAATCACCTATCCCAACACGGCGTACCAGTTCGTCGTCCTCTGCCTCGATCGCTCGACTGGAAAGGAACTGTGGCGGAGCACGGCGACGGAGAAGATTCCCCACGAAGGCCACCACAAAGATTGCGATTTCGCGCCCGCCTCGCCCACGACTGACGGCGAGCGGCTGTACTGCTGGTTTGGGTCCGCGGGTCTTTACTGCTACGACCTGGACGGTGAGAAGCTATGGAACCGCGACCTCGGCAAAGCTCATGTCGGCGCCAGTTTGGGCGAGGGGTGTTCTCCCGTCGTACACGACGGACGGCTCGTCATTGTTCGCGATCATTCTCGCCAATCGACGATCGAGGTCTTGAATGCGGCGACCGGCGAGACGGTGTGGAAGAAGGATCGCTCGGAGAGGAACGCCTGGGCGACACCGCGGATCGTCGAGCACAGCGGCAAGACGCAGGTTATCACGGCCGCCTCCAATCTCGTCCGCAGTTACGATTTGGAAAACGGAGAGATCATCTGGCAGTGCGGCGGCCTGACGGGCAACGTCATTCCCTCACCAGTCGTGGAGGGAAACCTGGTTTTTTGCATGAGTGGCTATCAGGGGTCTGCCGTGCTCGCTCTGCCGCTCGCATCCAAGGGCGATGTTTCAGATTTGGACAAGGTCGTTTGGTCAAAGCGCCGCGGCACGCCCTACGTTCCGTCACCAGTCTTGTACGACGGCATGCTCTATTTCAGCCAGTCCAACCAGGCCATCTTGACGTGCCTCGATTCCGAATCGGGTGAGACAATTCTCGAACGCACTCGGTTGCCCGGGCTGTCGAACATCTACGCGTCGCCGGTTGCGGCCGACGGGCGCGTCTACATCACCGGCCGGAGTGGGAGGACGTTGGTCCTACAGAGATCGACCGAGCTGAAGGTGCTGGCGACCAACAAGCTCGACGAACGGATCGACTCCTCGCCCGCGCTGGCCGGCAATCAGCTCTTCTTGCGCGGCGAAAAGTCAGTCTATTGCATCGCCGAAGGCGACTGATCACAAAGAGTCGCGGCTCTCACGAGCCCTCACAAACGGCGCGCGGTGAACGATCAGACCAGAGTACTCAAGACGGGAGACCCGAGAATGCAGCGCACGGCCTTGGTTGTCGCTTTGTCTTTTGTTGTTTCACTCGCGGCGCCCGTGGCGTCCTCCTTGTTCGCCGCGGAAACTTATTGGCCCGGTTGGCTGGGGCCGCGTCGCGATGGCTGGGTCCAGGGGTTCAAGCCGCCCGCTCGGTGGCCTGAAAGGCTGAGTCGACAGTGGCGAGTTGAAGTCGGCGCAGGATATGGATCTCCGCTTGTCGCCGGCGGCCGCGTCTTCCAGCACGCTCGACAAGGCGATGATGAAGTACTCTGGTGCTTCGACCTCAAGTCGGGCGACCTGAAGTGGCGGAAGAGCCACCGCGTTACGTTCAAGATCGCCGGGGGTGGTGAACGGCACGGCAAGGGCCCCAAATCGTCGCCCGTCCTCGCCGACGGGCGAGTCTTTACGATGAGCATCACGGGCACACTCTCGGCTTGGGCCGCCGACTCGGGCGAATTGCTGTGGCGGAGCAACTACGGTAGTCGATTCAAGAAGAGCCACCCGAACTGGGGAGCCGCGACCTCGCCCATCGTGGATGACAACCGAGTGGTCGTTCACTTCGGCACCGACGAAGAAGGAGCCCTCGTCGCTCTCGATGTGAAGACTGGAAAGAAAGTCTGGGACCTGGACAAAGACGGCCCCTCCTACTCGTCGCCGCTGCTTGTGGACATCCACGGCGTCCGCCAGATCGTCGAGTGGAATCATCGAGCGTTGGTGGGCGTCAACAGTCGGACGGGCCAACAGCTGTGGGAGTTCCCGCTCGAACACGAGGGATCGAATCAGAACATGCCGACGCCGACCTTCATCGACGGGCTCGTTCTATTGGGCGGTGAGAACCGAGGCATCTACGGTTTGGAACCCAAGGTCGAGAACGGCGACTGGTCGGTCGCGGAACGATGGTTTCAAGACGAAGTGGCGCTCGACATGAGCACGGCGGTCATCAACGACGGCCGGCTCTACGGATTCTCCCACTACGGTCGCGGCCGGCTGTTCTGCCTCGACATCGGAACGGGGAAAGTCCTCTGGCAAGGTCCGGGAAGAACTGGGAACAACGTGGCGTTCCTGTCGATTCCCGGCCATCTCCTCGCGCTGCTGAACGACGGTCAGTTGCAAGTCGTCAGCGCGAATGGCGAACAGTTCAAGAAACTGACGACCTACCAAGTGTCGGACCAGTCGACCTGGGCTCCACCCGTGCTGCTCGAGGACGCCATTCTGATCAAGGACAGCAATACGCTGACGCGGTGGTCACTGACAGACTCAGTCGATTAGCGACACAGCTGCCACTCGGCAGGCGTTCGCCCGCTCCCGTTGGTCGCTGGAATAACACCAGAGAAAAATCACGAACCCTCAACGCCACAAGTCGCGCTTCGACACTCGCGTCTGCCGGAACAGCGCTGCGCTCAAACGAACCGCCTCCACGTTCTGGCGAACGTAGCTACAAGGCGATAAATGTCAACTTCACCAGTCGCGGTGTCGCCACGATCGGAGTGGCAATAGTAAACTGGTGAGACACCCACGTACTTGCACCTCTTCTTCCCAGAGGCACAATCCTATGACGACGTCAAACCTGGCGAACCGCGCAGTCGTTCTGCTTTTCATCGGCGCTGTCGCTTGCTGCACCGTCCCGGCGGTTTCTTCGGAGCCCGAGTACGATGGCTGGACATTCCTTTCGCCTCGCCCCGAACTCGCGCCCGCATTTGCGTTCACAAAAGATGGGGGCCGCGACGGGAAGGCTCGCCTGATCATCGAGCACGACGAGCGCGAGGGATTGGACGGTAGGTGGTCGAAGACGTTCAAGATCGCCGGCGGAAAGCACTACCGTTTTCGAGCCAGCCGGAAGACGGAAAACGTCAAATCGTTGCGCCAAAGCGCACTGGTCAGACTCAGTTGGCAGGACGACAAGGGGCGCATGGTTCCGTACGATCACCAAGTCGTCGACTTCTACCGGCGGGGCGGCGTCAGCATGGCGCGCCCCGAGTTTCCGATTGACGAGCGCCGCGAGACGGGAGGCTGGACGGAGGTCAGCGGTGTCTATCAAGCGCCAAAGAACGCGACGGCCGTCGTCGTCGATCTCTATCTGAAGTGGGCTCCCGGCGGACGCATTCAGTGGAGCGACATCGCTCTGCGGGAGTCCCCGCGCCCGGCGGGCCGCAAGGTGCGCCTGGCGACGGTCCACTTTCGGCCGACGGGCGGCGAATCGCCAGCCGACAATTGCCGCATGTTCGCGCCGCTCATCGAGAAGGCGGCCAACCAGAAAGCCGACCTGGTGCTCCTCCCCGAAACGCTCACTTACTACGGACTCGGCAAGGACTACGCGGAAGTTTCCGAGCCGATCCCCGGACCATCCACGAAGTACTTCGGCAAGTTGGCCAAGACTCACGATCTGTACATCGTCGCCGGCTTGCTCGAACGCGACCAGCATTTGGTCTACAACGTCGCCGTCCTGATTGGTCCGGATGGAAATGTGGTGGGCAAGTACCGCAAAGTCTGTTTGCCGCGTGGCGAGGCGGAAGGCGGCATCGCGCCGGGAAACGACTACCCCGTCTTCAAGACTCGTTTCGGCACGGTCGGCATGATGGTCTGCTACGACGGCTTTTTCCCCGAGCCGGCGCGCGAGCTGACCAAGCGCGGAGCCGAAGTGATCGCCTGGCCCGTGTGGGGCTGCAATCCACTGCTCGCTCGCGCTCGAGCCACTGAGAACCACGTCTACCTGATGAGCAGCACGTACACGGCCGCCGACACCAACTGGATCATCTCCGGAGTTTACGATCACACGGGCGAGACGATTGCGCTCGCCAAGCAGTTTGGCGACGTCGTCGTAGCGGAAGTCGACCTCGACCGGCGCACTCACTGGTCCGGCATCGGAGACTTCAAGGCCGAGATGTTTCGGCGGCGACCAGTCGATCTCAAGGCCGCGTCGCCGGACAAGAAATAGATTCGACTCGCGTCGTCTGCTACTTCTGCATGAACAGGTCGCTCTTCACAACAAAGCGAATCATGTCCTGTGCGGGATAGCCACCCGACTTCATCTTGCCGCTCTGCTCGCGAAGAAACTCGGTCTCGTTGTACGTCAGCGTGCGACCCGCCGCGTAGGTAGCCAGATGTTTTAGAAAACTGAACGCCACCTGATCGATGCGGTCGTTCACGAGGTACTTTCGCAGACCATCGAGGCCCGCGACCTCGGTCTTGTCGGGCAGCGTGGCCCGCGCGTCGACAAGCTTCTTCTTGAAGAGCCCGCCGGCGTCAAACTCCTCAAACGGCAATCCCCAGGGATCGATCCCCGCGTGACACTTCGCGCAACCTTTTTGGTTGCGATGCTTCGCGAGTTGTTCGCGCAATGAGAGGTTGCTCAAATCCGCGTCGAGCGCCGGGACGTTTGGCGGCGGGTCGTCGGGCGGCTCGGCGATGATCTTTCGCGCCAGCCAGGCTCCGCGCTTTACGGGATTCGATTCGCGACCGTTGGACAGCCCGGCCAGAATTCCGGCTTGAGTCAGCAGTCCACCGAGATTCCGATCGGCGTGAGGAATCGGCGTGAACTCGAATCCGTTTTCCGTCTTGCCGCCGAGTCCGTAGTAGGCGGCGACAACTTCATTGGCCACGATGAAATCCGATTCAATCACATGACTGATTCCTAGATTGTGCCGCATCAGGTGATACATGTACTCAACCGGCTCTTGTCGCAACTGAGTTTTCGTATCGCGAGTCAAGCGGGGATACCTGTTGCGGTCAATCTCAACGACATCGAACTTCTCGAGGCTCAGCCACTGAGATACGAAGTCGCCGGTGAATTGTCGGAACCGCGGGTCGGCGATCATCCGCGTGATCTCGTCGTCAAGCGAGTTTCGCAACGACTTGCTCGCCGCCAGGGAAAGGAGTCGATCGTCGGGAGACGTGTTCCAGAGGAAGTACGACAGTTTGGAGGCGAGTTCCCATTCGGAGAGCATTTCGGCGTCCGGCGTCTCGCTGTTCTCGATGATGAACAGGAACTGCGGCGAGGTGAGCGCGACGAGCAGGCTGTCTTTGATGCTCTGCTGAAACTCACCCGTCTCCGCAAACGAACTCCGCCAAACGGCGAAGAACGCGTCCTCCTCCGTCTGGTCGAGCGGCCGCCGAAACGCCCGCGTCGCGAACGAGCGGATAATCTCGCGGGCGTAGACCGGCGGATCGTCGCGATTCGGCGACTCGATGAAGATGTCTTTGTGCGTGCGGGGAGGCCACGACTCGTAATACGGTCCCTCAAACTCGACGGAGCGGATCAGCAACCGCGGCATCGGGCGGCCGTCGGTGTACTCGCTGCGGACGCCGATCTCACGCACGCCGGCTAGGTAGTTGACGTTGTTCTTCTCAACATCGGGACTGGGGTAGTTGTTGATGGCGTCCTCAAAAACGAACTCACCCATCTCGGTGGCGAAAACTGCCTGAGCGGCTCCGACTTGCGTCAACGTGCTGCCGCAATCGCGTCGCAATCCGACATGGACGCCGATTCGCGGCGAGCGCGCAGCGAACTTCGTGAACTCTTGCGCCAGCGGATCGTCGTCGTCAAGCCTCGTCAGAACGACGCGGTTCACGGGCGAATGTCCCTCGTATTCGGCGGCGATCCGCAGTGGGCCGCGGTCGAGACGAACCGTGATGAACGCCGGCTGAGACAGCTTGGCTGCAAAGCGCCGCTCGCCCAGTCGGAGGGCGAGATTCTTCGGCGGCTCCGCCGGCGGAGCTTTGGCGAACTGCTTCCCCGGTTCGATCAGCGCTTTGAGCTCCGCAACGTCGAGAGCGCGGCGATACAACCTCACCTCGTCGATCTCGCCGGCGAATAGATTCGCGCCAGGAATGCGGCCGATGTGCAGTTCCGCTTTGGGGTTGTCGAGGTTAGAGTTCTGGATTGAGCCGACGCCAACATCGAATCCGTTGACGTAAAGCCGAGTTCGATTGTCGCCGCGCCGCACCACGGCCGCCACGTGTTGCCAGGTGTTGCGGCGGATCACACCTGGCCGCGATTGCACCGTTCCGTTGGACTGATTGTTCGGCTTCGAAGTTTCGATCCGCAAGACGCCCGTTCCGTTGGGCATGTCCAACAGCCAGCCGTGCGTGTAGCCGTAGCCACCCAGGCTGACGACGCCCGCTTGCCGCAGCTCTCGCGGGTGGATCCAGGCGGCGACGGTGAAATCGCCGTCACTCACATTCATCGCTTCGTCGCGGGGTGCGACAACGGCCGCCTGTTTGCCGTCTAGAGAAATCGCCTGCTGGAAAGGCGAGTCGACGAACTTGGCCTCTCCCTCCAACCGCCCAGGAAACTCTCTGTCGGCTGCTTTGCCGATCGCGTCGCCGTCAAGTGACCAGGAACCGATCAAGCCTTCGGCCAACTTGGAATCGTCGGCCGCCGGTCCGCGATCGACCGCCGCCGTCACGTACACGTCCGCTTGGTAGACGCCGCCGCGCGGGATCTGGACCATCCGAGGCTCGCGGAGATCGGCCGCCGTGACCGACGACTCAGTCACCGGCTGTGCGACCGCACCGGGGTCGAACAGCAAACCGTCGTCGTATTTCGCGGCTTTCACGGTGACGCGAAACACGCCCCGATCCGGCAACTCGCGCAAGGAGATCTTAAAGTTCGCTTGGGGGCCATACGTGCTCTCGACTTGAAACAACTCGGCGCTGGGAATCGCCGGACGGAGCAGCAACCCGGCCGGCACAGTTTGGTACGCCAACCCCTGCGGGTAACCTCCGTTGCCTCGCACGCACGCGAACACGGCGTGGTAGATGCTGTCGAAGTCTCGCCAACCGCGAACGGTGGCGTTGCCTTGGTATCCTTCAATAAAACGATACTTCGTCTGCATGAAGAAGGGATCGTAGGCGAACGGTTTCTCCGGCTCGAGTTGCGTGACGATGAAGTCGTCGTTCTTCAAGAGCATGCTGAGCGCGCCGAGAATCAACTTGTCGGGGCACGGTTCCGGGTTGACGGCGGCTCCCAAGTCCATGCGGAAGTTCTGAATCGACGGTCGTTCGTCTTCGTCCACGATGCACAAATCGAGCGAATGCTCGGCGACATCGAAATACGCCTCCAGCAACAACGGCGACAACAACATCGTTTGATGGTTGTTTACGAAACCGTCTTTCGACACCGCATCCGGCGGCAAGACGTCGGTCAGCTTGTCGCGAAGTCCGAGCAGGTCGCGGAGCGTGTTGTGATACTGGTTGACCGTGAGTCGCCGGATCGAGCCGTTCTTTTCCGCCACGCGAGATCGGGCGGTGACGATCGCCCGTTCAATCCATCCCACCAACATCGTCCGCTCTTTAGCGGTCGGTTGGAGTTCATCGTCGGGCGGCATCGCTTCGTCAGCCAACTGATGCTGTATCCCCTTCCAAAGCCGCAAGTAGCGGTCGCTCAAGGAGCCGTCGAGTTGATCGACGCGGATACCCGACTCCATCTCTTCCTCGTTGTGGCACCGCCAACAGTACTTCTGCAGCAAGGGCTTAACGTCGGTCTGGAACGACTGCTTTAGGAGCGCGTCCGCAGCGCGCGACTTCGATCGCGCAGAGTCTTGAGCAACTGCCGCCGGCGTCCACCAGATCGACAATACGACTAACAAAGCGCGGCAGTGATGTCGTTCGCAGATTGTCACGTCTCGTCCTCTAGCTCGTCCGCTGAGTTGTCCCGGATGAGTCGACATGTTGCGACTCGAGTAAGACCTATTCTAGACCGCCGCCCGCTCCTAGTTGTTCCGTCAGGCGTTGGATTTCGCGTAGTGGGCTTGCCGGCAGTTCGATTCACGACTTAACGAACTCCGATTCACCGCTTGACGAGGGGAGAATTCTGGCGAAATTCACTACGCACGACCGAACCATCAGACTACTTGCTCACGTGGCCGGCCAGTTTCGTCAAGTTGCGGCTGAACAGCTCGCTGGACAAGTATTCCGCCCCGATCTTCAGCTTGGCTTGACCGACCAGTCGTTCCCCTCCGTAAGTGCTGACCCAGCGACCCTGCTGATCAAGTTGCCCGATGATGCGGCGAATGGCGGCGCGATCGGCGGCCGGCTTTGTCGAGCTTCCCTGTTTGCCGCTCCGCGCCGCATTGAAGAGCGCCGAAAGCTCGTCGAGCCGCGAGTCGGTTTTCCAGCCGTAGTGCGTCGGCAGCTCGTCGTCATCGTAGGTGAGTCGATAGACCTTCCCTTTCCTGGCCATGTACAGCGGAATATTTGTCTTCAACTCGTAGTAGCGAGCCAGGCGGCCATCGGTCAGCAGCGAACGGCGGAGGTACGCGAGCGCCGACGGGATCGGAGCCAGGTACTTGTCATCGCCGGTCGCCGCGTGAATTGTCAGCAGAGTTTGCACGGCCTCCTGCGATTCATCGCCGCTTACGGCCGGCGGTTCAAACTTCCTCGCCCAGATCGGTTTCATTTCGTAGTTGTACTGTTGAGCCCAGCCGGGTTGCGGGTCGGGCATTTGAGCGCTGATCAGAAAGTCGCCCAAGCGCCGCGCGGCGTCCAAATAGCGATCGTCTCGGTAGATCGCGTGCGCATCGATCAACGTCTCGGCCACGTAGCCGGGAACGTTGTCGTTGAGCGTGTACATGTCCCAGTAGTTCTTGATGCGGCCTTCCGAACGCCAGTTGTATTCTGGATAGCTTGCCGATCGCGCCGGCGGATCGGGCATCTTGTCGTCATCCCAAACTTGCGGGAAAGCTCCGTTGGGATATTGAGCGTTGAGCAGTGCGGCTAGCGCCACTTCGGCGGCGGTGTGAATCCGCCGGTGTTTAAATTGGTGAGCTCGGTCGGCTCGGATCAGCAGCCGGATCGCCGACGCGGTCTGGCCGTCGTCCAGCGACGAAGTGTTCCGTCCCCGCCCGCGGCCGTTGCGATACAGGGCGACGCGATCGCCGCGCGGGTTGAAGTCGATACAGTTAGTCCAGCCGCCGGAACGCATCTGACCGTAGACAAGCGCCTCGGCGGCCGCCGTAGCGGCCTGTAGATAATAGTCGTCGCCCGTCGCCTCGAACGCGGCAAGGAAGCCCATACCGACAGTCGGTGTGCCCGGTGGCTGGACCCAAATCTGGTCCTTGCTCGCCAACCCTTCGCCCCACCGCTGCTGCAGGTCGAGCGAATAGAAGTAGACATATCCCCCGTGGACGGCGACCTGCTCACGGTAGTAGCCGGCGGCCCGCTTCATCGCCAACACGGTCTCGTTCCGCAGTCGCTGCTCGTCCGCTGAATCTTGAGCCAGACCCATCGCGCAAGTCGACGTAATCAGCAGAGCGGTGATCGACATCGCGCCCAGCGAGCTTCTCAAACGGACGGCAGGATCTTTGTCGGGCATTCGCGCCTCCTCGAATGAGTCGTCTCGCACCATGCTACCTCAATCGGCCGAGCAGTGTGCCAGGATCGGGACCATTCTGTTCAAGTGAAAAATTGTTGAAATCGCGGAAATAAAACACTCCGCCGGCGCATCCAATATTTCCGTGCCCGCGTCGAAAAGATGTGAACCTGTGCGGCGCGCGAACGTCTTTCTAACCATACGCAGTAAAAAACGCGGGCAATGCTCCGCACAACTGAGGAAACCGGAATAATGATCTCGATGTCGTCAAGTCTCACAATAAAAAGCACGGGCTCGGGTAGCGGCGTCGGTCAACCGACGAATTCGCTGTCCGCGCATCCGCTGCGCTTGTGACGCTTGGCTGCATCTTTGTAGATCGCATCAACCCGGTGTCACACGACGCCGGGTTTTTTTGTTGGGTTTGTAGCTTAGATGGCAAAGCGTCCGGTATGGGCCGGAAGACACGGGTTCGATCACCGTCAGACCCGCTCGTCACAACCACGTCACACCAATTATCGGGTAGAGGTGCAGAAGGGAGCACGCCTGCTTCGGGAGCAGGAGGGTCTCGGTTCGACTCCGGGGTGCCCGACTTGAGTAACGATTCAACAGTTCGGCGAGCGAGTACGCAACATGTTCGATACACACCGCGCTAAACGCATACCCCGACTCTCTTGCGAGGTCGTGGTGTAACGGCAGCATCTCTGGTTTTTACCCAGATGGGTGTGGGTTCAAATCCTACCGGCCTCACTGATCGCTTGGCCCGTAGCTCAACGGTCAGAGCCGACTCCTTATAAGGGTCAGACGAGGGTTCAACTCCCTCCGGGCCGACTTGAGTTTGCAGAGAAAACAGTTATTGGGATTGAGGTGTTAGCGGCAGCATCCCTGGTTCTTACCCAGGCGGGTGAGGGTTCAAGTCCCTCCGGTCCCACTCGATGAATGAAGATACTCAGCACTGGTCGTCCAGCGGCAAGGATCCCGCCTTCGTAACGCGGGGACGTGGGTTCGACTCCCACCCGGTGCTCTGTGCGGTCGAGCAACTCAGAGGTTTGTTCGACCAACCAACGACGCGCCCATGATGTAGTGGCAGCCTACTGCCTTGCCATGGCGGAAGTGTGGGTTCGACTCCCACTGGGCGCTCTCGATAATTCTCCGGTGTGGTCCAAATGGTAAGGCGGCTCCCTGTTAAGGAGATGGTTGAAGGTTCGATTCCTTCCGCCGGAGCTTTTCAGCGATCAATGATGCGGGGTAGTTGCTGCTGGTAGTGACGCCTGGCTCTGAACCAGGAGGCCGTTGGTTCGATTCCAACTCCCGCAGCTGTAACGGAAGTCAACCGGCTGGATGAGGGTCCTGTCTCGAAAACAGGTGGTCGCAATTGTGACTTGTGAGTTCGAGTCTCACGGCTTCCGCTCAATGACATCGCTCAATGACATCGCTCAATAACATCGCTCAATGACATGCAACTGATGAAGAGAATCACACAGCCAAGTGGCGGAACATGGTAGACGCGCGACGTTCAGACCGTCGTGCCCGCAAGGGCGTGCGAGTTCAACTCTCGCCTTGGCTACTTTGATAACTGATGCGGATGGGCCAGTGCTCAGCGGAGTCTCATAAGCTCCGCCTGCCGGGTGCGACCCCCGGATCCGCTACTTGGGCGACGAGTCAGGCTTGAATCGAGTCTGGCTCGCCTCCAAATGGTCTGTAAGTGTTGCGGCCGCACGCCGCCATGGTAAGGCGGAAGATCGGGTTCAATCCCCGAACGGACCTCTTCAGTCCTCAGTTGGCCCGGCTGAAAGGAGCAATCAACTTGGACCCCGGCGAAAGCCGGGATGGTACAGCTGAAAGGTGCGATCCGATGAGACGAGAGCGACGAAGAACAGCCCTGAAGGTGGTTGACGGCAAAGTCCAGCGGAAGAATCGCTGGACTTTGACGCCCAATCACTTCGGCCGCTCGACTTTCACGATCGAGCGGCGACGCGCCGGCTACGAATATCGGCATGTTTTGAAACGAGAAGACATTTATCGCTTCGTCGAGTTAGTCCCGGACTGGAACGACCTGGCGAAGGGGATCAACAAGGTCATCCTGGACGCAGGTTCCCGGACGTTGCTCGGTTGGTTTAGTCCGGGCAAAGTCGCCGTCTGCGCCCTGGGAGTTGATCAAGAAGTCACGTTTGACAAGAAGTACTTCTACCGCGACATCGATTTCTTCGACCGGCTCGGAGTGTCCTACGAGAACGCAACGGATTCCGAGGAAGTTGAGGAACGGGCGGGTGACGCGAGAGAGGATATAGGAGACCGTGTCCTTTGCCACTTCAATCCGTCGACGGCCAAATGCTTTCAGTTGATGCGTGTGTTGCTGCACGAGTTGGGGCACCACTGCGACTACATGACGAACCGCAAGGCGAGTTGCACTCGCGGTGAGGACTTCGCGGAGAACTACGGGAGGCGGGTCGAGAAGAAGCTGTGGAGTGACTACGTTCGCGCCTTCGGGGATCCCGTCGCGCGGAAATAGCCCGCAAGAAGAGTCGCTGCGAACAAACACCTAAACGACGAAACGACCAGGTACGCAAACTGGTAAAGCGGTCACGTTGAGAGCGTGGCGATTTTGTGGGTTCGACGCCCACTCTGGTCACTCCCATTTGACAACTTGATCCCGTGGTCCAATGGCGAAGACGCTTGGCCGACATCCAGGAGAGCGCTGGTTCGATTCCAGCCGGGATCACTCGATACTGTTCCGCTTCTAGCTCGATGTTGAAACGGCCATCATTTCTCACTTTGAATGAGAAGTTCCAGGTTCGAATCCTGGTCGGGCTGCTTGGTGTTCGCGCGCGTTAACGGATGGGCCACCCGATTGGCGACGGGACCCGGTTGGAAGCCGGACGAGCCGCAAGGCCTTGAAGGTTCGAATCCCTCCCCTTCCGCTCGAGACGATGGTGTCTGAGGATCGTTGGAAGAGGCCGCACACAAAGTCACAAAGTCACGAGGACGTTCATGCTGCCGTACGCGCGCGCCCAAATGCCGGCGCGCAATCCTCGCGTCTTCGTGTCTCCGTGTGAGAACTCTTTCTCTGAGGATCGTTGGAAGAGGCCGGAGGTGAGCGTTCAACAACGGCCGACGTGGCTCGACTAAGAAAGGCTCCGCTCTTGTAAAGCGGCTTATGCTGGTGCGAATCCAGTCTACCGAGACATTCTGAACCAGCTCGGCGATGAGGAGACGACCGCCGGCGACGACGGTTCGGTGATGATCGTGGTGGCGACCGACGCCCCCTTGTCGTCGCGAAACCTCGAGCGGTTGGCGCGGCGAGCCGTGCTGGGATTAGCTCGCACGGGCTCGTTCATGAGCAACGGATCGGGCGACTTTGTGATCGCCTTCTCGACACGCAACCGAATTCCCTATCGTCAGCCAGACGCTACGCTCGCCAAACAGGAATTGTCCAACGATCGCATGAGCCCATTGTTTCTCGCTGTCGTCGAAAGCGTTGAGGAATCCGTCTACAACTCGCTCACCAAGGCGACCACCGTCCGCGGAATCGAAGGGCATACGTCGTCGGCCATTCCGCTCGATCGATTGCGAGCTATTCTGGCGGACGACTGAAATCGGTTTCCGCCCAACCGTTGCCCTGTTTCCTTGTGCCCTCGTGCCCTTGTGTGCGAACTCTTTTTCCCTCAGCGCACCCGTCTTCGCCGCTCTGACACGAGCTACAATAGCCGCCCCGACGCGGCCGGCCAACTTGTGACAATCGGCCAGAGGATTAGTGCGAGCCGGATGTCGAGGACTTATTATGGGGATTGGCCGCTACTTCGTGACTCTGGAGGTTGCTATGACTCGCCCGCTGATTCAACACACCCTGACACTTCTTGTCGCCTTCGCATTAACCGCTTTCGCCTCGGCCGCATCGGCTCAGGACAAGCCGGGCGACAAGCCGAAACCGGACCCCGCGAAAAAACAGGCGCAGGCGGCGAAAGATGCAGCAGCGGTGAAGGCGGCCGCCGCAAAGGATCAAGCGGCCAAGGACGCCGCGAAGAAACAGGCCGAAAAGGAGGCGGCCGCGAAGGACGCCGAGAAGAAACAGGCGGAGCAGCGTTTCGCCCGCGCCCGCGCTTGGCTGGCGACGATGAAGTGGCGTCAAATCGGACCGGCGTCGATGGGTGGGCGGATCGTCGATCTCGCCGTTGTCGAGTCGAATCCGGATCGCTACTGGATCGCGACGGCGTCGGGAGGTTTGTTCAAGACTGCGAACAACGGCGTCACTTTCAAACCGCAATTCCAATTTCAGAATTCAATTTGCATCGGCGACGTTGCGGTGGCGCCGTCGGACCCGAACATCCTGTGGGTGGGCACGGGCGAGAACAACGCGCGGAACTCCGTCTCCTGGGGCGACGGCGTCTACAAGTCGACCGACGGCGGTGATACCTGGACTCACATGGGGTTGAAAGACTCGTTTCAAATCGGTCGCATTCTGATCCACCCCAAGAATCCGGAGATCGTTCTGGTCAGCGCTTTGGGAAGGTTGTGGGGCGACAATGACGAGCGCGGACTGTACAAGACGACCGACGGCGGCACATCGTGGACCCGGGTGCTCAAAGTCGACAAGAGCACCGGTTGCATGGAGCTCGCCAGGCAGCCTGGAAAGCCCGACACGATTCTGGCGGCCACGTACGAGCGCCGCCGCGACCCGTTTGACGGGGGCGATCCGGTCAAGCGATTCAGTTGGGGGAGCGGGTTGTTTAAGTCGACCGACGGCGGCGATTCCTGGCGGCGGATTTCGAAGGGCCTGCCGACGGTTCAGTTGGGCCGCATCGGACTCGACTTTGTCAAGTCCAAGCCCAACATCGTTTACGCCGTGGTGGAATCAGAGAAGATCGGCGTCGCGCCGAAGGGAGCCAAGCTGCCCGCGCTGATGGGGATTCAGGGCAACGCCGCGGACGGTTCGGCCGTATTGACGGTCGTCTCCGACGGTGGCCCAGCGCAAAAGGCCGGACTGAAAGCGGGAGATGTCGTCGTGGAAATGGGCGGCGCCAAGATCGCCGACTACCGCGCCTTGGTCGCCGAGATTCGCAAGCACTTCGCGGGCGACACGGTGGAGGTGAAAGTCAAACGCGGCGAGAAAGTGATTGCCGTGAAGCTGACATTTGGCCGCCGCGGCGGAGCCACCGGCCGCCCGTTCGGCACGCGACTCGGAGGTCAGGCGGCCAACGTGCAGAAGAGCCAAGGCGAGAACGGGCATCAGACGGGAGGAGTTTTCAAATCGACCGACGCCGGCGAAACGTGGGAGCGAGTCAACAGTCTCAACCCGCGGCCGTTCTACTTCAGCCAGATTCGCGTCGACCCGAACGACGAGAACATTGTCTTCGTGTTGGGGATCTCGCTGCACCGATCGACTGACGGCGGCAAGACATTCAAAGCGGACGCCGGCAGCGCGACTCATCCCGATCACCACGCGATGTGGATCAACCCGGCCGACTCGAATCACATCCTGTTGGGTTGCGATGGCGGTCTCAACACGACGTACGATGGATCGCAGAACTGGGACTTTAACGACAGCTTGCCGATCGGCCAGTTCTATCACGTCGGCGTGGACACCCGGCAACCCTACAACGTCTTCGGCGGCTTGCAGGACAACGGCAGTTGGGGCGGTCCCAGCGCGCTGCGGGGATCCGCCGGCCCGACGACTCACGAGTGGTTTGTGATCGGCGGCGGCGATGGCTTCATCTGCCTCGCCGATCCGCAAGATCCCGACATCGTCTACTACGAATCGCAGTATGGAAACATGGCTCGCGTAAATCTCCGCACGGGAGCGCGTAACCGAATTCGACCTTCCTTGCCCGAGAAGGAAGGGAAGCTTCGCTTCAACTGGAAGACACCGTTCGTGCTGTCGAACCACAATTCAAAGATCTACTACTGCCTGGCGAATCGCGTCTTCAAGTCGCTCGAACGCGGCGACAATTTGCGAGTCATCTCGCCCAACCTGACGGCGACCGATCGCGGAACGGGTACGGCGCTGGCTGAGTCGTCGCGGAACCCCAACGTGCTTTACGCCGGCACGGATGACGGCAACTTGTGGGCGACGACCGACGGCGGAACGCAGTGGAAGAAGCTTCGTATCAAGGGCCTCAAGGGAAAGCACCGCGTGAGCAGTATCGAGGCGTCGCGTTACAGCGACGGACGCGCATACGTCACTTTCGACGGACACTACTACGACGACGATGCGGCGCACGTCTACGCCACTGAGGACTTCGGTAAGACGTGGCAGGCGATCGACACAGGCCTGCCGTCCGGCAGCGCTCGCGTCGTCCGCGAAGATGCGCGGTCCGACAACGTGCTCTACTTGGGCACTGAATTTGGAATCTGGGTTTCGTTGGATCGCGGCCAGCGGTGGGTTCGGCTAAACAACAACCTGCCCCACGTCGCCATTCACGAGATCGCCGTCCACCCGACCGCCAGTGAGATCGTCGCGGGTACGCACGGCCGCAGTCTGTGGGCCCTCGATGTCGCCGCGCTGCGGCAGTTCACGATCGACAAACGCAGCGACGTCGCCCAGCTCTTTAAGCCGAAGACGGCCGTCATGTGGCACGGTGTAACCGGTAAGCGGTTTTATGGACGGCGACGATTCGCCGCCGAGAATCCGTTGACCGGCGGCGTTATCTACTACGCTTTGCCGAAGACCGCGAAGAAGGTCACCTTGCAGATTACCGACGTGGAAGGCAGTGTGGTCGCAAATCTGCGGACGTCAAAGGAAGCCGGCTTGCACCGCGCGGTCTGGAATCTTCGTCGGGCTCCGGTCCGCCGGCAGGGCCCGCGCCGCGCTCCGACTCCTCGCCTCACGCCGGGAGCCTACTTGGCCACGCTGACCGTGGACGGAGAGGCGAAGAAGCAGACGATCGATGTCGTTCTCGACCCCGACTTTCCCGCCAGTACGAATACATTTGACGAAGATGAGCGATTGAGGAAACTGAAAAAAGTGACCGACGACTAACGCTCGGCGCGAGTCCGGAGTCCGGCTCTCAGTCCGCGTTGTGGAGCGAGGTGAAGATGGCTGCTCGTCGACTCGTCTACCCATTCGTCTTGGCGCTGGTCGCCTGTTCCTCGCCGTTGTTGGCGGAGGCTCCGGTGTCGGCTCCGGCCGTCGCCAAGTCGATTGCCGCTCCCCGTGGAGTTCGCACGTCGCGGGTCGGAGATCCCACGGCGCTCGCCCGCACTGTGACGCGGCTCAAGCCGCTGCACGAACCGCTCGGCAAGCCGCGCCCCGGCGATTGGCTCGCCCAACACAAAGAAGCGGGCCAGCTGTTCCGGCAGTACTTGCGCGAGCGCCCCGTCACTCCGACCGGCAAGCGGAGCACGATCTACGTGCAACCGCTCGGGGAGTTCACAGCAGCCGAACGTCGGATCGTCGAACTTTCCGCCGAGTATCTGTCGATCTACTTCACTCGACAGGTCAAAATCCTTAAGGATCTGCCGCCCGACGTCGTGCCGGCGCGAGCTCGTCGAGTTCACCCGGATTGGAAGGTGAAGCAGATCCTCAGCACTTACGTTCTCAACGATGTTCTCAAACCGCGGCTGCCGTCAGACGCGGCCGCTTACATCGCCTTTACCGCCAGCGATTTGTGGCCCGGTGAAGGATGGAATTTTGTCTACGGCCAGGCTTCGCTCCGCGGCCGCGTGGGAGTCTGGTCGATCCATCGCAACGGCGATCCGGAAGAGAGTGAGGAGCGTTTTCGAGTCTGCTTGCGGCGCACGTTGAAGACGGCCACACACGAGACGGGCCACATGTTTTCGATCCGGCATTGCACCGCCTACGAGTGCAACATGTGCGGTTCGAACCACCGCGAAGAGTCCGACCGTCACCCACTCTACCTCTGTTGCGAGTGCCACGCGAAGGTTTGCTGGGCCACCAACGCCGAGCCGGTTGCTCGCCTCCGCCGACTCGCCAAATTCTCCCGCACTCAGCGATTGAAAAGCGAGCTGGAGTATTTCGAGAAGGCGATCGAAAGGTTAGAAAGTGGCAGATGACAAACCGATGACCAACAGGATTGACACGACCATCTAGGAGCCTCCATGTTCCGTCTCGCCGCGCTGCTCATCTTCCTCTGCCCGCTCACCGCGGCGGCGGAGGACTGGCTGCAATACAAATTCGACGCCCGCCACTCCGGTGACGCGTCCGGTCGCCGTGTCGAGACGAAGACGCTGGGATTGTTGGCGGCGGTGCCGTTGACCGACGGCGTCTACACCTCGCCCGTTGTCGCCGACGGCAAGATCTATGTGGTCGATGGCGCGGGTGTCGCCTCTTGTATCGACGCGAAGACGCACGACGTGGATTGGCGAATTCGAACGGCCGGCGGGCTCGACAACTGCAACAACGTGAGTTCTCCGGCGGTCGTCGGCGCTCATCTGCACTTTGGCACGACGGCCGGGTTCTACTACGTTCTCGAGCGGACGACGGGCAAGGTTGTTCGAAAAATCGACTGCCGCGATCCGATCTTCAGCACGCCCGTCGTGGATGGAGACCGCGTCTACTTTGTCACGCTCGGATCGCAGGTTTTTTCGATAAGCGAGGACGGCGAGATCGCCTGGCAGTGGGATTTCCTGAAGGAAGTCATCGGGTTCGAAGGCAATCGCTGGAACGGGCAGGAATGGCATCAGTACAAAGAGGGGCGAGTCAATTGGCGCGATCACTTCGTCTGCTCGCGCAACTTGGCGGCGCACGAAAAGACGATCGTGATTCCCGCCGGCGGACGCATCGTGTTTCTGCATGATGAAGGCGACAAGCCGAGGCTCCGCAAGCTGGCGAACATTCCGTCCTTTCACGGCAGTGAGTTTCCGGCCGCTTTTGGTTTGAGCCTCGGCGCGGACGGAGCCGCCTACGTGCAGTGGCACCGTCGCGACAATGCGGGCCGAGTCGAAGTGCTCCGGTTGAGCGACAAAGACGAGCTGTCGACCGCGATCGTGCCGGGCACCGAAACCTATATTGACACTCCCGGTCTGCTCAGCTTCAGTTCGGTCAGCCTGCAGGGCGACACCGTGTACCGCGTGAGGCCCGAGCAAGGGTTCGGGCTTTGCCGGCATTCTGAAACGGACAAGGGTGCGCAGCCGCTCGCTCCCCACGCCGCAATCTGTCCGCCGATCGTCACCGATCGACAAGTGATCTACGGCGGACTCGAGGGAAAGCTGCACGTCGTCGATCTGAACGACGGTGGCGGTGAGTGGTCGTTTGCGACTCCGTTCGGAAGCCCCATCACGGCTCCGGCCGCGGTTTGCGACGGCCGTATCTATGTGGGCGGCGAGGACGGTTACCTCTATGTGCTCGGACCGGGCGGCGCTGCGCGGCCTCCGCGAAAGCCTCTTAACTTGACAACCGTGAGGAGCGCCCTGACGGGCAAGTACACCGATCCTCAATTCAATTGGTACACGAACTACGGCAACATGGGGTGCACCAACGCCAATGAACAGGGAATTAAGCCGCCGTTGCGAATGCGGTGGGTGCGTCGAGTCGAAGGCACCGTGAAACATATTCCGGTCTGCGGCGGCGGAAGGATGTACACCCACACGGCGGAAGGGCAGGTCATCGCCGTCGAGCAGGAGACGGGCCGGTTGCTCTGGCGTCGCTATTGGCCGGACGTCTATCTCTCTTTCACCTCGCCGCTCTATTACGAAGGACGATTGCTCGTTCCGCAAGCGG
>JASMLW010000639.1 GCA_030748485.1 Pirellulaceae bacterium
GGTGGCGATCAGCAATTGAAACGGACTGTCGTGGCGGAGAGCGCATTGGGCGTCCGGGAAGTCGTCGCGTAGCAGGTGCGCGACGTCCAGCGTGGTCGACCGGTCTTGGTGGGCCGTCATCCCGGCGTTTCCGGCGTTTCCGAATGGGGAGCCAAGTCGAGGCAATTGTGTCGGACGAATCGGAAGGGGTCAAGTAACTTGCCGACCGCGTTGTCGCCCCCCGATGGCTCGCCTAGACTGGCCGCGGGCCCCGAAAAACGCACTCCCCCAATACCAGCCCACGACGAGACAATGTCCCCCGATTCCAGCTACGATCCTCGTTTCTTGGAGGGAATCGCTTACTTCAATCAGTGCGGTTTCTTCGAAGCCCACGACGCTTGGGAGGATTTGTGGTCCGACTACCAAGGACCCTCGCGCCGCTTTTATCAGGGACTCATCCAACTTGCCGTCTGTCTGCACCATTTTGGCAATGAGAACATCCGCGGTGCTCGCAAACTTTACTTTGGCTGCCGCGCGTACCTGGAGGAGTATCTTCCGTATCACGAGGGCGTCGACGTGCAAGTGTTGCTCCAACAGTTGTACGAGTGCTGCCGAGAGTTCGTGGAATCGGAGGAAGAGCGACCGTCCGCAGTGATCGACGTCGAACTGATCCCGGAGATCCACCTCGACCCGCCCGTCGAGTTGCCGACAGTCGAACTGGATGACTGAGCAACTCAGTTCGAGCTGAAGCCGGGTGGAAACGGCCGCACCGGCTCAACCGGGTCGTCGCGAGTGGCGAGCAGTTCGAGCACCCGGTCGGCTCTTCGCACTACGTTTGGCTCAGCCAACAACTGCTGTTTGTCGTCGAGGCCGAACGCCATCGTGAAAGCGGCTACGTCGGCCAACATACCGAGCGGAGCCGATTGATCGAAGAGTCGTTCGAATTGCTCGCGAATCGTCGACGACCTCGGCAATTTGTCGCGCACGCCCCGGACCAGCTTTCGTTGCAGCGATGAGCGATGGGCGGCGTTCTCCTCGGGATAGACGTCCGACAGGATGTCGATCTGCGCCTCCCGATACGAACGGTCCGCCGGCAGCTCTTTTCGCAGCCGACCACGCGTGAGACCGAGCAAGAACAGATTGTAGTGGCCCAGGGAGTCTTCACTGCACGAGACGATTCTGCCCAGGCAAACAGTCGGCTCGATTCGCGGACGTCCGTCGTAGTCGTTCTCCCAACCGGGCGCGAGTTTGGCCATCGCGATCAGTTGGTCGTCTTCGAGGCTGTCGGCGAGCATCTCTCGATAACGGGGCTCAAAGATATGGAGCGGCTGAATGACGTGCGGAAACATGACCAGGTTGGGGAGCGGGAAGAGTCGCGCGACTCCCGAAAAACTGTCTGGCACTTTCGTCAGCTCTTGATCAAACGACATCACCACTCACCTCGAGACGCCGCCGGCGCCGCCCCCGATTTCACCCGATTTCGTTCACCTCAATCTTAGTTCAAAAAACGGTCGCTCAGACTCGATTCCGGCAAAATCGTCGCAACCGCGCAAATGCGACCTCGCGAATCCCCTCGCGTGGCGGCGTTGAGGATTGACGAAATCTCCGCTCGGATTCCAGCGAGCGTCGGGAGAATGAACGACGACCGAGCGCCAAGTCGCTTTGTGAGTGGCGCCGCCACTTGTCGGCCCCTCACCTGCAACATTAGGATGGTGCGTTTGCAACCAGCCCACGCGCCCAACGCGAGGTGAGGTTGTGCGGTAACATCGTGCGGTGGCCCGTGCCGCGACGTTGTGCGGCGGCGTTGTGCGGCGGCGTCGTTCGGTCACTGGTCGAGCGCCGTCATTTGGGTGGCTGGGGTCACATCCGATTCGAGCTGCCGCGCAGTTACCGGATGGTTGCTGGAATTCGACGGAAAGAAACTCCGACTATGACATCGCCTGCTATGACATCGCCTGACGTCGACCTGCCGCGCATTGAGCATGCTGTGCGAGAGATTCTCAGCGCCGTGGGTGAGGATCCCGACCGCGAGGGGCTTCAAGAGACACCCTCCCGCGTCGCTCGCATGTACGCCGAGTTGTTCAGTGGTCTGCACGAGGACGCGCGTCCTCATCTGCAAAAAGTCTTTACGGAAGATTACGACGAGGTCGTGCTGGTTCGCGACATCAGTTTCAACAGCATGTGCGAGCATCACCTGTTGCCCTTCATGGGCAAGGCGCACATCGGTTACCTGCCGAACGGGAAGGTGATCGGGTTGAGCAAGTTGGGGCGAGTCGTGGAGGTCGTGTCGCGGCGGCCGCAAGTGCAGGAGCGGATGACCGAACAGATCGCCAACCTGCTGGAGACGGAGTTGGGAGCCAAGGGGGTCGCGGTCGTTGTCGAAGCGACGCACACCTGCATGACCATTCGCGGAATTCGCAAACCGGGCAGCCAATGCGTCACCTCGGCCATGAAGGGCGTCTTCCGATCGCACTTGTCGTCGCGGTCGGAAATCATGCAACTTATCTATGGTGAACGGCGTTAGGTTGTGATCTCCATTTGGCAAGTTCTCGTTCAGTTCGCCTTCCGCCTCTCCTTTGGCGTGGCCCTCTCGATGGGCCTGACGCCGCCCAAGTTGGTGACGAGCGGATTCTATCGCGTCCATTTGTGGGTGCTGATGGGAATCAACACGGTCGCCGCATTGGCGGTCTGGACGGATCGCGACGCCTTCGCTGCGGCGAAGACGCCCTGGGTGATGGTGATGAGTTTGGCGATCGGCATCGCGGTGGCGAGCTACGCGGGAGCGGTCTGCTGGCTCTACGAAAATGCGAAGGCGGGCGGACTGGCGTTGTTCATCGTGGCGTTGGGATCGCTGATGGCTTCCGCATTCGCGACGCCCTGGACTAGCGCGACGGGTCCGGGGGGCGTCATCCTGGCCTTCTTGGAGCTGATCTCGAGCGGCATGTTGCTGGGAGCCACCATGTCGGCCATGTTGCTCGGCCACTGGTATCTCAACACGCCGACGATGGCGCTGGCCCCGCTGAAGCGGCTGGTGCAGATGATGATCGGAGCGGTTGCGATTCGCACCGTGCTCTGCGCTATCGGTTTGGCCGTGCACCTCAGCGGCGACAGTCCGATCCAAGCCCATTTCGGAACTCTGCTCGCTTTCCGTTGGTTGGCCGGTTTGTTGGGCGTGTCGATGATGGGCATGTTGGCCTGGCACACGCTCAAAGTACCCAACACGCAAAGCGCCACCGGCATCCTTTACGCCGGAGTCATTCTGGCGTTTATCGGCGAATTGGTTTCGCAGCTACTGTTGGTGGATCGACTGTATCCCTTATGATGGACGCCGATCGGCGGGTCTCATTTCGAACGGCGGTTTGCATGAACATCACCTACATTTGTCCTGCCTGTGAACAAACCGTGCGGACGCATTTCGCGGCGAGCGACGAGGCGTTGACCTGCGGGCGTTGCGAAGTGGAGATGTCGATCCCGCCGCAAGCGGTGGAGAGCGAAAATGTGACTCGCTGCCTGGCCTGTCCGAGCACGGAACTGTTCGTGCGGAAGGATTTTCCGCAACGACTGGGAGTTACGATCATCGTCGCCGGGTTCGTGGGCAGTACGATCGCCTGGTACTACTATCAGCTGTATTTGTCGCTGGGCATTCTCTTCTCGACCGCGCTGCTGGATGCGTTGCTGTTCTTGTTCGTGGGCAACGTACTCTCTTGTTATCGTTGCCACGCGGAATACCGCGGACTCAATTTGCAAGAGCGCCACAAGCCTTTCGATCTGGAAACCCACGAGCGGTTCCGGCAGGAGGCCGCGCGGTTGGCGGAGGCCGGTCCGCCAACTGGGGACCAACCGGCGTCCTGACCTCGTCGAACTCGAACCAGATTCTCGCACGCGTTTGGTAGTCGATGGACCGGGATCGCATTCAAGCTGACCTCCGCGGCCTGTTGGAGGGCGAGGTGCGCTGCGACGACGCCATCGTGCAGCTTTACGCCAGCGACGCGAGTATCTACGAGATCCAACCGGCCGGCGTTGTGCGTCCCCGGGGCTCCGCCGACGTGGTCGCCACGCTGCAGTACGCCGCCGAGAATGGGCTGCCCGTTCACGCTCGCGGAGCCGGCACGGGACTGGCCGGCGAATCTCTGGGCGGCGGACTGGTGATGGACTTCTCGCACGCCATGCGGCGCATCATCGATGTCGGCGATCGATCGACTCGAGTTCAGTCGGGCGTCGTGCTCGCGCAACTCAACCGCCACCTCCGCCAGTACGGCAAACTGTTCGGCCCCGACCCGGCCACCCGCAGCGTCACGACGATGGGCAGCGTCGTCGCCCTCGACGCCTCGGGAAGCCATTGGCTTCAATATGGATCGGCCCGCTCCCGAGTCCTCCGCCTGGACGCGGTCCTGGCCGACGGCGAGCGGTTCACAGCGGCCAAGTACAAGGCCGACGATCCGCAACTCAGCTTGCGCGTCGCCACGATCGTCCGACGCCTCGCCGAACTGCTCCGGCGTCACAAAGACCTGATCGAACAACACCGACCGCGGACGGCTGTCAATCGTTCGGGATACCACGTCTGGGATGTGCTGGACGAAGAGACGGACGAGGTGGACCTGGTCAAGTTGCTGGTCGGGTCCGAAGGCACGTTGGCGGTGACGACCGAAGCCGAACTCGCTCTCGATGAAGTGCCGCGAGTTCGCGGGTTGGCGATGCTGCTGTTCGATCGCCTGGAAGCGGCCGCCAACGCGGCGGCTGAGGTCACCGCGCTGGGAGCGAGCACCTGCGACCTGATGGACCGGCGGCTGATGACGATCGCCCGCGAGCACGACGCCCGCTACGTGAACGTCCTGCCGGCCGACGCCGAGGCGCTCTTGTTGGTCGAGGTGCACGGTGATGACTCGTCCTCGGTGCGCGACCAACTGCAGCAGATCACGACGCGTTTGATGAGAAAAAAGAAACTCGCCTTTGACTCGCGAATCACGCTGGAGCGCGAAGACCGCAACTTCTATTGGCGTTTGGCGCGGCGCGTGATACCGACGCTGTATCGTTTGGAGGGGAACACGCGACCCCTGCCCTTTATCGAAGACATCGCCGTGCCGCCCGCCGCGCTAGCCGACTTCCTGACTCGCCTGCAAAACGTGTTGAAGGCGCACGAGGTCACCGCTTCGCTGTTTGGACACGCCGGGCACGGCCAGCTTCACATTCGCCCCTTCTTGGATCTCTCCAACGCCGACGACGTGCGGCGAATGCACGCGCTCGCGTCCGATCTCTACTCGGAAGTCCTCGACGTCGGCGGTTCGGTGAGTGGCGAGCACGGCGACGGGCTCAGCCGCACCTGGTTTCTCCGGCGGCAATTCGGCGACTTGTACGAAGTGTTCCGAGAGATCAAGCGGATTTTCGATCCTCAAAACTTGCTCAACCCCGGCAAGATCGTCACCGACGCCCCGCAACCGCTGACCAGCAATTTAAGGCCGGTGGCGACGGCGCCCGCTGTGGCGATCGGCGACGACAACGAAGAGCCGGCGAACGTCGAATTGCAATTGTTGTGGAGCAACGACGAGATGGCTCACGCGGCGCGCGCCTGCAATGGCTGCGGCCGCTGCCGAACTCAAGCGCCCGAAGAACGGATGTGTCCAATCTTTCGATTCGCGCCGCGCGAAGAGTCGAGCCCCCGCGCCAAGGCGAATCTGGTCCGCGCCGTGCTGACCGGTCGACTGCCCGCCACCGCATTGGAGAGCGACGAGATCAAAGAGCTGGCGGACCTCTGCGTAAATTGCCACCAGTGCCGGCTCGAGTGCCCCGCTCAAGTTGACATCCCCAAACTCGTGCTGGAAGCCAAGTCTCAGTACGTCGCCACCAATGGCATGAGGTTGTCGGACTGGCTGATGACTCGGCTCGACGGCCTGGCCTCCTGGGCCCTGCTGGCCCGCGGACTGGCCAACTGGTCGATCGGCAATCGCCAAATGCGGTGGCTGCTGGAAAAGACGATGGGCGTCGCTCAGGGTCGCAAGCTGCCGCGTCTGGCCGCGCGGCCCTTCATGCGGACAGCTCAGCGGCGGAGATTGAATCGACCTCGACGAGCCGCCGGGCAGAAGGTGGTCTATTTCGTCGACACCTACGCCAACTGGTTTGACACGCAGCTGTCCGAGGCGTTGGTGGCCGTGATGGAGCACAACGGCGTCACCGTTTTCGTCGCGCCGGGGCAGTTGTCCAGCGGCATGTCGCAAGTCTCTCTGGGAGCTCTCGAAGCCGCGCGGAAAACGGCTGAGAAGAACGTCGCCGTGTTGGCCGACACCGTGCGGCAGGGTTACCAGGTCGTGACGACCGAGCCGGCCGCCGCGCTCTGCCTGACCCACGAGTACCTCAACCTGCTCGACGACGACGACGCCCGCCTGGTCGCCGGACATTCGACGGACGCTTGCGACTACCTTTGGAAAATGCACCAAGTCGGCAAATTGGAACTCGATCTCAAACCCATCAATATGACACTCGGTTATCACCTCCCCTGCCACCTTCGCGCGCTCGACGTCGGCGCACCCGGCTATGAGTTGCTGAGGTTGATTCCCGGCCTGACCGTGCAGGACGTCGAGCGCGGATGCTCGGGAATGGCCGGCACTTTCGGACTCACGAGAAAGAACTACCGCAGCAGCCTCCGCGCCGGCTGGGGATTGATCTCTTCACTCCGCGAACCGGCCATCCAAGTCGGCGTCACGGAGTGCAGCGCGTGCAAGATTCAGATGGAACAAGGCGCGTCCAAACCAACTGTTCATCCGCTCAAGGTACTGGCCCTGGCGTATGGGCTGATGCCCGAAATCTCTGATTTGCTCACATCGCACGGACAGGAGTTAATTGTCACGTGAAGATCACCGTGAAAATGTTCGCGCTGGCGAAACAGCTCGTGCAGGCGGACGAAGTCTGCGTAACGCTGCCCGACCAGGCAACCCTGGCCGACCTCAAACGCGCATTGCGCGAGCAACACCCGGCGCTCGACTCGTTGGCCGCCCATTGGATGTTCGCCATCGACGGCGAGTACGCCGGAGATGCGGATCAGCTGCACGAGCAGGCGGATGTGGCCTGCATTCCGCCGGTCAGCGGCGGATAAATCGGCAAACTGCCGAACCGGCTCGCTCCCGTTGCCGGCGTCGAGCGAGTAGAATCAGAAGTCGCGCCCGCCGCCGGTCGGAGCCATTCCGAAATCGACTCTCAGCCATCTCAACCCAATGATCCGTCTTGTCGACGAAACGATTCGTCCCCACGATGCGTTGGACGCCGTAGCCTCCCCCAATGCGGGAGCCGCCGTGCTGTTCCTCGGCGTGACGCGCGAGTTCACCAATGGACGGCGGACCGAGTCGCTCGATTACGAATGTTACGCCGAGATGGCGGTGGCGAAGATGTCCGAGTTGGAGGCGGAGGCCCTCCAGCGGTGGCCGCTCGAAGGATGTTGCATCATCCATCGCGTCGGCCATCTTGAGATTGGCGAGGCCAGTGTGGCGATCGCCGTCAGTTCGCCACACCGGGCCGACGCCTTTGCCGCCGGCCAATGGCTGATTGACACGCTCAAGGAAGTTGTGCCAATCTGGAAGAAGGAAAACTGGCAGGACGGAGCCGCCGAATGGGTTCACCCGGGCATGCCCCCGGGAAGCACTCCCGCAAACAACGGGTGAACAACGTCATGCCCCTATCCGGCCCACTTGTCGACGCCTTCGGGCGCGTGCACACCAACTTGCGGATCAGCGTGACCGATCGCTGCAACATCCGCTGCTTCTATTGCATGCCCGAAGAGAATGTCCTTTTCAGTCCGCGCAACGAGATTCTCACGTTCGAGGAGATCGCTCGATTTGTTCGAGTCGCGGCCGATATGGGAGTCAACAAGCTCCGCATCACCGGCGGTGAACCGCTCGTGCGCGCTCAACTGCCCGAGTTGATCAAGCAGCTAAAGTCGGTCAATGGCATCGACGACGTCGCCCTGACGACGAACGCCATCCTGCTGGCCGACCACGCGCAGTCGCTGCGCGACGCCGGCCTCGATCGACTCAACATCAGCATCGATACGCTGTCCCCGGAAGTATTTCACCGCATCACTCGCCGAGACGGATTGCAACGAGTACTGGACGGCATCGAAGCGGCTCGATGCGCGGGATTCACGCGCACGCGATTAAACGCCGTCGCTATCCGGGGAGTGACGGAGAGTGAGATTGAACCGCTCGGGCGATTCGCCCGTCGGTCCAATCTCGAATTGCGGTTTATCGAATTCATGCCGCTGGATGCGGATGGTCAGTGGCAAAGTGAACACGTGTTGCCGGGCGAGGAGATCCGGCGGCGATTAGAGCACTGTTTCGGCGCGCTGCGCCCGGCCCCGCGGCCGGATCCGTCCCAACCCGCCGTCGACTACGCGTACGCCGATGGCGGCGGCGCCGTCGGCTTCATCAATCCGGTCTCCGAACCGTTTTGCTCCGCCTGCAATCGATTGCGGATAACGGCCGAGGGACAGGTTCGCAATTGCCTGTTCTCCACCGCCGAGTGGGACGCCCGATCGCTGTTGCGCGGCGGCGGCAGCGACGAGCAATTAGCCCGCCTGACACTCAAATGTGTCGCCGCCAAAAAACCTGCTCATGGCATCGATCAACCTGACTTCGTCCGTCCCGAGCGGGCCATGTATCAGATTGGCGGATGATCGTTCATGCCCCCGCGCATCTATCTGGACAACGCCGCAACCAGTTGGCCCAAGCCACCCGAGGTTGTCGAAGCGGTTCGTAAGTACATGACCGAATGCGGCGCGCCCGCCGGACGAAGCGCCTACGCCTCAGCTCAACAAGTCGAACGCGATGTCGCCGACGCCCGCCGCGCCGTCGCCCGATTGCTCCGAGCCGACGATCCGCGACAAGTGATCTTCACCGCCAATGGCACCGATTCGCTCAACTTGGCGCTCCACGGATTGTTGCGCGGCGGCGACCACGTAGTCACCACAGTGCTCGAACACAACTCGGTCCTCCGTCCGTTGCACGCCTTGCAGAGCAGCGGGGTCGAAGTCGAGCACGTGCGCTGCGGAGCGAACACGATCGTCGACCCAGCCGACATTCGCAGCGCCATCCGCCCGAATACGAAACTGATCGCGCTCGTCCACGCCTCCAATGTGACGGGATCGGTGCAGCCGTTCGAAGAGGTTTACGAGATTGCCA
Source organism: Pirellulaceae bacterium (assembly GCA_030748485.1). GTDB lineage: Bacteria > Planctomycetota > Planctomycetia > Pirellulales > Pirellulaceae > JASMLW01. The sequence continues at coordinate 9,144 of JASMLW010000639.1, forward strand.
GGAAACACGATGTGCCCGTTCTGCTGGACGCCGCCCAGTCGTTGGGGCATCTGCCGATCGAGGTCGCCGGCCGATCGGGTTTGCTGGTCGCCGCCCCCGGCCACAAAGCGCTCGGAGGTCCGCTCGGCGTGGGAATCTTGTACGCCTCTCCCGACGTCCCCCTGGCGCCCACCCGCCAAGGTGGAACCGGTACCAAGAGCCAAGAACCTCAACAACCCGACTCGTGGCCGGATCGCTTCGAGTCCGGCAATCACAACGTGCCCGCAATCCTCGGCCTGGCCGCGGGCATCCGTTTCGCTGACCAACATCCGCACGAGTTGCAGTCATTGCATGCAAAACTGGTCGCCGGTCTCGACACGGTCGCGGGGATCTCCATCTACGGCAGTCCCGACGAGCGCGTTGGCGTTGTGAGTTTCAACGTCGCTGGCTGGCAGGCTCAGGAAGTCGCCGCCATGCTCGACGCTGCTCACGCCATTGAGGCGCGGGCCGGCTACCTTTGCGCACCGCTGGTTCATCCGCTGCTGGGTTCCGAGGCGGGGGGGGTGGTGCGGCTCAGTTTGGGCCGCTTCAATACAGCCGATCAAGTCAATCTGGCCGTCGCAGCGCTGACCGAAATTGCCGCTAGCAGCGCCAGTTTCTGACCCCTGATGTTGCCTGATCCGTCACGTGGCCAGTGCGAGACTGCGAAGCGATGCGAACAAGGATGACGCGATGACCAAGGCCACCGGCAATGATCAACCTTGGTATCGAGACGGGTTGAGATTCGAGTGCTCGCAATGCGGAGAATGCTGTACTGGTGGGCCCGGCTACGTCTGGGTGAACAAGGCCGAGATCGCGGCGATGGCGGCGACGATCGGCGAGACCGACATCGCC
>JASMLW010000640.1 GCA_030748485.1 Pirellulaceae bacterium
CAAACTTGGCCTATGCCGCCTGCGGCGGATGGGGGCGTAAACGCCCCTGGTCGTGCGCGGCGGCCAAGGCGCCAAGATCATCGACAAGCGTGTCGAGGACCCATTGAATAGTTGGACAGCGCCACTTTAGAAGCTGGAGAAGCTAGCAGCACCCTCAGTCGTTTAGTGAACGTGCGCGTAAATCGCCTATTTCCCAAAGTGGCGCTGTCCAATTGGTCATTAGTCCATTAGACATTAGTCATTCCCCCTCCCCTCCCGGGTGCACCATGAAACCGACCCTCCTCTCCTTTCTCGCCGTCGTCTTTGCAGCAGGTCCACTTTGGTCGGCCGAGCCCGAGTATTTTCGCCGCAATCACGGGATCCATCGCGATCAGTCGCTGCCGAACAACTTCTCCGACGATGTGCGGACTCAATGGCGGACGGCTTTAGCTCCCGGCCATTCGACGCCGTGCGTGTACGGCGACTCGATCTACCTGACGACTTTTGACAAAACGAAGGGGCGGCTGGCGACGGTCGCTCTCGACGGCAAGACGGGCGACGTGCGTTGGACGAAGGCGGTCGAGACGAGTCAACTGGAACGAGTGCACGCGGTCGGCAGTCCGGCCACTTGCTCGGTCGCCTGCAACGGCGAACGGTTGTTTGTGTTTTTCGGCAGTTACGGCCTGCTCTGCTACGAGCTCGACGGCGAACTCGTCTGGGAGCGCAAGATGGGACCATTTCAGGATGAGTTCGGCGCTTCTAGTTCGCCGATCTTGGTGGACGGTTACGTGATTCTCAACCAAGACCACGACATCGACAACTTTCTGATCGCCATCGATCAGAAGACGGGCGACACCGTCTGGAAGACCAAACGGGACGAGTTCACGCGCAGCTATTCGACCCCGATAGTGTGGCGCGATGGCGATGAGACTCAGATTGTCGTGGCCGGTTCGTTGCAACTGGCCGGATACGATCTGGCGACGGGCAAGAAGCGGTGGTGGGTCAACAGCCTATCGAGAATTGTCGATCCGACGCCCGTGTTGGCCAACGGCCTGATCTACATCGCTACCTGGACGCCCGGCGGCGACACGTCGAATCGCATCGCGATGGAACCGTACGCCGAAGCGCTCGCCAGTCTGGACCAAAACAAGGACGGCAAGATCGGCAAGTCCGAGTTGCGGCCAGGCAGCCCGGTCGCCCAACGGTTCTTTCGCATTGATCTCGACCAGGACGAAATGCTCGACAAGCGCGAATGGGACCGCCACGCCTCCGTTTTCGCGGCGGCGCAAAACGTCGCGATCGCGGTGCAGTCGGGCGGCAAAGGCGACGTGACGAAGACGCATGTCAAATGGGTTTACCGAAAAGGGCTGCCGACAGTGCCCAGCTGCGTCGTCTACCGTGACGTCTTGTACATGGTCAAGGACAGTGGAGTGATCACGTCGGTGGACGCCAAGACGGGTGAGTTGCTAAAGCAGGGTCGAGCCAAGGGGCGGGGGAATTATTACGCGTCGCTGACGGCCGGCGACGGCAAAGTTTATCTCGCCAGTGAGCAAGGAGTGATCACCATCCTCGAAGCCGGTCGAGATTGGAATGTGCTCGCCTCCCACGACTTTCAAGAGCGAATCATGGCGACGCCGGTAGCGGTGGGCGGACAGTTTATCGTCCGCACCGATGCGGCGCTCTACTGTTTCTCCAAGAAATGATTCTGTTGAACGGACCCGGATCGGCGGAACGGCGAGGAGTCTCGATGATTACTGGCGGGCGACGTCGGGGATGAGCTAGGAACAGCGAGCTGGATCGATCGGACCACGTCGGTCTGCAGGGCGAAGCGCCCGTGAACTGGCATCGATGATTTCACGGCGACAGATGTTGCGCAACTCGCTCCAAATGAAAAGCGGCCCCGGCGAGGTTGCCGTCAGTCTCGCAAAGAGATGCTATTTTCTTGTGCCAGGCAAGCAGGCGAGCGTCGGGCCGCCCGGCGGCGACTCGACTCAATTCCAGCGGGTTTGCGGATGTATCGATTACGGTAGCGCCGGAACCGAGTATGTGCGCCAATCGTCGTCCATCGTCACTAAACGCCAAGTGCTGTTCATTGGCGCTCACTCGCACGGACAAGGCTTCCTGCCCCGTTTGCGTGTCCCATACTTTAATGGTCAACGAATCACCAGTCGCCAATCGTCGGGCATCCGGCGTAAACGCCGCGCCGGTGACGGCGTGAGCGTGTCCGATCACATGATGCGCCACTTGAAACCGTCCATGCTCGTTGCGGCTCCACAGGAACACGGCGCCTGCCGCATCGGTTGTCGCCATCCACTGTCCGCCGCGACTAGTCGTCACGGTGAGTACGGCGGCCGTGTGAACGTCCAATTCGCCGATCCGTTTGCCAGATTCCAGGTCCCACAATCGAACCATCGCGTCACTTCCGGCGGTCGCCACGATATTCGTCGATTCTTCGACGGCCACATCATTGATCGCGCCATCATGTCCAACGAACGGGAGAGTGCTTTCATCCGTCTCCGGGTCGCGCAGCGCGGAGCAGTCCCAGATTCCGAACCGTCCGTCTCGATCGGCTGCAATCAACCGGCGATTGTCACGGGAGAACTTGAGGGCGGTGATTCCCGCACCGCCTCCCTCGATCATTCGAATCAGGTCACCGGTTGTCATATCCCAAATGCATGTTTCACCGTTTCTCGCACCGCTCGCCAACCAAGCTCCGTCTTGGCTGCAAGCCACTGCTTGAACCAGATCCGTATGTCCGCGCAATTCGCGGGCCAGTCGATTTGATTCGACGTTCCATAGCCAAATGACAGGCTCACCAGCGCGGGGACGAGTCGAACTGTAGCCACATGGCACGACGAGCAGGCTCCCCTGTGGCTGGAAGGCGAGATCGTGCGGCATCCCAAAGAAGGGACGAATCGACTCTGGAAGTTCACCAGCGCGATCCCACAGTTTGATAGCCGCATCATCACCTATCGTGGCGACAATCCGAGTGCTGGGACTGACCGAAACAGCTCGGACATTGCCCGCATGTGCGTGGTACTCGGCGATGTCCTCCTGAGTCGTCGGCGACCAAACGCGGATCTTTCCATCCCAACTAGCGAGGATTAGAAACTGAGAATCGGCGGTGAATTCGAAATCGCGACAGTGTCTCTTAAACCAGCGCGAAGCCAGACGCTCCGGGTCGAGACCATCTTCGTCACTGGCGTCCGCATCCACCTTCGTTGGTCGCAGGTCCCAGACCACGACCATGCCGCTATTCCCCACATAGCCGGACTCAGCGAGGAAACGTCCGTCGGGGCTGAAGGATACTTTCCTTCCATCCCCCAACTCTTCCGAGAGGTGGATGACCTCCTTTTCTTGGATGTCCCAAACTCTCGTTGCACTGTCAAATCCGGTCGAGGCGAGCCACTTGCCATCGGGACTGAAGGCGACATCGTGGACAGGGCCCTCGTGCCCGCGAAGCTCGCTGACGAGTGACCGTTCTACGGTGTCCCAGACACGGACGACTCCATCTCCGCCGCCGGCGGCGAGCAAATCACCGCCCGGTTGGAAGGCGACCCCATTGTGAATTTCGCTTCCCGCGGGCGTCGGCAACGAGAAGCTAACCGACAGCGACGCACTGTCGTGTACTCGAACTCCAAAACCAGCGGAGGCGAAAACTGTGTCGTGAGCGTGGAAGGCAACATCGTCAATGCGGTGTGATTTGGACGCCCAAGTTGCTTTGAGCTTCCCGGTCGTGGCGTCGAACAACTTGATCTCACCGGGCTCAGGTCCAAAGTACGTCTTGCCGACGTAGCAAATGAACGCGGCGCCATCGGGGCTGAACTCGATCCCGTATGCGCCCATGGCTGGCTCGGACAGCGTCAGCACGTCGCTTTCCACCTGCGCGTTAAGATAATCCCACTCCCATCCGCGCTTCTTGAGTTGGCAGGCGTCGAGGATTTGGGCGGCGCGTTCGGGATCATTCGCAAGCCGCTCGCGCTGCGCCAGGGCAATCTGCTGGAAGTAGTTATTTGTCTCCAGACGTTCGCGCTGACGAGTTTCGGCGACCCGCGCGATCTCGGTCTGTTCCCGCGCCCGCTCCGCCGCGACGCGACGCGTTTCTGATCGCTGCCATTGCCAGGCGATGACGCCGAAGCCCAGGCTTGTCATCACGGCGATTGTGGCGAGCAGCGCTGCGGTCAATGGTTGCCTTTTCGCCCATTTCAGGAGTCGTTCGGTGGGTCCAACTGGACGCGCCACGATTGGCTCACCGGCGAGGAACCGCCGCAAATCATCGGCTAAGTCGCCGGCGGTGTGGTAGCGTCGCCCTGGCTCTTTCTCCAAGCACTTCAGGCAGATC
>JASMLW010000641.1 GCA_030748485.1 Pirellulaceae bacterium
AAAGCCGGCTACCGCACCGCGCGCGTCGGCAAACATCACAACGGTCCCGAAGAGGTTTACTTTTTTGAAACGAAGGTCAAGGCCAACAGTCGCAGCCCGGTCGAGATGGCGAATGCGTGTGAGTCGTTCATCGCAGCCGACGACGAGCGGCCGTTCTTTCTTTACTACGCGACGTCCGATCCTCATCGCGGCGGTGGAGAAGCTACGGAGTTGCCGCACGCTCCCAATCGCTTTGGCAACCGCCCCAACGGCGGAGCCTATCCGCATGTCAAGGAAGTCGTCTACGACCCCGCGAAAGTGAACGTGCCGCCGTTCCTGCCCGACACGCCGACCTGCCGCGCCGAGATCGCCCAGTACTATCAGTCGATCTCGCGCGTCGACCAAGGCGTCGGCCGGCTCGTCCAGATTCTCCAGGACGCGGACAGGTGGGACGACACTTTGGTGTTGTTCACGTCGGACCACGGCATGGCGTTCCCCGGCGGGAAGACGACGGTTTACGAAGGCGGTCTGCGAGTCCCTTTTATCGTCAGGAACCCGTACGAAGAGCGGCGGGGCGTGGAAAGCGACGCGCTTGTCAGCTTGCTCGACATCACTCCATCGTTGCTCGACTTCGCCGGCGTTTGGGACAGCGCGGCTCAGGCGGTCGACGCCGACTTGGCCGCGCGGCCGCCGTCGCGTCGCAATAAGAAGTCGTCGCGCTACAAGATGCACGGCCGCTCGTTTCTGCCGATTGTGTCGAGCAAAGAGGGGGAGCAATGGAACGTCATCTACGCTTCGCATACGTTCCACGAGATCACCATGTACTATCCGATGCGCGTCGTCCGCGACCGCCAGTACAAGTTGATTTGGAATGTCGCCTACCCGCTCCCCTACCCTTTCGCGTCGGACTTGTGGGCGGCTCCGACCTGGCAGGCTCAATACAAGCAAGGTTTGGACGCGCCTTACGGGCGTTCGACGGTCGGCAAATACATCAAACGCCCGCAGTTTGAATTGTTCGACATCGCCAACGACCCCAACGAAACAAAAAACCTGGCCGGCGAGTCGGGCTACGCCGATGTGCTCAAGAAATACAAGGACGAGCTGAAGAAGTTCCAACAACGCACTCAGGATCCGTGGCTGCTCAAGTGGACTTACGAGTAGCTCGACGGGGATTCCAATAGAGTTCCCAGAATTGCTCGGCCCCGCCGCGCCGCCAAAACAATTGGACGCCCGCGCTGAGGCCGTCGCCCGTTTCGACATCGGGCGCGAAGCGCAGCGCGATGCGGCGTCCGCCGGCGCGGAACTGCACCCAATTCACCTCGCTGCGAACGACCGGTTGTCGGCGATCGATGAGGTATTGAGCGAAGGCGGCCGCGTCGAGCAGGTGTCGACGATGGGAGGTCGGCCAATAGGTCGCGGCGAATCGTTCGAAGTGTCCGCGCGCGCTGTCTAGCTCCGAGAGCGTGCGGGGAAGGAACGATTGGATCTCGAAAAACCGCTTGTGGATCAGCAGCCTCGCCTGCCGCTCGACGTCGCCGGGATCGAGGCCGACAATCGTCTGCGCGTCGTCGGCGTCCAGCGCGAGGTCGCGACAAACGCTCTGCGGATCGGCGTGATGCGCGGCTCGCAGTTCAGGGTTCGTGAGTAGTTGAGCCAGTGCGGCTGTGTAGTCCATGGCGATCAAAGATCTCGCGCAGTTGCCGAAGTTCGCCGGCGATTTGGTTCGGTGTTGGGAAGGACGAGTCGCGTTCGATGATGGCCGCTTTTAGCGGCGCGTACCCCGCCGCCTCGTCGACCAGCTCGAAGATCTCCGGCTGGATCGCCGCGGCGTGAGAATCGTGAGGCCGCCCGTCGCGCATCGAGTACCCAACTACGTGCAGTTGGTGGATGTGAGCCGGGTCCACTTGCGCCATCCACGCCGAGGGATCGTAGTCGTGATTGCGGCTGTTGATGAACAAGTTCGTGACGTCCAACAACAACCCGCATTCGGCTTGCTCGCACAGGCGGTTGATGAACTCGGGTTCACTGAGCGGCCCGACCGGCCGCAAGTTCGACGTGACGTTTTCAAGGATGATCGGCCGTTGGCAGAGATCGGCGACGCGGCGGGTGTGATCGGCGATCACCTGCAGTGATTTTGGAGACGGTGCGATCGGGTTGAGGTGGCCGAGGTCAATGTCGCCGCTTTTGGTAAATGCGATGTGCTCGCTGATCCACTCCGGATGAACCGCGTCGACGACGGCGGCGAAGTGCGCCAGCGTTTCTGAGTCGAGCGGACCGGGCGTTCCCAACGACAGGCCCAGGCCATGCACGAACACGGGGTAACGAGAGGTCAATTCCGCGGCGCGGCGCTCGCCGCCGGCAAAGAAGTGCTCGGCGATGATCTCGAGGCACTCGATTTCACGGGGGCGCGAGTCGATCCAGTTCGCCCACGGCCGCCGGTAACCCAGTCCCACCCAAGCCATCGCTGCTTCCGTCGTGATGCGCGGACCAATGGATAGCGGCCCTCATCGTATTCGCCATCGACGCATCGTGCACGCTAAGATCAGAGGAATGTTGGTAGATTGTTTGTCGGAGGTCGTCGATCAGCTCCGCGCATGATGAGGGATTCAAAGTGGCACAAGCGAGACGAGCACTCCATCCGCTGTCGTGGATATACATCGCGCTGGTCGTGGCCGCTTTCGCGGATCTCAACTTCCACTGGTTTGTCACGCATCGCAGCGGTGACATTGGCTGGCCGGAAGAGGTGACGATCCGCCGCACTGTGCCGGTTGCGTTCATCGACACCGCGGCGGAACTCTCGACTGCCGTAGTCATCGACGCCACCGTCCTTGTCTTCACCCTCTTCGGCAGCGCGTTGTTCGTCGACCGGAGGCTGAAAGCAGGCGCGACCTTTGACGTGCGAACGATCCTGCTCGTCACGGCGTGGCTGGGACTGCTGCTGTTCATCACGCAGCGTCAGTTGACGCCCAGTCGGCCCGGGCTGGCGTGGACGTTCGAGCCGATCGAGGTGGGCTACACCTTGGTTTTCGATCTGTCTCGGTACTTGGCGTACACCGCGTTGTTGATGGCGTTGTTGCAACTGGGTTCGTTCGGCGCGAAAAATCCGTCGCCCGTCGATTCGACCGGGCCGCCTCTCTTCCGGGAGTCACAATGAAGTCGGCTCGCCTTCGCCACCGCTGGCTGCGCGGGACACGTCAGTATTGGAAATTTCGCGGACTGGTTTGGCTCGGCCGAGCGGCCCATGTGAGTCTGCTTTGCGGGTTGACCGCCATTCCGCTCGCCCTCTTCGTCCGGACTCCATTCTGGATCGTGGCGTTGGCCGCGCTGCCGCTCAGCGCGGCGGTGGCGGCCGCGCGGAAATTCCTCGTCAGCCGTCTCTTTGCTTGCCCGCGCTGTTCGCGCAATCCAACGCGCCGGCAGAGCGACGGTAAGCCCATTACGGAACAAAAGTTGTGGCGACGGTTGGAGAATCTGGACGCTTGTCCCAACTGCAGTTTCGCTGGAGAATCGCCCCAGAATCCCGAAAGGAAGGAAGCTCGACAGCGAACACCTGAGAAAGCGCAAGGAGGTTGAAAATGGAAATCTCATTAGCCGCATTGCTCGTCTTGTTCGCGATCGCTGTTGGCACAGGCTTCGTTCTCGTTTTCACCGCTGGGCTGGGGGCTGGATTCCGATCTTCCGGACTCGACTTGGCTCCGGGTTGGCGGATTCGCTGCACGACCTGCGGTCGCAGTCGCCGCGCCGCGGAAGCCGGCGTTGTGCGGCTGGGCGCGGTGGGGACAAAGCGAACGCTCGGCAAGTGCAGTAATTGCAACGCTCTCCGCTGGGTGGCGATTGAGCGCGCGGCGGACGACGAGATGTACTACGAAGGCGACAAGCATCGGACGCCCGCAAAGCCGGCCGCCAACTCGCCCGCCGCGCCGCCGTACCACCGCCCCGCTCGGCCGCGCGTCGAGTATCGCTGACGAAGCGAGTCCACTCGGGCGCGAACCGACTCAATCGATTCCCGCTTTCGAGATTGCCGCCGGTGAGCGCCACGCCTAAACTGAACCAACTGGCCGAGCGCACCGCGGGATCTACTCCATGAGCAATCCGAAAATCCAATGGAGCATCAAGACGCTGCTTGTCGCGATGCTCTTGGTAAGCGCGTATTTCGCCGGTCGGTATTCTCTGGACCGCAAGGTCAAGCAACTCGAGGCCAAGATGGCCGTTCTAGAGAATCGCTTCGCAACGGAGCAGTTCAACGCTGCTGCGGCGACCATCAATTTGCAGGCGCCGCCGGTCGTGATTCAGCAACTTGCGCCGAGCCAGATCGAATGGCGACCGAACGCCGACGCGGTGGAGCGCGGAATGAAAGCCGGTGAGATCGAGCATCGCATGCGGTTTGACTTGCAACCGGCTTCTCCACTTAGTCGATAGCTCCTCCTTGGTGATGCGATGCGGTTTTCACTCAAGACGGCTCTCGTGCTGTTCGTGATCGCGGCGTTCGCAGTCTCCTGGTTTCAGGCATGGCGAAAATTGGCGGTGACGCGGCAGCTTTCCACGGTGACGATCGAAGAGTTCACCGATCGCAAAAAGTTTGAGTCGCGGTTGGGGGAACTCGTGGAAATCGGTTTCGACGACGTCGATACGTCGAAGCGCGATTCAGTGGCGATTGCATCCGATCGTTATCGTCAGCAGGGCCTGGCCATTGACGCGGCTGGAGGTTTGTACGCAAGTCGAACGTTTTCGTTTCCGCAGCAGTATCCTCCCGTCTCGGGTCGGAACTCTGTCGCGGTCGGACCCCCGGGGAAAAACCCCGGTGGCACAGAGACGGACTTTTTGTTTGTCACCGGCTCCGAGCCCGGCTTGGTGTCCGCCGTTGGCGTGACGTTTGTCGACGCGGATTTCCCCTCGTCCGGAGCCAGCGGGCTGACC
>JASMLW010000642.1 GCA_030748485.1 Pirellulaceae bacterium
CGGAAGGCGGCGATCGCATCAACTTCAACTTCGCCAGGACATGGGTGTCGATGTAGTTGTTTTCCTGCGTCTCGGGCCACTGGTAGTCAGTTGGCTGTTGACCGATGTGAATCAGCCGCACGGACGTCATCTGCCCGAGAAACCTGCAGAGGATCGCCACTTCGCCCTGCCGGTGGAACTCGACAAGACCGCCGCGGTCGACGTTCGCGACCGCCAGATCCGTCGATGAGAATGTCGTCAACCCGGTCACATCTTCACTGTGGCCGTCGGCGAAAGTCGCCCGCACTACCAGTTGCTGCCAGCGAGCGGGAGCCGCGAGGACGCGACGCGCCGGCGTCGCTTCGATCGATTGCAGGGCGCTCGAGTCCGCGTCGTCGCGTGAACCTTGCGCTTGCCAGGCCCGCAGCAGATCGGCGAAACTACTGTCCGGCTTGAATCGTCTGCCGCCGGCGTGCGTGACGCGGCTGAGCGCTTTGAGCAGCACTAAACTTTTGTCCGGTGCGAATGAGTTGGTTCGCCGCCCTGCCCCATCGCGAGTCAGCTGCTGGAAGTCCAGTAGCGGGTCCGCTCCCCACAAGCTCAGACGAAAGCCGCGCTTCCCGCTGGGCGCCCCGTGGCAACGGATGTCGCTGCAACCGGCCGAACTCAACACGGGCATCACCTCGCGGCGAAAACTGATTGGCTTTGGTCGACTCGCATTGCTGACCACCACGGCCACTCGCTGAAGAAAGTTGTCTCCATCGCGAAACTGAAGATCGGTCGCACCATTGTTGAGCCCCGTCACCAGCCCGTGTGGAGAAACCGAGATTACCTCCGGGTTAACGACTTTCCACAACTGCAGCGCCGTCAGGTCGCGCAGCGAGCCGTCGGCGTACTTCGCCGTGACGACCAACTGCACGCTGGCTCGCGGCTCTTTCAACTCGATTACGCGAGGCTCCACATCGATCGAGATGGGTGCGCCGATCAGCTGGCCGCGCTCGACGGGGTCAGCTGGCGGAGCGGCGGACAAGCGGCCGACGACGACCGCGACCAGCGCCAACGCGATTGAAATAGAGTGGTGTTGTGACATCGAGTCCCGCCTATCGTCTCGCTCGGATCAATCAGCGAAGGTGAACAAAGTGCCGCTTGCGAAAATCAGGCCAGGATCTCCTCAATCACTTGGCCGTCGAGGGAAATGCGGACGGGCTGGCCCGTCGAATCGGGAATCTGCAGCTCGGGATCGATTCCCAAACAGGCGTAGATCGTCGCGCAAATGTCGGCCGGGCTAACCGGCTTATCCTTGACGTAGGCCGCCTGATCGTCGGACGAGCCGTAGACTGCGCCGCCTTGAATTCCGGCGCCGGCGAACAGGACCGAGTAACAGAACGTCCAGTGATCGCGGCCGCCGTTCTTGTTGATTTTCGGAGTCCGCCCCATGTCGCTCATCACGACGACCAGCGTCTCGTCCAACAACCCGCGGACGGTCAGGTCCTCCATCAGGCCGGCGAAGGTGTGGTCGTAGTTGGGCAGCAGTGTCTCCTTGAGGATGCCGAAGTTTCGTTGGTGAGTGTCCCATCCGGCTCCATCCAGCTTCCCCGGTCTCGTCCAGAAGATATCCCAGGTGACGTTGACGAACTGGACGCCGCGTTCGACGAGCTTTCTGCCGATCAGCGCGCTGTTGCCGAAGAGAGTTCGCCCGTACCGGTCGCGAAGCTCGTCCGTTTCACTTTCAACGTCAAACGCAGCGCGGACACTCTTGGAGGTCAACAGAGTGAGCGCCCCTTCTTGAGCGCGGCTGAACTCACCGTCGTCGAACTTGCGCAGCGCGTCGTCGATCTGCGTCGTCAACCGCCGCCGCTTGTTGAGCCGATCGAGAGTGATTCCCGGCGGCAACTTGGCGGCCGGCAATTGCGGAGCGCCTAAGACGACTTGCGGATGGTACGTGTCGGGCGACGGCTTGGCGGAGGTGGGTTGGCACTCGGTGAACAGCGGGTCGTACTGGCGGCCAAGAAATCCGCCGTACGGACCAGCTCGGCGAATGTGCTGCCCCCACCCGAGCATGCACGGCATATGCACGTAGGCGGGGAAATCGCCTCGACCCTCATTCAGAAACTCGCAAACCGACCCCATGCTTGGCGGCAGACTGTCCTGCACGACGCCGATCGACGGCAGCGGTTCGGGATAACCGGTCAAACTCGGCATCGGGTTGTGGCAACCGGCCTTGTGATTGACAGTTCGCACGATCGCCGACTTGTGCATCCAATTCGCCGACTTGGGCAACAGCTCACAAACATCGATACCCGGAGCCGTCGACGCGATCGGCTTGAACTCACCGCCGACTCCGCCCGGCGCCTCGGGCTTTAAGTCGAACATGTCCTGCGTGGGAGCACCGCCGAGCAAGTACAACACGATGACGCTTTTCGCTTTGCCTGGCCGCCGCTTCGACTCGGGGGCGGCGGAAACGTGCGGAAGTCCAAACAGACCTCCGAGCATGGCGAGACCACCGGCCTGCAGGGTCTCGCGGCGCGTCAATCCGTCACAACACCGGCGGGGACTGCCAAGCATCGTCAGCATGATGTCCTCTTCGTGATGTCCGCTGGGAAAGCGTGTAATGATTGGGCTGTTGTGGAAATCGCAATATACCGAGTCCCGTCACGCCGGTCGATTTTCAGCCAAACAAACGGACGCCGACGAGAATCTCGCCACGAATTCCACCATCGCGGCCGGACAGAGGTTCGCCGCGGAGTTTGCAGCTAAAATGAGAGACCGTTTGCGCATTACTCGATAGGTCTGGAGCCCCCGATGTCTAAACTGTTTCGATTCGCCTGCATCGCTTCGCTAGTCATCTCAACAACCGCAACGGCTGCCGACAATGCGGACAAGCCGGTAATCAAGTTGTGGCCGCACGGACTGCCGCAAGACGCGAAGCCGATCCCAGCGGCTCGCGTGGCCAGCCTCGAAGCCCGCCAAACGGTGGAGCGGATCACCTACGTCGCCGAACCAACTGTGACCGTCTATCGCGCACCAGCCGCCAAAGCAAACGGCTGCGGCGTCGTCATTTGTCCGGGCGGCGGCTACAACATTCTCGCTTGGCCCAAAGAGGGGTTAGAGGTCGCCGAATGGTTCAATTCGATTGGCGTCACCGCCGTGGTGCTCAAGTATCGCGTCCCCCGCCGCGATCCGGCCCGCCCCCATTGGGAGCCGTTGCAAGACGCGCAGCGGGCGATACGCATCTTTCGCGGCAACGCGGACGCGTGGAACGTCGACCCGAATCGGATCGGCATCCTCGGGTTCTCCGCCGGCGGCCATCTGGCCTTCATGGCGGGAACGCACTTCGCTGAGAAGACCTACGACCCGGTCGACGACGCCGACGAACGCAGCGCGCGGCCCGACTTCCTCTGCCCCATCTACGCCGCCTATCTGGGCAACGACTACAAAGACAATCGGGCGGAAATCGGATCACTCGTCAGAATCACCAAGCAAACACCGCCGACATTCATGGCCGTCACGCTCGACGACACATTTCGCGGCGTGCAGGCCGGGATGATTCTGGCCAAATTCAAAGGGGCGGGCGTGCCGGCGGAAGCGCACATCTACGCCAACGGCGGTCACGGTTACGGCATACGGCCGTCGGACAACCCCGTGTCGAAGTGGCATTTGAGATTGGGGGAATGGATGACCGCCCGAAAACTCACCGCCAAACCAGCACAGTAGCGTCCGGCGTCGCTCGGCGCCTTGGGCTCCAGCTCCAACCGCCACACAAAAAAACACCGCCAAACCACGAGGGCCTGGCGGTGCCGCAATCCGCGGCAGGGGTGCGGATCGCTGAGAATCGTCATTCGACTGCCGTCATTGTTACGTGTCTGCACTGACGACGGGCCGACAATCAGAATTTTCCTGATTGGCCCGATGGCGCCGCCACGCGCAACCGAGGGCGGCCGCCCCTTCTGGCTTGCGCAATCGACCTGTTTTACTCAACTCATAGTGACAATATTGTGTCACCTAGATTCCAGTTGAAGGAATCGATTGGGGGAGACTTCCCCGCGATGGTGGATCGCGTCGGTCGCGATTCCATCCCAATCTCGATCGCGGGGACGATGAGAGCCGACGACCCGACGACCACCGCCAGGACGGGCCCTCCGGGGCGAGCCCCGCAGGATGATCGCGGCGCGTATTCCTCCCGCCCCCGCCAATAGTCCGCGCTCACAGACGAACAGGATGGATCGCGCGCAAGCGCCGATTGACTTGATCCGGTGGATGCGGGAGCACCAGGCGTGGACAATTGGGCGAAGACGCTTTGGAACGCCGCACTGGACGGCGAACATCAGGCGGTCGTCCACGCGCCAACCGCGCAGGAAGCCGTCGCCCGAGCGGCCGAGATTCTCGGGATCGGCGACGAATCGCGCGTCTCGGTGAGCTTGTTCGGGAGCCACCCGAAAACGACATCTGACGATTGACCGTGGGTTCGGCCCGCAAGCCGAGGTCATCTTTCGTGCATGACGCGCCATGCCGACGCGCCACGCCGACGCGCCACCGATCGGCGCTGGGAACCGATGCAGATGTTGTCCTGTGTGCGCGTGGTCGACTGCGTGGCCCTCAGTTTCACGCCGATCGATCAATAGACTGACAACTCAGGATTGTTCCGCTTGAGTACCGCCTTCACCTCCTCGCTAAGCTCGCTTGCGGTGAGTAGACGAAGCGTTCTAATGGCGCTCAATTCTCTCAGGCCACCGTCGGTGATCTGGGTGCGGTCGAGTTGAAGCGTCTGCAAGCGCGGCGGCGGATTCTCCACGAGCGACTGCAGTGACGCATCGGTCACCCCCGCATTGCCACGAAGATCGAGAACTCGCAACTCGGCGTGGCCGGCAAGGTGGGCCGCGAAACGGTCGTCAACTTTGGTGTTGGCCACGTTGACCATCGCCAAGTTCGACAGCGTCGACAGACTAGCGCCAATCGCCGAATCGACTTGCGTTCCACTCAAATCCAAGACTTGCAGCGAGTGAACTTCGGACAACCCGGCCAGGCCGGCCGAGGTGACGGAGCATTTGGCGACGCGCAGCGACCACAGATTCTCCGCTCCGCCAAGCGCTGAGAATCCGGCGCCGGTGAATGATTCTGACCAGATGTCGAGTGCCGTTAGTCTCGGCAGCTCGGCCAGCGCTTTGAGTCCATCGTCTGTGATTTGAGTTGCCTTGCCCTTGCGTTTCGCCCCGAGCGAGATGAATCGCAGGCTCTTCAGCTGTGCGAGAGCCCGCAAGGTCGCATCGTCGATTCCGCTGAGGTCGCAACCATCGAAGAGCGACGCTGCTTCGACGGTCAGCGCGGCGGCGCACTGGAAACGGGCCAACTGGATGAGGTTGTCGCTCGGCAAACGGTCTACGTGCAGTTCCAAGTATCGCAGCCGCTGGTGATCGGCCAGAAGGCTGAGGTCTAAGGAGTGTTCACCGGATTGACCGAACAACTGCAAGCTCTTCAAACCCTCCATCGACCCAATCACCGCCAGCGACTTCGACGAGATGGGCGCTCGCACGACGACGTTGGCGAAACCGTGATCGCCCTTGACGAACTCAATGGCGACCGGCGGTATGGCGCCGTCCGCGGTGACGGCGTTCTCCGCAAACGTCAGGCTCGCGCTGGCCCGATCAAAATCGACACCGGGCGAGTCCGGCGGCGCCGGCGAATTCCCGCCTTGAACACGGACCAAATCGACCGCAGCCGGAGCGTGATTCGGGACCGCACCGCGCGAGACGACTCGACATTCCCGCAGCCCCCTGCCGCGTCCGCGAGTGTCGGCGACTCCCACCAACTCCACTTCCCGCTCCTCAGCCAGCCCGTCGAGCTCTTGCGGAGACACGAGTTTGCAGCGCAGTTTGAGCTCCGACAGCTTCTGAAACGACAGCGGTTGCGGAGCCAGTAAATTCAGATTGGCGAACGCCCCACCGGCCGGCGCATTGAGTCCCACGACGGGGATCTCCGTGATCACACCTCTGACCTTGACCGGAGTTCCGTCGGGAATTGAGTCGAGAAAACCGACTACTTCCGCGGCCGAATGCACATCCAATGCAGAGGACTCCAGGCCAATGGAATTCGTTCCGTCCTGAATTGTTGGCGGCGATTCGGCTACCCGCGTCGTTGCCCCGTTCCGGCAGCCAACACACAACGAAAAAGAGAGGCCGGCAACACAACCTAACATCAAAACGCTGGGCTTTTGCATTGGACATTTGTGGCGTTGAGAATTCGGAGCTTCACTCGATCGACTCGAGCGACCAACCGGAGCGGGGGAGAAAGATCGAGCGGCAGCTCGCTTTGTAGCTGTAGTTACCTTCGCCAGAACGTGGAGGCGGTTCGTTTGATGGGAAGGTCAGCTACGATGCCCCACCGTCTGGCGACGGTAGCTACTGAACTATGACGGTAGCTACGTGAACTATTGTGGCCACGCTCGCTTTTTTTGTGGCTACGCTCGCCAGAGCGTGGAATCGATTCGCCACTTCCCAAGGTCGTCCGCGATGCACCACCGTTTGCTTGTAGGTACGTTGTCGACGCTACGTTGCGATGTCCCACCGTCTCAAGATCATCCGCAATCCACTGCCGTTTGTCACGCCTGTCAGCGAACTGCGCTTGAGCGGGTAGTGCGGAATGAGCGGGTAGGAACTGATGGAGACCAGGGGAATTCCCCCGCTGCGAACGTGTTTTCAACGTAGATTCGACAGGGCGAAACCACACCACAGTGAAGTTCAGCCAGGCCCAGATAGGAGTGTTTGAATGGAAGTGACGCAGCGCGAACTGGACGCCGCGAGATCCGCGGAATCCTCAGCGGCAATTCACTCGCCGCAATTCAAGTTCCCACGGACGAGCGAGACCGAAGGGGTTGATGCGTGTGAGTCTCTGTGGGTCACCCAGAACGAACTGGATGATGCGCTCGCGGACATTCGCCGAGTCGAGAAGGAGACCGGCGCTTGATCAATTCGTCGCGCTGCTGTCGTCAATTGCCTGCGCAACTCACTTCAGCCGATGGAGAGAGCCGACTACTTCCCGCAAGTCTTCATCAATTCAAAACCGGCTGGGGTCAAAGAGTAGGCGCCCTTGAAATCCTCTTTGACAAGAAAGTCCTTGTCCGTCAGTTTCTGCAGCGCAGCCTTGTGCTTTTCTAAGTTGGGGCCGAAGAAACAGAGCATCTTTCCGGGAGTCAACAGAAACTGCCGAAATGTGCGCAAGACTGACTTCTCAGACGGTGACAACATAGTTCACTCCTGCGCATGGAATTGCGCTCGAAGGTCCATGGACTGGCGAAGCTAACTCGACAAACCCGGTAGGTGCTGAGGCGATCCGTCGCGCAGCACACCTAACCCATGGAGATTGCAAACTATGAGGGCCGTACGTTTTCAGCGCGCGGGCCTTTGGGACCCTGACCTTCTTCGTACTCGACCGTCTGGCCTTCTTGCAACGCCTCGATGGTCGTGCCGACCAGCGCCGAGTGATGAAAGAAGATGTCGCCACCATCTCCGGCGATGAATCCGAATCCCTTATCGGTGACTAGTTTCTTAATTGTGCCTTGTGGCATTCCAAAATCCTCCGAGCTTCCAACGAACGAATCAAAAAACGGGAGCGGTGCAGTTGCTATTGTCTTTCCGGGCGCGCCGTTTGAGCGGCCGAGTTATACAACAGGTTGACCACCCTGGTGAACCTTGTGATTACTGGGCAAGAGAACTGATCGCGGTCGAAACGAAATCCTGGACGCATAACTGAAGTCTTTTGTGCCCGGTGAGGCGTCCTGGAGCCGCAAGTTCTGAACTCGATCGACACGACACATAGAGCGCCGGTCTCGTACCTATGGTCCCATAGCCTAGCATTCGAGATCTGGGCGTCAATGGTGCATCGATTTTCCTGTCAGCCGAACGGTTTCAAGATGTCTCGCCAGAGCGTATTGTCAGCGGAAGAAGCGTGCGGAATCTGGCGCTACCCAATCTTGGGTGGAAAGGCAAAACTCCACGCCAGCTTAGACATTAGCTAAAATGGCCAGCAGTTCTCACCCTACCGCAATGCCCCTAGCCTTCGCGGATTCTCCATGCGTATTTCATTCTTGATTCCGGCATTTTCCATCTTTTTCAGCTTCTTGTGCTCTGCTCCGACCAACGCCAGGGGTGAGGACGAACGGGCTGAGTTTTTTGAAAAGCGGATTCGACCGATTCTCGCCAATCACTGCTACGAGTGTCATGGGCCTGATGAAGCGGAGGCGAAACTGCGATTGGACTCCAAGGCGGGTTGGGCGCGTGGCGGCAATAGCGGACCGGCGATCGTACCTGGAGACCCCTCGGCCAGTCTGCTGGTTCGCGCCGTCTCGTATTCGGACGAGCAACTGAAGATGCCGCCCGATCGAGACGATCGGCTCACCGCTCGACAGATCGCCGACATCGCCACCTGGATTCGTCGCGGAGCCGTGGATCCTCGCCAGGGAGGGTTCGCGCCGACTGAGCTGGACAAGCGGGCCGAATCGCACTGGGCGTTCCAACCTCTCGCTCCGCCCCAATTGAATGGAATGGGCAACCCGATCGATACGCTCATTGGCCGACGGCTGTCCGCGGCGGGTTTCGTAGCGACTGCACGCGCGGAGATCGCCAGCCTGATCCGGCGGGCGACATACGACCTGCACGGGTTGCCGCCAACGGCCGCTCAACGCGCGACCACGGCGGCGAAGTTCGCCGAGTTGGTTGACGGTCTCCTCGACTCACCCCGCTACGGTGAGCGCTGGGGACGGCATTGGTTGGACGTGGCGCGCTACTCGGACGCGAAAGACGGCGTGCTGATGTACGGCGATGCGCGGATCCGTCCGTTCGCCTACACGTATCGCGACTACGTGATTCGGTCTTTCAACGACGACAAGCCGTTTGACCAGTTCATTCGCGAGCAGATCGCCGCCGACCAGCTCGAGCTGCCGGAGAATTCACCCGCACTCGCCGGCATGGGCTTGCTGACATTGGGTCGCATGTTCGACCGCAACCCGCACGACGTGATCGATGATCAAATCGACGTGATCACGCGCGGCTTCCTGGGGCTCACCGTGACGTGCGCTCGGTGTCACGATCACAAATTCGACCCCGTGCCGATCGCCGACTACTACTCGTTGTACGGCGTGTTCGCCAGCAGCATTCAACCCTACAAGCGACCTCGCATCGAACAAGTCACACCTCCCGGCGAAGCGCACGAGAAAGAACTGCAGCAGAAACTCGACGAAGTTTTCCGGCAGCGCGACAAGCATTACGAGCGGACTCTGGCGACCGCCCGCGCCCGCACTTCCGACTACCTCGTCCAGGTCGCCACGACCGAGCCGGACATTTCCGAGACCTCGATCTTCTTCTTGTCTCTACTGCCCGAGCAGTTACGTCCGCAAATCACCTACCGCTGGCGCAAGTTGATCGCCCGCCGAGGCTACGCGGAAGATCCCGTGTTCGGACCTTGGAGCGATCTACTGAAGGATCGAAAACTGCGCGCCGACGAATGGCGGCGACGCGGCGTCGACCCACGCGTTATCGCCGGTCTGATTGAAGCGGCTCCGCAAACGCCCGCCGAGGTGGCGACTGCGTACGGAAGAATCTTGCGCGGTGTCGGCGACAACGAACGAGCTTTGCGACGCCAGTTGTCGCAAACCGAGTCGAGCATCTCGTCCCTCAAAGGAGGCGCGATCAATCTCGCCGATGTCGTCGCCGGCGGCAACGGTTTCGGTGGCGGAGAACGGGGCGGAGGCATCCACCCCGTGACGGGCAAGGCGACCTCCGGCGAAACCGGCTTCATCGATGTCGCTGAGCACGACCGCTTGGTCGCTGTTCCCGACAACCCGTTCGTCGATGGCGTATTTACTCCGAAGTCGAAGCTGTGCGTAGTGAGTTCAACGGGTCTCCAGATCGACGACCTCACCCCGACGGGCGGTCAGACGTGGGACTACTTCAAGTTCGGCCCCAGTTCCGGATTCACCGTCAACACGATCGACGGCGTCGATTACAACACCGAGCCGCAAACGATGGTGGCCATGCACGCCAACAAGGGAATCACCTTTGATTTGGCCGCGCTGCGAGCGTCTCACGAGTTCGCCGATTCTCGCTGCAAAGCACTGCTCGGCAACGGCGGGGCGAAGGATCAAAGCCAGCTGAATTTCGCCGCCTACGTGGATGGAAAGCGAGTCGTCGACATCCGCGATCTCCGCGCGCAACAAGAGGGAGCCGCGATCGATATCGCACTACCTGAAGCCGCCCGATTCTTGACGCTCGTCGTCACCGAAGGCAAGCAAGGCGTCTCGCACGATCAAGCGATTCTCGGCGACCCGCGAATCGAACCAGGTCAGGATCCCCGCACCACCGCCAAACGCGCCGCGAAACTGAAGTCGCTCGAAGAGCGGCGCACCGAACTCCAGCAACAACTCGCCAGCCATCTGGAATCGCTGCGCGGCGATCCGTTGTCAGAGCTGTTGAATTCCCCCAACGGCCCCGTCTGGTTTCCTGTGACAGACATCTACTACTACCTGTCGCGCAAGGACAAGGACGCCTTTCGCGGGTTGGTCAACCAGCTCGACTCGATCTCCGTGAAGCACCGCGACGCGGCCGCGCGGGCGATGGTGATGGTCGACGCCGCCAAGCTATACGACCCGGTGGTTTTCCAGCGCGGCGACCCGACTCAACCGGGAGCGCCCGTGCCGCGGCGTTTCTTGCGCGTCGTCGCCGGAAACAAACGTCCGGTTTTCGCCGCCGGGAGCGGGCGGCTGGACCTGGCCAATGCGATCGCCTCGGCCGACAACCCACTCACAGCGCGGGTCTGGGCGAATCGAGTCTGGATGCATCATTTCGGCGAACCGCTGGTCGAGAGCCCCAGCGACTTCGGCCTGCGGACGGCGCGCCCCGTCCATCACGAACTGCTCGACTTGCTGGCGGACGTCTTGATCAAGAGCGGCTGGCGGACGAAGCCGCTGCACCGCTTGATCATGACATCGAACGCCTATCAGCGCGGTTCGCTCGTCGAGTCGAATGACAAGTTCGCGCGGCAGGCGGTGGACGATCCCCGCAACGGGTTGATTTGGCGAGGCAATCGGCGGCGGCTGGATCTCGAACAGATGCGTGACACGATGCTGGTCGTCTCTGGACAATTAGACACAACCATGTACGGCCGCCCGCCATTGATCACCGACCCGAGCAATCGTCGTCGTTCGGTGTACGCATTCGTCGAACGGCAGAATCTGCCGAATATCGTACAGACGTTTGACTTCGCCAACGCGGATACGTCGACGGCGCGGCGGGCCGCGACCACAGTGCCCCAACAGGCGCTCTTCGCGCTCAACTCGCCATTCATGTTGCGGGCGGCGGAGCGGCTGGCGGCTCGCCTCCAGGGCGCCGCGGCGGCGGACCGAGTCCGACAACTCTACGACTACGCACTCGGCCGACAACCGACAGCGGAAGAAGTCGACCTCGGCGTACAGTACGTGGACCAAAACTCGTGGGAGCTGTACGCACAAATCATCCTCATGACAAATGAACTGATGTTCGTGGACTAGCCATGACTCCAAACTTGAGCTGCTCGAGACGAGACTGCCTTCGCACGATGGGGACCGGCCTCGGCTTATTGGCGCTGCCCGATCTGCTGCACGCCGCCAATCCGTTGGCGCCGAAGCAGCCGCACTTCGCGGCGCGGGCCAAGCACATCATCCACGTCTACCTCAACGGCGGACCGTCTCATGTCGATACCTGGGACCCCACGCCGGAACTGACCAACTGGGGCGGAAAACGACTGCCCATTCAGTTGACGACCGAGCGCGAGACGGGAGTGGCTTTGGCGTCGCCGTTCAGATTCAAACAGCACGGCGAGAGCGGACTCTGGTGCAGCGAGGTCTTTGACCGGACCGCCTCCCAGCACGCCGATAAGATCTGCGTGATTCGTTCGATGTACGCAAATACGCCGAATCACGAACAGAGCATGCGGTTGATGAACACGGGCAGTGAGCGATTGTCGCGACCCAGTTACGGTTCCTGGCTGACGTACGGCCTGGGATCGGAGAACCAAAACCTCCCCGGTTTTGTCACCCTCTGCCCGGGTTTGCCGGTCGCCGATTCGTCGAATTGGCGCAGCTCCTTCCTACCGGGCATCTACCAAGGGACCTACTTGGACACGCGGAAGAAGGAGGTCGCCGACTTGATCGCCAACATCCGCAATCCGAAAATCAACTCCGGCGCACAGCGCCAGCAACTCGATCTGCTCGCCAAACTGAACAGACGCCACCAAAGTCGTCGCCGCGACGACCCCAACCTGGAGGCGCGGATTCAGTCTTTCGAATTGGCCTATCGCATGCAGATGGAGGCGACCGACGCGCTGGATGTGTCGCGTGAGACCAAAGAGACCCAGGAGCTCTACGGAGCCGACAAAGTGCACGGCCGACAACTGCTCATCGCGCGGCGTTTGGTCGAGCGCGGAGTGCGAGTGGTGCAGTGCTACCACGGCGATGTACAACCGTGGGACTCGCATGGAGAAATCGCCCAGAACCACAAACGGCTCGGCGAAGAGACCGACGGCCCAATCGCCGCGTTGCTGACCGACCTCGAACGCCGCGGGCTGCTCGACGAAACGCTGGTGATCTGCGGTGGCGAATTCGGCCGCACGCCGGCGGTCGAGATTCCGCTCGGGTCGAGCGCGCCCCCTACTGGCCGCGACCACAACCACCACGGCTATTCCGTGTGGCTCGCCGGCGGCGGCGTGCGCGGCGGAACGGCTCACGGAGCCACCGACGAGTTTGGGTATCAAGCCGTCAAGCAGCGAGTTCACGTTCACGATCTGCACGCCACAATGCTTCGTTTGATGGGATTCGATCACGAGCGTTTAACGTATCGTCACGCCGGACGCGACTTTCGACTCACCGATATTCACGGTGAGGTCGTCTCCGAAATCATCGCCTGACCCGCCTTTTGCACTTCGCCACGGTCTGTTCCGTGTCGCAGTCGCCGACCGTTCGCACCGGCCCAGACGCATTGGTCGAATCGGCTTGACGGGGGGCCCCGGGAAGCGCTCGCCGCAAGACTGTTCATGTTGACGATGCTCGATCAGCGGAACTACAATCGCCAATTCCCTCATCTGACAGCGGTTTGATGCCAAATCCATATCTCATTGTCGAATCCGGCCCCGACCAGGGGTCGCGGCACGACATCAAAGATCCCGAATGCGTGATGGGTCGGCATCCCGATTGCCAAGTCGTGATTGAGGTGGGTGCGGTTAGCCGCCACCACGCCCAGATCGTGTCGATGGACGGGAAACACTTCATCGAGGATCTCAACAGCCGCAATGGGACATTCTTGAATGACGAGGCGATCCAAGGTCGCCGGCTACTCGACAGCGGCGACCAGCTGCGGATCTGCGACGTGCTGTTCACATTCAATCACCCCAAGCCGGATGTGGGGTCCGACGGCTCGAGTTTCGGCCAGTTGGTGGTCGACGATGGAGCGACGTCGACGATCATGACGAAGTTGGATGTGTCGTCCAACCGCAGCGGGCCTCATCTCTCCGCCAGCGCGGACATGAAGTTGGCCGCGATGCTGGAGACTACGCAGAGTCTCGGCAAAGCCGTCGCTCTCGATGACGTGTTGCCGAAAGTCCTCGATAGTCTGTTCAAGATCTTCATACAGGCCGATCGCGGTTTCATCATTCTCAAGGACGAAAAAGGGACACTCATCCCCCGCTGGTCCAAACTGCGGCGCGTCGACGCCGACGACACCTTGCGGATCAGCCAGACGATTGTTGAAGAGGTTATTGATTCGAAGAAGGCGATCCTCTCGGCCGATGCGGCGACCGACACGCGCTTTGACGCCAGCCAAAGCGTCGCTGAGTTTCGCATCCGGTCGATGATGTGCACTCCGCTCGTCAACAGCGAGGGCGAGGCGATCGGCGTGTTGCAGGTCGATACGCTCGACCAGCGCAAGCGGTTTGAACACGAAGACCTGGAAGTCCTGAGCAGCGTCGCCGCGCAGGCGGCCGTCGCGATCGACAACGCGCAGTTACACGAGAACGCTCTCCGGCAACGGGCTGTCGAGCGCGACTTGGAGTTGGCGCGGGAGGTGCAACGCAGTTTCCTTCCCGATCATCGCCCCGATTTCGGCGACGTCGAATTCTTCGATTACTACCGGCCGGCGAGTCACATTGGCGGCGACTATTACGACTACATCCGCCTGCCCGACGGCAAGCTGGCGATTCTCGTGGCCGATGTCGTTGGGCACGGAGTCGCCGCCGCGATGCTGATGGCGAAACTTTCCGCTGAAGCGCGCTACGCGCTGGCCAGCGAAGCGAGCCCGGCCGCCGCGATCACTCGGCTGAATGAGCAATTCTGTAAGCTTCACATCAATCGCTTCGCCACGCTCATCCTCGTGGCGATCGACCCCGCGACCTACGAGATGTCGATCGTCAATTGCGGACATATGCCGCCTATCATTCGCCGTCAGGATGGTTCGATCGAAGAGCCTGGATCGGAGCACGCAGGTATCCCCGTCGGCATCAACGACGATGTCCAATACCGGCAATTCACGACCACTCTCCACTCGGGCGAAATCGTGATGCTGTACACCGACGGCGTCAACGAAGCGATGAACGAAGAAAACGAGTGCTATACGATCGAACGCATTCGCCAATTCGTGTGCGAGCAAATCGGATCTCTGCACCGCAAAGGCCAGCTGCTGATCGACGACGTGCGACAGCACATTGGCGATGGCACGCAGGACGACGACATGTGCCTGGTGCTGTTTGCGCGGGGAGTCGCCTTCGGCGACGCCGACCCGGACCTGAAGCAAACCCTGCAGAACTAAAGCCCGCGTTTCGTCTGGCGACAGCCGAGCTACCGGCGGCGCCGCAGCAGGCCGCGCCCTCGTGGCGGACAGACGCAGATCGTCGGGGCGTCGGAAGAGGAGGCGAAGTTGCCTCCATCACTGGGAACGTGGCCCAGAGGAGCGATCCAGAGATTGCGAAAATGGACCGGATCGCGGTGATTCTGAAAGAGAATCGGCAGCGGGTCCGGGCCTTCCGGCTTACCGGCGCCCGTCTTGTTCTTTAGTTCGTAGCCATCGTGAATGGCGACCCCGTTGTGCAGTACGGTGATCGTCGCCGCCGCGACCTTCTTTCCGTCATCCCACCGCGCCGCGCGGAAATAGATGTCGTACGTTTGCCACGATAGCGGTGGAAACGCCATATTCACGTCGGCTCGCTTTTGCCGATACAGCCCGCCGCATTCGTTCTCGACTCCCTCGAGGCCGAACGAATCGAGGACCTGCACCTCGTAACGCTGCTGAATGTAGACGCCGCTGTTGCCCCGGCCCTGCCCGGTCGCGTGAGGCATGAACGGTGTGCGGAACTCGAGGTGGAGGCGGAAATCGCCGACAGGATCGGCCGTGATGAATCCGACTTCCAGCAAGCCGTCGTCGTTCACTTTGGCGTTCTTGAGTTTGTCTGTCAGCTGTCCGCCGAACAGGACGGACGCTCCGGCGGGCGGAGCCGCATGTTGAGTTGGGCTGATGCGGTGAATCTGTTCGAGCGATCCACGGGAGCGGCCGCCTGCGAAAACGGTGGCCACGCCGCCGGCGACCTCGACCTGGCGATCTTCGCCTTGCAGAACCAACCGGTCACCGTCGCGCTCGCCCTGTAAAGCAATCCGAGTCTGGCGATTCCAACCGGCTCCCGGCAAACCGCCCGGCAGTTGGACCGCGTCGAAGCGACCATCGCCGCGGGCGACAACTTGCAAGCCTTCGTAGTGCAATCCGTCCGCATCGACGATCTGTCCGAGGTATTCGCCTTGCAGAGTGAAGTCGACGCCCGCCGCACCCGGATCGTGAAAGGCGACCGGGCGATTACCTTGAGCCAACGACGGGGTGGACAAGGCTACGGAAAAGGCGGCCGTGAGAAGGAAGAGGGCAATCGGCGAACTGCGTCGCATCGGGAAACTCCGTCAAGGTTGTCAATCAAGGTGGCCTACAGCCGCCGCCGAAAAGGAGGATGCCGCAGTAATCGTCGAGGTGATTCGACTAGTTTGTTTGATGCTCGGCGCGATCGCAAGTGGCGGAGCCCGACTGCCGAAGGGAGCGCTTGGGTGGGGTTTGTTAAATGGAGCATCCGTTGTCGCCGCTGCGCGGCGAAGCCCCGCCCGGCAGGCGGGACGTACTAGCGGCGAAGTCCCGCCCGGCAGGCGGGACCAACTAGGAGAGGTTGTCGCGACGGAGTTC
The DNA here is from genome assembly GCA_030748485.1 of Pirellulaceae bacterium. Taxonomy (GTDB): domain Bacteria; phylum Planctomycetota; class Planctomycetia; order Pirellulales; family Pirellulaceae; genus JASMLW01. The sequence continues at coordinate 16,209 of JASMLW010000642.1, forward strand.
GGTGAGGTCATCGAGCAACTCTTTGCACGTGTCGTCGTCGCCGAATAGCCCGCCATGGGGCATTCCGGCTGGCGAGTCGTCGCGCAACTGGTTCCAGACGATTCCGTGGACGTAACTTTTGGCAAGCAGGACCGGCAACAGATCGCGGACCAGTTCCTGGCTCGCTCGCACGGCTTGCGGATGCCCATTCTTTGGCCCGCTGGCGCGGCTGGGCGCGGTCAGCAGAACGAGCAGCGGCAACCCCAGCAGGCTCCAGCGATCGATTTGGCGGCTGATTTCGAGTAAGTCTCGCGGCAGCGTTCCCGGCCAGTATCCCAGATTGATTTCGATTCCGATGCCACCGGCGCCCAAATCCGTGCGAACCAGGGCGTCGGCGAAATGCATCGGCGTGTAGTCCAGATCCTCGTCAGCCAGGTACTCGGCCCACGGCTGATCGAAACTGAGCACGACGGGCGCTTGCTGATCGGCCTGCCGCAGGACATCGATCGCGCGAACGCCCAGTTCAAGGCGTTTGCCTTCGTCCAGCGAGAGTTCATCAGAGGAGTTGAGCCGAGCCGCGGCGTGCCAGACATGCATCTTGCCGGCGTATCGAGTGGCGGCGGCTCGCACGAACTGCATCGCGCAGTTCGTGATCTGCTCGGCGTCACCTTCATACAAGTAGAGCCAATCGGGGAGACAACCGGCGTCCAATCGCAACAGCGGACCACCGCATGTGCGAATGCCGCGAGTGTGACACCATTCGATCAGTTTGTCGTACCGATCCCACACAAACTCGCCGGCGTTTTTTTCGATGTCGCGCCACGAAAGAGGAATCACGGCGGAATTGAACGCCGCCGCAAATCGCTCGCCGGCGGCCTCCGATGGAATGTCGTTCAACGTGGCGGCCAAGAGGGTGGCGAGCCGCACGTTCTGCTGGCGGCGGTAGTGCAGCGATTGTTCGGCGTAGTTGGCGGCGAGTTTTTCGATCGCGCGGTATGACGCGGTCATCGATTGCTCGGCTAACTCAGCCGCGCGATCGGGAGCCTCGAGGTACTGGGTGGCGGCGTCCACGAACAGCTTTGTGGCTCGCGTCAGGTGCTTTTGAAATACGGTTGTGAGCTCCATGCCGGCCTGGCTCCAATCGGCCGACTGGTTGCGGACGCGGTTCAGCGTGCCGCGGGCGAGTTCCAAAGGGAGATGGTAGGGTTCCTCTCTTTCGCGGAGACTGGCCGTACTGACAACCAACTGGCCAAACTCGGCGACGTCCCAGGGGATGTAGAGATTGCCCGAGTCGGGCAACTCGCGAGTCAGGGTGAGCGCCCCGTCCCGCCAATCGACTCTTCGCCGCCACGGTATTCCCTCCATGCCGGCGAGATAGGCGCGTTCCACCGCCCACTGCGAAACGCGAGACGGATCGGGAGCGAAAAAACGCATCTGACCCATGGCGAAAAATGACTCCGATGTGTGCCGAACACGATGTGATCGATTCACGGCCCTGATGTACCGCGCGATTGAGCCGCCAGTCTGTTTCCCGCTGGCCGCGCCCTGGAAAGACGCTCGGGCGCCGAGCGGGCATTGTAGCAAAGTCGCCACGCCGCGGGCACCTGGCGACAAGGGAACTCAGTGGTATACTGCCTGCTCGTTTTTCGCATCTCAACGCCTCCATTTCAGTCTACTTCCCGGGGAATGTCATGACGGTATTGGAAACCTCATTGAAAGACCTGCCAGTTCGGCGCGGCAAAGTCCGCGACATCTACGATCTGGGCGACCAATTGCTCATGGTCAGCACCGATCGGATCAGCGCGTTCGATTGGGTGTTGCCCACAGGAATCCCCGACAAAGGCCG
>JASMLW010000643.1 GCA_030748485.1 Pirellulaceae bacterium
GCCGATTTGCACCCACGTTCCGGAATTAATGGCCGCCGGTTCGGCGGCGGTCGAAACAACGGTCGCCGTTCCAGGTACGGGCGGTTCCATGTGAGCCATCTCGTTCGTCACATGCCCCAGCCCGCCCGCCATGTAAATCGCCAGCGGCAACATCAACAACACGCCGACGACCATGACCACGCCTTGCATCACGTCGGTCCAAACGACCGCGTGGAAGCCGCCGTACGTCGTATAGACAATCACCGCCACCCCGAAGGCGAACAGGCAGAGGAAGTACTCGGGTTCGACACCTTCGAGAAAACCGATCGCCGACATCGGGCCGCGCATGGTCGCGGCGAAACTGTGGAACATGTCGACGCCGTCCAGCAGCGTTTGCAGAATCAAGCTGCCCGCCTTGAACTGTGCGATCAAGTTGAACGACATGAAGAAGACGATCAACGTGACCGAAATGGCTCCGAACGCCGGGCTATTGAAACGATCGCGGAGGACGTCCGGCACCGTGATCGAACCGGAGATGCGAGCCACATTGTTGAGTCGTTTGCCGAGCAGTCCCATGGCGCAGATCGGCACGACGATGTAACTGCCGATCCACAGGCCGAGCACCCAGCCGTGCGTGTAGATTTTTGACGGAAAGCCAGTGAAACTGCCGCCCGACGCGCTGGTGGCGGCGAACGTCAGAGCAAAAGCCCAAACGCCCAAGCCACGACTTCCCAGGAAGTACTCGCTGAGAAAGCTGCGGCTCTTCAACAACTGATTCGACAGCGCGGCGAGGCCGAAAACGGCCAAGGTGTAGACGGCGAAGGTAACCAACGCGGCCGTGTTTCCGGCGGCAAGCAGCTGAAGATTCACTTGACCACCTCCTGCTCCTCAGACTCGTCGGACTCTTCGGACTCTCCCAAATCGTCGTCCTGCATGAAGAAAAAACAGAACCATGTGGTGGCCAAATCCGCGACGATCCAGGGCACGGCGATCCCCCAAAACAGCCAGGTGGGCACGCCAAACGTCGTTGAGAAATTGGCGGGATCGAAGTTGTCGACGTAGCCGTTGATGTAGCAGTACGGCACCGCCCACAGGAGTCCGACGAGCCAAATGCAAAAGATCACGATCGCTTCCCTCCTCGAGTTGAGGAAGACGGGATCGTATTCAACCGGCTTCGATTCAGTCGTCTGGCTCATCGCAAGGAGCTCGCGTGGTGGAGTGATTTAGGGAAGGTCTTGAAGGGAGAAGTTCGCGCAGGCGGCTCACCGTTCGAGCCGTGCGAGGAAAATCTCGCGGGGCGTACAAGATACTCCCGGCTGAGGTGTTTGAGACATCGTGAGCCGCCAATTGTACGGGGCTCGAACGGCCGTACGCAACGCCCCGCAACGCGCGATCTGAAGATCGTCGGGAAGAGCGCCTCGGACACTTATCAATCGGCCGTCAAATCGCCGAAGACCTTACCAGGATTCATGATGTTGTGAGGGTCCCAAGCGCGTTTGAGCGCGATCATGGCGTCCACTGCTCCGCCAAACTCGCTGCGCAGTGCGGCGATCTTGCCCAATCCGATTCCATGCTCGCCGGTACAAGTGCCCTGCCGCCGCAAAGCGATCTCAACAATGCGATCGTTCATTCGGTCGACTTCGCGCAATTCCCGCGCGTCGCCTTCACGGATCAGAAAGACGACGTGGAAATTTCCGTCGCCGACGTGCCCGAATAAGGGCGACGGAATCTCTGATTTGTCGACGACTGCTTGTGTTTCCGCGATGCAATTCGCCAACTGGGAGACCGGCACACAAACATCTGTCACGTAGCCGGCAGACTGTTCGCGCATCGCCAAGCAAGCGTAGTAGGCGTCGTAACGCGCCTGCCAGAGCCGTTTTCTCCGGTCCGCATCGGACGCCCAACGAAAATCGCCCCCGTCGCAATCGGCGCACTTCACAGACGCTCGTACGGCGTGCTGCTCAACCTCCTCCGCCTCGCCGTGAAACTCGAGAAACAACGTCGGCGTCACGGCGTTGTCCAATTGCGAGTAGCGGTTGACCGCCTCGACCAACGTCGCGTCCAGCAGTTCGAGTCGGGCCACCGGTATGCCGGCTTGCAAGATCGACTGCGCGGCGTCGATGGCGCGCTCCATCGACGGGAACGGACAGACGGCGGCCGTAATCGCTGTCGGGGAACGCTGCAATCGCACGGTCACCTCCGTGATCACAGCCAGCGTCCCTTCGCTGCCCACCAAAAGACGGGTGAGATCGTAGCCGGCTGACGACTTGCGCGCCCTGCCGCCCGTCTTGATGATCGACCCCGTGGCCGTAATGGCCGTCAGACCCATCGTGTTCTCGCGCATCGCGCCGTAGCGAACGGTCGCGCCCCCGGAGGCGGAGGTCGCCACCATTCCCCCCAGTGTGGACTCCGCTCCCGGGTCAACCGAGAAGAAGAGCGGCCAACCCGCTTCCCGCAGGTGGCGGTTGAGTTGTTGTCGCGTCACGCCGGCCTGTACGGTCGCGTCCATGTCCTCGGGCGACACGCGGAGGATTTGATTCATCCGCGTCAAGTCGAGCGAGACTCCACCGCAAATTGCGACGACGCCACCTACGACGCCAGTTCCGGCTCCGAATGGGATCACCGGTGTGCGCGTCTCGTGGCAGATCCGCAGCGTCGCCGCCACATCTTCATTCGATTCGGCGAAGACAACACAATCCGGTCGCCGCGGCTCATGATGGCAAGCGTCTCCGGCGTGCTGTTCCAGTGTCGCCTCGTCCGTCACCAGACGCTCCGCCAACAAGTCGCGCAGTCGCTCGAGGACTCGTTGGCGGTCGGTCATGGCTTCATCAGCTCGAGCCAGCGCGGTCCGTACAGATAGATGACTGCGGCGACGGCGCTGGCGATGGTCAACCAATGAATGCATCGCTTCAACCGCCGCTCTGTCACGCTATCGACGTTGGCGTAGTTCAACATCACAAACAGAGCAAACAGAATTGGCACGGAGGGAATCGACCAATAGACTCCAAAGACCTTGGCGACGAGCCCCATGACCGCCGCGCCGGCGACGATCTGCAGCGCAAACCAACCATTGGAGAGTGGGTCGGGTGATTGCGGCGAATCGTTCATGGGAGTCTGCGCGTGGTGTGCTATTCGTCGACGCCGGCTGCTGAAAACTTGTCGGCCCAGGCTTCAAGGTCGGCTTGACCCTGGCGGTGACAGAAGTCACCGAACGTTTCGCCCGCCGTCCGCTCGTCGCGATAGTAGGCGAATAGCGGCGACAAGGTGGCGACAATCTCGTCGGCCGGGACCATATCCTTGTAGATGAAGTTGAGTCGATCGCCGAGTATCCGGCCACCGACAAACACGGTGTATTTTTCTTTGGCTCGACCGACCAAACCGATGTCACAGTTGTAAGGGCGAGCGCACCCGTTGGGACAACCGGTCATCCGCACGGTGAACTCCTCACTCGACAGGCCGTACTGCTCCAACTCTAGTTCAAGCTGGTCGATGACGCCGGGCAGAGCTCTTTCGCTCTCGGTGATCGACAGTCCGCAAGTGGGCCAGGCGACGCACGCCATCGACCAACGCCGGACGGCCGATACATCTTCTGTCGGAGTCACGTTGAGTTTGCGAAGTATGTCGACAAGTCCCTCGCGTTGCTCAGCCTCCACATCGGTGAAGAGAATACTCTGGTGCGATGTCAACCGAATACCCGGCTCATACGTGCGACAGACCTCCCGCACGGCCTCCTTCAGCTGCCGGCTGGGGCCATCGGCGATCCGGCCGTTCTCGACGTTCAGCCCGTAGCACCATTTGCCGTCACCCTGCTCGGACCATCCCATGTGGTCGTTGAAACCGCGGACATCGTCCGGTCGCGAGTCGGTCAACGCCCGGCCAAAGTACTCCTCGACTTTGGCGCGAAACTGATCCATTCCCCAATCGTGAATGAGGTACTTGAGCCGCGCTTGCTTGCGATTCGTGCGGCAGCCGTAGTCGCGTTGCACTTTGACCACCGCCTCAGCCAGCGCGATCGCCTGTTCGGGTTCGACAAAACAGAGCTTCTCAGCGACGGCTGGAAACGTTGTCTCGACAGACGGCGTCGTGCCCTGTCCGCCACCGACGAGAATGTTGTATCCGACGACTCCATCGTTTTCGGCGATCGCCATAAAGCCCAGGTCGTGAGTGTACAGATCGACGCAGTTGTCGTCGGGAAAACCGACCGCCATCTTGAACTTGCGCGGCAAGTAGCACTTGCCGTAGATCGGCTCCACCGACTCGCCGCCGCCAACCAGCTCTTTCTCGCCCGTCACCGGATCCCGCAGCCAGATCTCATGATACGCCGGTGTCTTGGGCGCGAAGTAATCGGCAACCGCGTGAGCCAAATCCTGCGCCTGCTTGTGAGCCGCCGAGGTGAGCGGAGCCGGGCAGCACATCACATTGCGGCAGACATCTCCACACGCCCCGAGCGTCGTCAATTGAACTTCGTTGATGCGCTCGATGGCGGCGTGCAGATCCGACTTCACCACGCCGTGCAATTGCAGCCCCTGCCGGCTGGTGATGCGTAGAGTCGTGTCGCCCAACTCATCGCACAGGTCCAGTTCAGCCAACAGCTGCTGGCTTGTCAGCCGCCCGCCGGGCAACTTGGTGCGGACCATGAAGATGAACTCTTTGCCCTTCTTTCCCTGCTGTCGATTCGTCGCCCGCGCATCGCGGTCGTCCTGCTGGTACGTCCCGTGGTGCTTCAAAAGACCGACGTTGGACTTGCTGAAGAAGTCGTTCTCGTCTGATAGCTCGTCGGCGATCGTACCGCGCAAGTAGTCGCTGGATTCTTTGACTAGCTCGCCGCCATCCAGTTGGGGATTCTCGTCTGTGGGCATCGTCGGTCGCAGAAGTTGGGGAAGTCGGTTGGGAGGATGGTGAGTGCGGAGGGCTTGTTCGCCGGCGATACGATGCGGTTGCTCGGCGGAAGTCGCGCTGAGCAAGAGGGCCGCGAAGCGACAGACTGAAGATTATACCGTTGCCGCCGATCACCAGCCATAAGGCCGCCGAGCCGCCCCCGCGAGAGAATCGTGCGCGTTTCATGCGAATCGCGCGACGCGCGATCTCGCTATACTCGGGTGACAGATCCTGGCAATCCAACAGGAGGCGCGCTCGTGAACCAGTTCCTCTACCGTGTCCAACCCACTCGCGTTGAGATGCTCACCGAGGGCCCAACCGAGAACGAAGCGCGATGTGTACAGGAGCACTTTGAGTACCTTCAAGGACTCGTGGAAACCGGCCAGGTGCTGATCGCGGGCCGCACTTTGACCGCCGACGAAGAGTCATTCGGGATCGTCGTCTTCGAGGCCGAATCGACGACGGCGGCGGAAGCCATCGTGGCGAATGACCCGGCTGTCAAAAGTCGCGTCATGCGCGCGCATCTGTTTCCCTACCGGGTCGCGCTGTGGTCGGCGAGCGGGCCGTCGGTTGGTTGACCACGCTAGAAAAGATCGGATGGAAATAACACGCCGGACTCGATAGTCTGGCCGATCTCCGCACTTTCGATTTCAAACTCGTCATCATCGCAACGAGGAACAAATGCTACGACACATCGCAGGCTTGGCTGAGATTGTTGAGGACGTTAACGAGGCGCTGGCGTTTTATCGAGACGTCCTTGGACTGACCGTCGAAAAGCAAGACGGTGACGACTACGCGATGCTCTCCGTCCCGGGCGTCTTGCACTTCGGGATTTGGAATCGCGGACACGCCGCCGAGAGTGTCTTTGGCGGACGCGAGCACGCAGACCGCATCCCGCTCGGATTCACGCTGGAATTCGAAGCCGACGATATCCAAGACGCGGCGCAGTGCATTGCCGACGCCGGCGGCGACATCGCACAAGGTCCGCGCGAAGAACCGTGGGGGCAGAAGACGTTTCGCATGCTGTCGCCGGGCGGCGGGTTGCTGGGCTTCGCCGAAACACCCTGGGCGCGGAACATCTCGCAGCAATTGGAGATCGGAGACAAGGATCAATGAGCAAAGGTGATCGCCGGCGTTCCTTTGCCGCTAAATCTCCAAGTACTCCTCCAACGCTTCACGCATGACGTTGGCGTCGGGTTCAATGCCGGTCCAAATTTGAAATCCAATCACGCCCTGATTGACCAGCATTCCGAGACCGTCGAGCGTTTTGCACCCCTTGCCCGCGGCGACCTGTAGGAATCGCGTTTGGGGCGGGTTGAAGATGACATCGGCGACGACCAATTCTGGCCGCAGAGAACTGGCGTCGATCGGCACTTCCGCGTCCGGGTCGCCCAAACCGATCGATGTGCCGTTGATCAGCACATCCGTCTCTTCGGGAACCGAGTAGTCCGAGTCCCAGAGCGTGAACGATGACTCGGTCTTGACTCGCTCGTTGAGCAACTCGACCAGTTCGCGGCCGCGGCTCTCAGTGCGATTGGCGATCTCGATATGGCCCGCTCCGGAAAGTCCCAACTCGACCGCAATGGCGCGCGCGGCTCCGCCGGCGCCCAATATCGCAATGCGTTTCTCGGCTGGGTCGAGCACCTCGCGGAGCGACTGCACGAACCCTTTGCCGTCGGTGTTGTCGCCGATCAGCTTGCCGTCCACATGATTGACGCAATTGACGGCTCCCATCAACTCGGCCGCTTCACTCAAGCCATCGAGATGTTCAATCACGGCGACCTTGTGGGGGATGGTGAAATTGGCGCCCTTGAAACCCATCGCCCGCAAACCGCCGACTCCAGCCGCCAAGTCGTCGGGAGGAACTTCCAGAGTCAGATAGCGCCAGTCGAGACCCGCGGCGATGAAGGCGCGCTCCATCATGAACTGCGTGGGATTGCCGGCGACAGGCTGCCCCATGCAGCAAACGATTTCTTGAATTACCGAGTTGGGCACTTGCCTCTGGCCTCTCCCTGCGTGGTCATTTCGTTTCGCCGGCGGTCGTGAGTTCGGAGCAGAACCGGCAGAATCGCTATATTGTGAGGAGTGCGGCAGGGGCTTGCAACGGTGTGAAAGTCCGAACCACACATTACGAAACGCGAACTCGCTAATCGCAAATACAATGCAAGTGCTGGACGACTGCGACGTTTCGATTGTCGCACTTCGACGAACATCATCCGGGCCACTGACATTCGCACGACCCGACCATCCGAGCTCCACCAGACGCGGCTGCCCTTGGTGTTGGGCGTCGTCGCGACGGTTGTTTGCGATGCGGCGCTGACGCTGATTGTTCGCGATGGACTATCCAGGTTGTCCGACCCGCATGGGCGACTGCTGCTGGGATTGGTGTTGGGTCAGATTTCCACTTTGGCGATTTGGGTCGCCACGGGGCGCACCAACATCGGTTTTTCGGCGGCCGCTATGTTCGCCGCCGCCGGACTTCTCAGTTGGCCTTTGGCGAAGGTGATGAAGCCGGACATCGCAGAGTGCTTTGCTTTCCTCTGCGCGATGGGCTTGGCCACGGCGTTACCCTTGCTCGTGTTGCGGGCCAGCGGCTTGTCGTGGTCTGCGACGGGAGGAGGCGGACTGCGCCGTTCCTGGCAGTTCTCGCTCGCCGGTCTCGTCGGCGTGATGACGACGTCGGCGTTTCTGTTGACAGCCTGGCGGTTCATGGAGATTCCGCTGTGGGCGGCGGCGGAAATTTGCGGCTACGCGCTGGGGTTCTCAGGGATCGCCTGGTTCGCGCTGTTCATCGCTTCTCTGCCGGCTGTCTGGTGGGCCAGCGCCGCTGTCGTCGCCACCGTCGGACTGGGCGCCGGAGCCGGGTTGTCCGCGCTGTTCGGTCAACAGCAGATTGACATGCGAACCACCGCCGACGCCGGCTTCGTTCACGCCATCTACGTCTTTATGTCCGTGCTGGTGGTCCGCTACGCCGGCGGCCGCTTGGGGTGGACGTCCCGCGGTAAAGATGAAGAGTGAGTTGATGCGGCGCCTCCGATAGCTGCTTCACGTCAAGCGCTCTTCTAGTTTTGATGGAGAACATGGCTGCTGCTGAGTGAGGCAATGGAATGCGCCGAGACCGGCCAGGATCTGACGGGCCGGCAATCCCACGATGTCGCGGCCGGGCAACAGATCGCCGAGGACGCCGAGCGCCCGTTCGTCAGCCCGCAACGAGTCGAATTGTGGAACGATCACGCACCCCTCGGCGAAATAGAAATTACAGTAGCTGGCCGGCAGCCGCTGGCCGTTGCTGATCTGCGGCGGAGGAATCGGCAACTCGACGACGTCGCAGCTCGTCCGCCGCAAGAAGTCGGCGTTCTCGGCAAGACCCGCGGCGTTCGCTTCCGCCGAATCCGCCACGGCCACGACGACTGTCTGGGGGTCGACGAACCGAGCCAACTGATCGATGTGCCCGTCCGTGTCGTCTCCCTCCAGCTCACCTCGCGGCAGCCAGAGGATTTCGTCGCAGCCCAACCGAGCCCGCAGTATCGACTCAACTTGCCTTTGGCCGTGCTGGGGATTGCGATTCGCCGCCAACAGGCACGATGCGGTTGTCATCAGCGTAGCGGTCCCGTTGCCTTCGATCGCCCCGCCCTCCACGACAAGCGGCTCATCAAAGGCGCGCATGCCCAACGTCGCGACAATCTTTCGGCTGACTGCGGCGTCGAGATCGTACGGCGGATATTTCTCTCCCCAGCCGTTGTAACGCCAGCAGACGGCGGCCGGTCGTTCGTTCTCGCGCGATTGTAAAAAGGTCGGGCCGTAGTCCCGCACCCAGGCGTCGTTGGTTGCCATGTCGTGAAAGACGACCCCGCGCCCGGGCAACAATGGCGCGACGCGTCGCTGCAATTCCGCGGCGGCGAGTACGTGGACCGTTTCGCGTTCCGCGAGTGCGCCGGCGAAGCGGACGAATTCGTCCGTCATCTCTCGATGCGAACCGGGCCACGTATCGCAATTGTGCGGCCAGGCGAGCCAGGTCGCTTCATGAGGCTCCCATTCGGCCGGCCAACGGTATCCGAGTTCGGCCGGGCTGAGCTCCTCATTCGTCATCCAACCACCTCAGGGTGAGCCCGTCGTAGGCGTCGATCCGGCGGTCTCGCAGGAAGGGCCAATGCGTGCGGACCGCGTCCACTTGGTCGAGGTTGATGTCGACCAGCAACGTCGCCTCTTCATCGTGGCCGGCGCGCCGCATCACTTCGCCATTCGGATTGCAGACAAAAGACGCGCCCCAGAATTCGATGTTCTCTTCCCGGCCGACGCGATTGGGAGCCGCCACGAAAGCCCCATTGGCGATCGCGTGGCTGCGCATCATCGTCTCCCAGGCCGAATGCTGGCTCACCCCGAACTCTTCTTTCTCGTCGGGAATCCAGCCGATCGCTGTTGGATAGACGAGGATCTGCGCGCCCGTTAAGGCGGTCAGGCGAGCCGCTTCGGGAAACCACTGATCCCAACAAACACACACTCCCACTTTGCCGAAACGAGTCGCGTGGCTGCGAAAGCCGAGGTCGCCGGGGGTGAAGTAGAACTTCTCGTAGTAGAACGGATCGTCGGGGATGTGCATCTTGCGGTACATCCCCCGCAACTCGCCTTCGTCGATCACAATGGCCGTGTTGTGGTAGACGCCCGGAGCGCGTTGTTCGAATAACGACGCCACCAGAGCGATGTCGAGTTGGCCGGCCAGGTCACAAAGTCGTCTCGACGTCTCACCCGGAATCGACTCGGCCAAATCGAATTGCCGGTGGTCTTCCGACTGACAAGGATATCGCGTCGCGAACAACTCCTGCAGACAGACCAGCTGGGCGCCTTGTGAAGCGGCCGATTGGATGCGTTCCACGGACCGCTCAATGTTCCGCTCGCGAGATTCTTCGCAGGACATTTGGATTACAGCGAGCCGCACTGTTGTCGCACTCATCGGCAACTCCTCGGCAACTCCTCGTCCACAGCGTTGACGTCGCGTGCGGCGATAGTAACTTATTACTCATGATCCGCAAACCAGCCAACGGTCTGTTCGTCGCCGGAGTCGATACCGAAGTCGGCAAGACGTACGTCGCCGCGCTGATCGCGCGCGAGCTGGCGGCGGCCGGCAAACGAGTCGGCGTCTATAAACCCGTGGCCAGCGGCTGCTCACCGCGCGACGGAGAATTAGTCGCGGACGACGCGGTCGAGTTGTGGCGCGCCGCCGGCGAAAACGGAGATCTGGCCGCGGTCTGCCCGCAACGGTTCGCCGCTGCTGTGGCTCCACCGGCGGCCGCGGCGGCTGTGGGGCTGCAAGTCGACGCGGAGCTGCTTCGCACGGGCGTCGAGTACTGGACCGATCGCTGCGATGTCATCGTCGTGGAGGGCGCCGGCGGGCTCATGTCGCCGATGGCGGAGGACGACTTCGTCGCCGACGTGGCGTTCGACCTGGGGTACCCGCTGATAGTCGTGGCTCCCAATCGGCTGGGAGTCATCAACCAAACCCTGCAGACATTGATCACCGCCTCCGTGTTCCGCGACGGCCTGGATGTAGCGGGCGTCGTGCTCAACAACATCGACCCAACTCGCGATGACAGCTGCCGAACCAATCGCGGCGATCTGACCCGGTACTGCTCGCCCCCCGTCCTCGGCGAAGTCAATTACGGCGGTGGCGTCGACCAGCCGATCGCGTGGCGCGAGCTAATGTAGTGGTGCGAGCTGATGTAGACGAGGACGCAAGTTCTCGTTCGCCAGTTGACGCCGCCGGTCGCGCCTGCATACTGCACTGCTTCGAAAAACGCCATTTGCGTCGCGCGGCCAAGTAGTGGCCAAGTAGTGGCCAAGTCGCGGCCAAATGAAGGCCAAATGACGCCCTCCCAACGATACCGGGCGCAACTGCCAAATGTCCCATCGGGCAATCAAGAGCAACTCCGGAAGACTCGCATGTCACGCAAGCTGATCATCCTTACCGAAGGCCACAGCGATCCCCATACAGCCAAGACCGCGTGCAGCATCATTCGCTACCGGCCGGAGGAAGTTGTCGCCGTCCTCGACAGCACCAACGTCGGCAAGACGACGGCCGAACCGCTCGGCGTCGGCGAAACGCGAATCGTAGCCCAGCTAGCTGACGCCCCCGAAGCAAATACTCTGCTGATCGGCATCGCACCGCCCGGAGGCAAGATCCCCGAACCGTGGAGACGAGTCGTCCTGGAAGCGATCGACCGCGGCATGAACGTCGTCTCAGGTTTGCACGATTTCATTGGCGACGACGACGAGTTTGCTCGGGCTGCGGACGCCAAAGGAGTTTCGCTGATCGACGTCCGCAAGAACTCGGAAAAGACAATCGCCCGCCGCACGGGAATTCGCAACGATTGTCTGCGGTTGCTGACGGTCGGGCAC
>JASMLW010000644.1 GCA_030748485.1 Pirellulaceae bacterium
TCACGAATCCCGCGAAGAATCGAATCATGAGCAGAATCACGCCGCAGGCGACGCCCTCCGCCACTGACGGCGTCTCGCCGCGATCGCGCATCACATGTCTCATCCAAATGCCGACTCCGAACTGATCGCTTTCCCGGAACAGCACCGACTCGTTGCGGAACTGGTCCACCGCCCAGCGAATCGCGAACAGGCAACAGGCTCCGGTGACGATCGCCACGGGCGGCGCGTAGATGAGCGCCTTGGCGTATTGGCCCTCGATCAAACTTCGCAGCAACATCATCATGCCGCTCACGGGGACGAGGGCTGTGCCCAAGTTCATTTCCGCGGCGGGCAACATCGGCAGCATCATCAGCGGGAGCGTGATCAACAGCAGCGGCAGCAAGTAGTACTGGCCCTCCCGCGAGCTGCGCGCGAACGCGGCAATCGCCAGGGCGAGCGCACTGAACAGCGCCGAGATCGGCGGCAGTCCGAGCAGCAACCAGCCCATCGAGGCGATCGGCGGCGGTCCCATCGCCAGGCCTCCGCCGAGCGCGCCGAGCTGACGAATAATAAAGACGCCGGTGACGCCCATGCTGGCCAGATTCAAGATGGAGGTCGCCATGCTGAAGCACATCACGGTCAGCAGTTTTCCCCAGACGATCTCACTCCGCCGCGCGGGACTGCTCAACAACGTCTCCAGAGTGCCGCGTTCCTTCTCGCCGGCGCACAAATCGACGGCCGGGTAGAAGGCTCCCGTCAAGGCCCAGACGAGCAGCACGAACGGCAGTATCTTCGACCAGGCGGCGGCTCGGCGGCTCTGGTCCTCGGCGACGTCTGTTTCGACGATTCGAAACGGCTCGGTGGCTTCCAAAGGAATCTGGTTTTCGATGAGTGTCGATTGCACCATTCCTTGACGCCAACCGCGGAGGATGCGATTGAAACGCTCGTAGGCGATGCGGCTCTTATCGTCGGCCGTGTTGTAGAAGATCTTGGGTTGCGGAGTGACGATCGACGTCCACTGTTGTTCGGGCCGCAGTTCGTCGGGCTGCAGTTCGTCGGGCTGCAGTTCGTCGCGCTGCAGTTCGTCGCGAGATGGCGCGTTCGACGTGTTGGCCGCGCGTCCTTGCTTCCTTCGCTGGGCGACCTGTTCGTGGAATGATTTCAGCTGGTCGCTGAAACTGGGAGGGAAGTAGACGACTAAGTCGTAACCGCCGTCCTTCAGTTCACTTTGAGCGGCCGATTCGATCGAGTCCGAGTCGACCTGCGGGAACGGCTCGACCGTCAGGTTCAGCAGGTGAGCTTCTTCTTCGGTCGCCAGACCGAGCGCCAATTGATCGCCGTCCAGCAGCGGTGGATCGCTCGGCAAGAACTCCGAACCCACAATCCAGATCTGCGAAGGATTCTCCTGCATGAACTGGGAGATTTGGAAGAACGTCATGCCGAGCAGCGGATACAGCACGAGCGGCAGCACGGCGATCGTGAACAACGTGCGTCGATCGCGCAGTTGATCGCGCGCCTCGCGTAGGAAGATCAGCCTGACATTGCTCCACTTCATCATCTCATCTCGTCGCTGCGAGCCGTTCGGCGTATTCGTCGTATTCAGTAATCAGTCGAAAGAAGAGATCTTCCAGGTCGTGTTCGTCGTGCTCGGACAGCAGGTCATCGATACGACCTTCACTGAGGATCCGGCCCCGGTGCATGATCGCGATGCGATCACAGAGTCGTTCGGCTTCGCGCATGATGTGCGTCGAGAACAGGATGCATTTGCCGTGGTCGCGAAGCTCGGAAACGATGTCCAGCAACGCGCGGCCGACGAGCACGTCGAGCCCGGCCGTCGCTTCGTCGAAGATCAGCACGGGCGGATCGTGAACCAATGCGCGGGCGATCGACACCTTCTGTTTCATGCCGGTCGACATCTTCGCGCCCACCACATCGCGAATCTCCCGCATTTGTAGTCGCGAGAAGATGTTCTCCGATCTCTCTCGCAGCAATTCGCGGTCGATGCCGTAGAGGCGACCGAAGTACTCGACCATCTCACCCGCAGTCATGCGATCGTAGACCGCCGTGTTGGCCGACACGAAGCCAAACTGATGTCTGACCAGCGATGGCTGTGTGAGCACATCGAATCCATTGACGGTCGCCAGGCCTCCGGTCGGACGCAGGATCGTGCTCAGCATTCTCAGCGTGGTCGTTTTGCCTGCGCCATTGGGGCCGAGCAACCCGTAAATCTCACCGGCGTGAGCTTCAAAGCTGATGCGGTCCACCGCGACGAACTTCCCGCGGCGCAAGTCGCTGTAGGATTTTTCCAGTTCGCGTACAAGAATCATGTGCGCCCGCTGAGTGACGGTTGTGTCGCTTGTGAGTGGATCTGCCGTTTGTGCAGAGGCCATCAACGCTTGTTGCGGCTCGGCGCTCCTCTCAGTGCTGTCAGACCGCCAATGTCACTCTAGCTCACAACCGCCGCCGTCGTCGTTCAACGCCTGCCGGTTGTATCGATGGAATGCATTGCACCTGCGGGGCCCGCCGGCCGAGCATCTATCTCCGGCAGCCACGACAGTCGTTGGCATCCGTGACGTACAGTTGATGGTGACAACTACTTATCTGCGCGAGCAATATGTCTGAATCTCCTGCCACCTCGACGTCCGATTTGCTCTCATCACTCCTCGATGACGGCCACCCCCA
>JASMLW010000645.1 GCA_030748485.1 Pirellulaceae bacterium
AAGGGAACTCTGGCGAGTCCCACTACGGAAATTCTTGCGAATCCGACTAGCGAGTCTTGACGGCCCAGCGGATGGCGTTGTCCAGCAGCTGTTTGACAGCTTCGTGCTGGAAGTCTTCGATGTGTCCCAGTGACGTGTAGAAGACGCGTCCTCCCGCTTCCGTCGTGTTGGTCCAGGCGATCGGTTCGACCGGTTTGTCGGGGATCTGACCGAGCAGCAGTGGTCGCGCTTCGGGTCCCAGAGGACTGACGACGTAGAGCGATCCATGGCCGACCAGGTCGTTGCGGTCAACTCCCTTGAGAATCGAGTGGTTTGCCTGCTTCTTTGCCACGGTAATTTTGACATTGGGGCCGTCGCCGTGATGGTTGGTGTAATGGCCGCCGATCACATCGCGATCCCATCGCTCCCAGACGAAACGTCCTTTGGGCGCTTCTTTGCCGCGGAGCGAAAACGCGTGATTCGCAGTGCGAATACCGACGACCGGTTTGCCGCCGGCGACATGCTTGCGGAGCGCATCCATTTGCACTTTGTTCAACGCGCGACGGCGAACGCTGACCAGCAGCAAATCAGCGGTGGGAATCAGTCGCTCGGCGCCCGGCAAGTCGTCTCGATCTTTGGGATTGGCGAAGACAAAGCTGACGCGAAAATCTTTGCCGAGTCGTTCGAGAGCGAATCGGGGCAGCGTCTGGTTCGTCTTGTATTCGCGTTCGGCAATCAGCGCGACGACGTGTGGTCGCGTATCGTTCTTGAACCGAAACGGCTTACCGCCGAGCAACTGATCGCTCGTAATCGTCGGGCAAACCCACTTCTCGATATGCTCGACAATCAGGTCCGTTCCAGTGAAATGGCTGACATACGGGCGGCGGGCCGGGTTGTACATGGTGTCCGTCATATCTCGCATGAGAACAACGTTCTTCTCGTTCCGCGCCATCTGCCGGAGTCCGAAGGGTCGTCCCAGCACGCACATATTGGTGTGGACGCCGACGAGCACGACGTTCTTGATTTTGCGGTGCTCCAGAATGCTCCAGATCTCCTCGCCGTTGTCGCTGATGAAGTCTTTGTCGGCGATGGTGAGGAGTTTGGTTTGACGCGTCCACGGGGCGCGCGGGTTGAGTCCTTTGGCCTTTAGTTCCTCGGCCCACTTTTTGTGTTCTTCCGGGTCGTCGTCTTCGCCGCCGTCCGACTGGTCGATCGGATACTCGCCTTGCTCCTCGGACGGAATGATGTGGCACCACTTGCCGATATCGGTGGGAAACGTATCGGCGCGGGGAATCGTCTGGACGTGTTTTCGGGCGGGGTGGTCGGCGTAGAACTTCACGCAACTGCTGGGAGCATGGATGATGGTCGCGCCGCGAGCCCGCGCCAGTTTCAACACGCGGTCCATTCGCGGAGCCATTTCGGCGCCCCGTTTAGTGGCGTTGAGGCAGTGGTGCAGATCCCACATGTCGCAAACGACGACAGCCGTCTCCGCGGGTTGCCACGTCTGCTGCTGGCGCGTCATTTGAAAGGAACCGGTTTCCTCGCCAGTCTCGACTCGCTTGCGAAGTTCGAGGTCAAATGACTCGGCGGCGTTGACTCGGGCTCCCGCGGCCAGCAGTGACAGAGCGGCGACGGTGAGCGTGGCGACAGTGAGCGTGGTTGTGGCGAGCAGGCAATGCGCGCGAAACGGGGTCGGTCGAAACTTCATGGGGCGCTCCCACATGTCCGGTCAATAATCGGTAATAAACCAGATGTTTGTTGTAGGTCAGCCGGAACTGCCCAGCAAGTTCCGAGTTTAAAGATCTGTCGCGGTGCGCGCTCGTTCCTGCTTGCCCGGTCCGCGTTGCTTCTCCGTAAGCGATCGGACTACAATGAACGACGTTGAATTCTGCGGCGCGGACCGATGGCCACAGGAATCTCGCACTTCTGGGGCGGGGGTCCGTCGCTTTCCGCCGCCACGGGGACCAGGGACGGTCGCTCCGACAGGTATGGTGCCCATGGTGCAGTTGGTCCGATCGATTGAAGCCAAGCGGCGTGTTGCGCCGGGCGCCATCCAAACCCAACTCCCTCACTGGGTTTTCGCGGCGCTATTCCTCTTCACACCCCTCTTCGTCCAGGCTCAGGATTACAAAGTCGAAGAGGCGCAGCAGCTATTGTCCGCCGGGGAGTACCGGGCGGCGGCCGAGTATTCGGGCAAGGCGATCGCCAGCGGGTTGTGGAACGATGCGTGGCGGACGATCAAACTGCAGGCCGAGTTGGACGGTGGTGATTACGTGGCCGCCTTCGACACGGCGGACGAAGCGCTGCGGCGGTTCACAACGAATCTGCGAGTTCGCTGGCTGGCGGCGATCGCCTTTCGCAACGTGGGCGAAAACGAGCGGGCGGAAGCCGCGCTGAAGGAGATCGAGACGTACGCGCGACAGCGGCCGTGGCGGTACACGGATCCGGAAAGCCGGGTCACGCTCGGTTGGTATTTCCTGCGGCAGGGAGCCGACGCCCGCCAGGTGCTCGAACTGTTTTACGACGTCGTCAAGAAGTCGCACCCCAAAGATTCACAGGCGTTCGTCGCGAGCGGCGAGTTGGCGCTCACCAAGCACGACTACGGAGTCGCCGCGTCCGAGTTTCAGCGGGCCCTGAAGATCTCGCCCGAAGACGCGGCGGCCCACTTTGGGGTGGCTCTTGCACTGGCGGACTCCGAGCCCGAGAAGGCGAGCGAGGCGCTCGACAAAACCCTCAAGCTCAATCCCAACCACACCAGGGCGCTGCTCTATCTCGCCGAGCGGGCCATCGACGGCGAGCGTTACGACGACGCGGTCGAGGCGCTCGACAAAATCCACGCCTACAACGCTGAGCAAGAAGACGCCTGGGCGTTGCGCTCGGTCATCGCGCACCTGAACGCCGATGAGGCGAAGGAGAAGTTCTATCGCACCTTGGCGCTCGGTTGGTGGGAGAAGAATCCGGCGATCGACCATCTGATCGGCCGCAAGCTCTCGCAGAAATATCGCTTCGTAGAAGGTGCCGCCCGCCAACGCAAGGCGCTTGAATTCGATGGCGAATTCACCGACGCCAAGATCCAACTCAGCCAAGACCTGTTGCGATTGGGTCAGGAGGACGAGGGTTGGAAGCTGGCCAAGGAAGTCAATGAATCCGACGGATACAACATTGTCGCGCACAATCTGGTTACCTTGCACGACCACATCTCTAAATTCCGTACGCTCGAGGCTGACGGACTGCTCCTTCGCATGGACGTTC
>JASMLW010000646.1 GCA_030748485.1 Pirellulaceae bacterium
GAGCCGGACTTCTGGCGAAGTCCACTACGTAACAACTCGGCAGCGCGTAGTGGGATTCGCCAGAATCCCCTGCTTCAGTTCAATCGTCGGCCGCAATTCTGAGCCGGACTTCTGCGAAGTCCACTACGTAACAACTCGGCAGCGCGTAGTGGGATTCGCCAGAATCCCCTGCTTCAGTTCAATCGTCGGCCGCGATTCTGAGCCGGACTTCGCCAGAAGTCCCATTCCCAACTTAACGAAAAAACTTCTGGCGATTCCACGACGTACCGCGACCATTCACCAATGCCGCCTCACTAACACTCTAGATGGAAAGATCGACGCCGAAGGCAGCGTGATCTTTCCATTCCCCACGTATTCTTGCGTGGACGAGTTCCATTTGGGACCCAATTCATCCGCGGCCGCCACTACCCCATTCCAGCTTTCGTCGTTCTCCAGTCCACAGAGCACGACGTATTGCCACTCTAATGGCATCAAGTGCAATAGTGAAAGCGCAGCGGATTGTCGTTGTCGACGGATGAGATCCAACCGCGCGTTCGTGTCGCACTCAACGATGATGGCCACATTGAGTCAAGCGGACCAAACCTCTCGTCGGGCTTTGTTGTCGCGCGACTCGGAATCCGCGACTTGGTTACTCCCCATTCTCTCGAGGTGACAGAGATTATCCAGTTTTCGTCGAGATTCCGCACCAGAAAAGTCGCTGGATCTGATTAGTGCAGACCTGACCTTTGGATGTCGCCAGCAGATGAACGTTGTTACCCGACCTCGGCGAGGCTGACAGACATACTCCGGCCGTGCTGCGACCAGGCGCAATGTTGCTACTAGCACTTGTTGAGAAATGGCGCTGGCCCGACTAGGTGAGCCGCCATTTTGCTTGTCGGAGCACGGCGTTCGGCGAACCCTTTAGCTTCTCGTACCACACCGTCAGTAGGGATGCGTCTTCAAACTGAACCGTGCTTGGATAGCCCAGGTCGCCCGCAGCGCCGTCGCCGGAAATGAGGATCGGGTCGGACCAGGATTCGCCGTTGTTCGAGCTAATGCGAGCTTGATTGCCGAACGGCGCGCGGCGATGTCCGTAGCTCATCAGCAGGCGGTCGTCGTTCAGACGCAACAGGTGCGAGGGCAGACCCCAAACGCCTATCGTGTGGGGCGTCGTCCAAGTTTGGCCGCCATCGGTCGACTCCGTCTGCAGAGTTTCGCGACTGTGTTTCGTGTTGTGGTTGCGGATGTGAACGATCAAGCGGCCCTCGGCCGCCTCGACCGCATGCAGTTCGTGATAGTTTTTGTGATCATCGCCGGGGCGCGTGGGAATTGTGGCCAGCCATCGCCACGTCCGTCCGTCGTCCTTCGAATCGCAGACGCCAACCCGGTTGTCCTTGGTCCACAGCGCTTTGCCCGCGTAGAGCATGCGCCCGTCGGAAAGGTTGATCGGTCCGTGAGGACTGTTGACTTCGCATCGATACGGTTTGGACCACGAGAATCCGCCGTCGTCCGACCGCGCCATCCAGACGCCCAGCGCCGACTGACGTCCGTCGGCGTTGAGACGCCGTTGTACGGATTGCCAACGTTCCAACTTCTCCGCCGAGAAGGTCTCTTTCTCTTGCTTCGAGTCGGCGATGGCTCGCTTGAGAATCGGCTCGTACGCCAATGAGGTAAACGTCGTCGCCAGCAGCGTGCCTTTGGCGGTCTCTAACACGCCGGCGTCGCGGTCGTCGATGGGCCCGTCGATCAGTGTTCGCGGCCAGGACCAACTGGAACCCCGGTCGCTGGACCGAAATAACTCAACTCGCCCGAACGGGCACACATGCGCTTCGCGTCCGCCCGAGCAGACGAGCAACAACTCGCCGTTGGCGCGCTGTGCGACGGTCGGCCAACCGTGGTAGATGTGGGGCCGCCTGGTGATGACTTGGGGTTTGTCCACCTTGGCGCTGGGAGCTGCGCCGCGGCAGGTCGTATGGACAAAAAACGCTCCCGACACTCCCACGGCGGTGGCGAATTGTCGACGGTTGAGGATCGCCATGTTCGATCTCCGGTGAACAGCAAGGGGCACAGCGGCATCGCGTATTCTGCTGGCTCCGCCACCGCGCGGCAACAGCCCCGGTCAACTTCCTATGATCCCTCGTCACACCTGCGCTACCCGGTGGAAACGTTCGCCGCGTCGGGGGAGTCTTGGTTCGAGGGCGGCATGAGCTGCCCGAGCCGCTTCAGCCGGTAGGTGCGAATCGCCAAGTAGGTGACGTAATAGCTGCCGACGCCGACGACTGAGGCGACGACCAAGCAGCCCAGCAGCAAAGGCGATGAGATTACTGCGACCTTGTTCCAGTAGAACTGCGTTCGCTCCAGCCAACCGGCCGGCGGGTGCGCCAGGCTGCTGAGAAGACTGGCGTCGGCCGACATCCCCAGCAACTTGCAACCAACCATGTAGCAAGGGAAGTAGATGATCGGAATCGTCGCCGGGTTGGAGATCCAGACGAGCGGTACGCCCACCGCCTTATTGGCGCGAAACAGCCATGCCAGAAAAACGGCCAGCACCATTTGCACGCCGATAAACGGCGTGAACGTCACAAACATGGCGATCGCCACGCCCAAAGCCAAGCGGTGGGGCGGATCGTCAGCGTGCAGCACATTGTGCAAGATGAACTGGCGGGCCCGCCCGTAAAAAGAGCGATTGCCCGTGACTTGGCGGTGCACCATCAAGGTAAGTCGCCGTGACGTCTTTGGTATTCCTTGGAAGCCGTTCATCCCACCGTCATATCGATCCGCGCTGTCAGGCGTCATTAATCATATTGCGCGATTCGCCGACGGGCCGGGTTCAGCGCCCTTCGGCTTGTCGAGTTTGCGGTTGGCGCCGGTTCTAGGCCTCGGAAGGCTTCTGAGGGGCTGTCGAGTCCGCGATATGATGAACTCGTCGGGGCGAATCTGTGGGCGAGAGACTACGGGTGACGCCACATCGGCGTCGCAAAGCCCAACAACGTAGCACGAGCTCGGATTCGCACCAAGCGGGCATGCGACAAGCACGGTCGATGTGAACTCGAACCGGGGCCAGCTACCGGTCGACCGTCGGCTGCGGGATGGACTTGAGCAGTCGAGTTCGCTCATCCGGCGACAGCTGTTTGATACAGCGCGCGATTCCCGTGCTGACAGACCGGCTGAGCAAGATTCGGCGGCCGCCGAAATCGACGAACTGGTCGGGCGCGTCGTCGTCGACGAGCGCCATAAACCACTGGAACGCTTCCGCCGCTCGCCCCTCCTCGAGCTTTCGGTGCGCGAGTCGCAGCCGCACGTCTCGATCCGCTTTCTCCGGGATGTCGGCCCGATCGTACAACGCCTCAACGGTCGCTGCGGGGGCGCTGCCCGAGTCCAACTCACCGAACAGGTAGTGCGACATCCGCATGCGGGTGACCGAGTGTTGTGGGCCGAGCTTGAGCACAGTTTCGGCGGCCTGCAAAAACTCACCATCGGACGCGAGCAGTTCCGCCCGATACCGCAATTGCGTCGACTCGTCTCGGGCTGCCTCCAGCAGCTGTTTGACCAGCCGCCGCGTTCGAATAGCGCAGGCGCGCGTGGGCGACAACGAATAGATCTCACCGTCCATGTGCGTCAGGTTGCCCAATTCGACGCGCGTCGGCGTCCTCGCAACGATGCGTCGCAGCGTGCAGTCGATTTCCAAGATCTCGCCCGACGTCAACGGCAACATCAGTCGATCGTCAATCCAGGCTCCGCGACCAGAAACTGCGGCTGGCAAGTCGATGTTGGCCGCCACTTCTCCCGAGTCAACTCGGTAAAAGATCACGTTTGTCGGTTGCACTGTGACCGCTACCCCGGAACGGACGCCGGCAAACCAACTTCCCGTGCGCTTGAGGTGGCTCCAAGCGAGCTCGCCGTCTTTCATCTTGTAACCGCGCAGGGCCGAGGAAGCCGTGCCGATCGCCAGCGGGCTTCCGGGGACGCGCTGGGTGGTGTTGATACGACCGCCCATTTGCACCACCAGCATGTCATCCACGACCCGCGCCTCAGCCTCGGAAACCGGCGTTGAATTGGGGCCTCGCTCGCGAACCCAAACAGTATTCCGACCGCCAATGTCGACGATGGCGATGACGCCCAGGGGGCCGACGGCAAGCCAGCGCGATCCACCCAAGTGGACCGGCGCCAACGCAGCCACGACAGTATCCGACCGTGGATTCGCGTCAAACAGTGGGATCGAGAAGACCAGTTCGCCGGACTCGGCTCGCAAGGCCACGAATTCGATCATCGCTTTCCGCTCGAACAGAGCGAGGGCGAGTTCGCCGCTGCCGACCGCGGGCCCCAGTGGCTTGGCCGCCTCGAGCTTGGGCTCATCGTTGCCCCGACCGCCAACTCTCCACACGAGCGCGCCGTCTTTCGCGACACTCAATGCGGTCAGAGAGTCGGGGCTGGGAAACAGCACGTTTGTTCCAACGACAACTGCTGGACGCGGCTTTCGCAATGGGCCCTCGACGAGAAAGACGAATTTTCCGTCCGACGACGCCACACTGAACAATTGGCCGAAACGAAAGGACCAGGCGCGGTCCTGTTCGGTCGTTTCCGTGGATGGCATGGTGGATGGCATGCTCCAGGGGAACTCCCAAACTCGCTTCCCCGTACGCCGGTTGAAGGCAATGAAACGGCCGACCGCTCGACAAATGACCAGGTCTTTCGCGATCACCGGCGCAGGTGGGAAATCAAGCCCTCCGGAAGCCAGTCCGACCTGCTGCAACTTGTCGGTGAGACGATCGTCTATCGCGAGCGGCGACGACCAGTGGAAGTCGAGCACGGGTAAGTTGTCGCTCTGCGCGACAGCGGGCGTGGCGGAGACGGCGAGCAGCGTCCAGACACCGCGGACCAGAAGAGAATTCGCGACGAGTCGATTCAATTGAGACTCCTTCCTTCTCCCCATCCCTCTCCGCATTGTATCGAGTGAGATCCGAAGCGCCACGAATTGGATCTAGTGATTCTCTAGCCGCCGTCCTCCGCTGGCTTGCTAGGCTTCCTGTCGGCGACGGTCCGCATCCGCATGTTGAGAAACTCGACCGCCAGGGCGAAGGTCATCGCAAAGTATATGTAACCCTTATTGAAATGCGGGCCGGCGCCCTCCACGACCAACATGAAGCCGATCAGAATCAGAAAACTCAGCGCCAGCATCTTGATCGTCGGGTTGGCGGCGACGAAGCGACTGACCGATTCGGCGAATACCAGCATCACGCAGACGGAGATGATCACCGCCGTGAACATGACATACAACTGGTCCGCCATTCCCACAGCGGCGATGACGGAGTCCAAAGAGAAGATGATGTCCAGCATGGCGATCTGAATGATCACGGACTTGAGGCTGACGGCGCCCGCCGACAAGTGCTCTTCCTCGTCATGTCCCTCGACCTTCTGATGAATCTCCACCACGCTCTTCCAAATCAGGAAGAGCCCACCGGCCAGCAGAATGAGATCCTTGATACTGACATTGTTGATCGCCTGGTGTTGCTCTTCTTCGATCCAACTTCCAAAGATGTCCAGGTCGGCTAGATGGAGAAACGGATTGTCGAGCTTCATGACAAAGAAGATCGATCCCAAGAGCAGGAGACGACTGACCAGCGCCATGATCAAGCCGAGTCGCCGTGCGCCTTTTTGTTGTTCGACCGGCAGCCGGCCGGTGACGATCGCGATGAAGACGATGTTGTCGATCCCCAAGACGATTTCCATACACGTCAGGGCGATCAAGGCGACGATCGGATTGTCGAAGGCGCGATCGGCCGCGGCGGTGGCCAGTAGATCCATTCAGTCGAACTCCAGCGAAGCGAGTCGGTTACTCAGATAGGTCGTTCGCCGCCATTCGTTCGGCGACTGCTAGGATTGACGTGAGGTGGCCATTATAGTGACGCCTGTTTGTGGGCCGAACCCCGAAACAGCTCCTAGCCGTCAATTGCCATCTTCGCGTCCCTCGTCTCCTCGTCTCCTCGTCGCCTATCGGTCCGCCCACGGCGATGTGGAGCCGAGCTGTGGAGCCGAGCGCCGCGGAGTGCGATCACACCTGAATAGCGAGATCGACATCATGACGCGCCGCACGCTACTCTCCCTCGCGCTGGTGACTATCGGAGCCGCTGCGGCTTGCGGGGCGGAGAAGCCGAACATCGTCTTCATTTTCACCGACGACCAAGCGAGTTGGGCGCTGGGCGCGTCCGGCCACCCGCACGCCAAAACTCCGCACATGGATCGACTTGTCCGGGAGGGAGCCCACCTGGTCAATTCGTTCACAGTCACGCCCGTGTGCAGTCCTTCGCGGGCAAGTCTGATGACCAGTCAATATGGAACGGAGTTGGGCATCACCGATTGGATCCATCCGCGGAACGAACCCAAACTTGGACTGGCGCCGACCGCCGTGACGTGGCCCGAACTGCTCAAGGACGCCGGCTACCAGACGGGCTTGGTCGGTAAGTGGCACTTGGGCGTGCCCGATCAGTTTCATCCGACTGCGACGGGTTTTGATTATTTCATGGGGTTTCGCGAAGGCGGCACAACTCCCAACAACCCAGTTCTGGAGGCGGACGGCAAGAAGAAGAAATTCACGGGGCTCACCGCCGATGTTCTGACCGATCACGCGTTGCAGTTTGTTCGCGACAGCAAGACCGACCCGTTCCTACTCTGCCTCCACTACCGAGCTCCGCATGCGCGATGGCTGCCCGTCGCCGATGAGGATTGGGAGCCGTTTGCGAATCTCGACCCGCGGATTCCCAACCCCAACTATCCGAAACTCGATGTGAAACGCGTCAAGCGGATGACCCGCGAGTATTTGGCGAGTGTTCACAGCGTCGACCGCAACGTGGGTCGTCTGCTCGGACTGCTCGACGATCTCGGATTGGCGCGAACGACCATCGTCATCTTCACCAGTGACCACGGCTACAACATGGGCCACAACGGGATCTGGCACAAAGGCAATGGACACTGGGTGCTGACCGAACCGCCGCCGGCCACGGAGAACGTCCCCAGGAATCAACGTCCGAACATGTACGACCATTCATTGCGCGTGCCGACGATTGTCCGTTGGCCGGGAGCGGTTCGTCCAGGAACAGTTGTCGAACAGACCGTGACGAATCTCGACTGGTTCCCGACGCTGTTGGCGATGGGCGGCGTGCGGGGTCGGACCGATCCGCAGGTCAGAGGCCGCGACTTGAGCGCCGTGCTCCGCGGAGCCGCTCCGCAAGACTGGGAGAATGACCTCTTCGGTCAGTACAGTACGCACCATCAATCCCGAACGCACATGCGCATGTACCGCACGCAGCGCTGGAAGCTGGTCCGCGACTTTCGCAATCCGCAGCGCGATGAGCTGTTCGACTTGCAACGCGATCCGGCCGAGTCGATCAACCGCATTAGCGATCCGTCGCCAACCGTCCAGAAAGCGATCGTCGATTTGGATGAGAAGTTGCGAACGCGGATGCGAGAGATCGGCGACCCTGCGCTTCCCTAGCTTGTCGCCGAGTTACTGAACCAGACGAGCGACTATTTCGAGAGGACTCCGCCATGAGACGCAATCTAGGCATCGTTGTGACACTGTTCGTCGTCGCCGGACTGGCGGCGGCCCATCTACCCGGCCAAGCCGCCCGAGAAGCGGGGGGCGGCGCGCTGCCCGGAGCTCAAGCTGTCATCGACGCGGCGCAGTACGCTTCCTTGCAAGCGGCTCTTGACGCCGTCCCGGAGACGGGCGGCGTCGTGCGGCTCCCGCCCGGACATTTTGAGATCACCGAGCCATTGGTCATTCGCACAGGCGATGTGACTTTGGAAGGGGCCGGCGGCTCGACCCATATCGAAAACATCAACGAGGCGGGCGCGCCGGCGCTGATCCTCGCGCATCCGGACGCCAAGCCGGGGCAGGCGAACCGAAAACTCGAACTGTGGCGGATTCGACTCGCCGACTTTCGCATCACCGGCAACGAAAAAAGCGGCAACGGAATCGAAGCGCGGGCCATCAACGAGATCTTTGTCGACGGCGTCACGATCAGTTATCACGGCGGACATGGCCTGTTGCTCGACTACTGTTACGAAGACCCGCGCATCTCGGATTCACTGATCACCTACAACAAGGATGTTGGCGTCAAACTCATGGGATGCCACGACATCGTCGTCTCGTCAAATCAGTTTGAAGAAAACGATGACGGGTTGCACTGCTTTGACGGTTTCAACCTGACGATGACGGGGAACAATCTCGACGATCATCTGGGCCGCGGGGTCGTCGTCGAGAACACTTATGGAAGTGTTCTTTCGGGGAACATGATCGAAGAGTGCGCCGGAGCTGCGATCGTGCTGGATCGCGATTGCTACGGCACGACGCTGTCGGCGAACGTGATCGCTCACAATGGGTCGGGAATTGAACTGGTGGACGCCCACGGATGCGCCGTGTCGGCGAACACGTTCACTCTAATGAAGACCCGCGCATTGTGGGTCGGACCACTCAGTGGACGCATCGCCGTTTCCGGCAACAGTTTCTGCAACAGCTACATCGGTGAGGGGAAAGTCCGGCGTCGCGTCGATGATCTCGCGGCCAGCGGTGTTGTTCTGTCTGGAGAAAACGTCGCCGTGACCGGTAACGTCTTTTCGAGCGTCACCCCCCACGCCGTCGCCTTGGAGGGTAAGCCGCGGGGGACGATCTTCGCCAACAACTTGCTCGTCGACGTCAAGAGTCAACACGAGCAACTGGCCGAATCGCTCGTGGTGGACAATCTGGTGCGCGGCAGCCAGGTTGAGGCCGCCACACCCAAGTAATGGACGTCATCTTGGCGTTGCCGAGCCGACAGCCAGCCGCGCGGCGGTTTGGCGGGCGATCTTGAGAACGAAGGCATGGAACGAAAACTCGCCGAGCATCAAATTGTCTTGCTCGGCGTCGGCCATACGAATTCGCACGTGCTGCGGATGTGGAAGATGGCTCCGCTCGCCAACGCGCAACTGACTTGCGTATCGAATTTTTCGATCGTGACGTACAGTGGAATGCTGCCTGGCGTGTTGGCTGGGCAGTACGATCGCGAGCGAATGGAGATCGACCTGGTCAGACTCGCGGCCGCCGCCAAAGCGCGGCTGATCACGGCTCCGGTAACCGGTTTGGATATCGGCGGCGGCCGTCTCCATCTCGAAGGTCGGCCGCCCCTGCCGTTTGATGTGTTGTCGATCGGAATCGGCTCGAGGCCGGCGGCTCCCGGGATCGATCTGGAGAATCCGCACCTGGTTTCCATCAAGCCGATGCAGACTTTTCTCGGCAGGCTGGAGCGCGCCGCCCGGCGCTTGCCGGCGGAGGGACGGGCGGTGCGAGTCGCGATTGTGGGCGGCGGTTTGGGCGGTGTTGAGGTCGCTTGTTGCTTGCCCGCGCGACTGGCGATCTGGCTGCCGAAAGGCTCCTGCGAAATCACGCTGATCAACGCCCGCCAGCAGGCGGCGCCGGGAGTTTCAGCGTCGACGGCGCGCCGCATTCAAACGACGCTCAGCCGGCTTTCGGTGCGGCAGATGTTGGATTCGCGAGTCGCCGACGTCAGCGGCGGGCAATTGACATTCGCCAGCGGCGAGACTGAGTCGTTTGATCTCATTCTCTGGGCGACGTCCGCCACCGCCCCGCCATTGCTCGGCGAACTCGGGTTGCCGACAGACGACGGCGGGTTCCTGCTGACCCAAGACACGTTGCTCGTGAAGCACCCCGATCAGCCGCCGATCTTCGCCGTCGGCGATTCCGGCGCCATCGCCGGCGCGGAATTACCCAAGGCAGGTGTGTACGCCGTCAGACAGGGTCCTGTTCTCTGGAGCAACATCGAACATCTGTTGGCCGGGCGGCCTCCGCAACCCTATCGCCCGCAACGGCGGTTCTTGAAACTGGTCAATACGGGCGACGGCCGCGCGATCGCCGAGTATGGGAGCTTCAGCATGCGAGGTCGGTCGCTGTGGAAACTCAAGGACTACATCGACAGTAAGTTCATGCGGATGTACCAAGACTACGCGCCGGCGATGAATGCGATCGAGCCGTCCAGGCCGCCCGAGGACGAGCGGTCGAGCGGTGGACACGACGGCATGTTCTGCACCGGGTGTGGAGGAAAGGTCGGCGGCGACGTCCTGCACCGTGTGCTGCAGCGGCTTGATCTGGCCGGCAACGAACACGTCGTGCTCGGGTTGGATGCGGCTGACGATGTGGCCGTTGTCCGATCGACCGGCGGCCGACCGCTGGCCGTTACGGTGGATTTCTTTACACTCCCGCTCGACGATCCCGTGTTGAGTGGGCGGCTGGCGGCGTTGAATGCGGTCAGTGACGTCTTTGCGGCTGGCGGAGCGCCGCACACGGCGCTCTGTTCAGCGATCATTCCGCGCGGGGATGGCGAGGCGCAAGAGGAATTTCTCTATCAGTTGCTCTGGGGCGCGCTCCACGAGTTCGAGAAGATTGGTGTGTCGCTGGTCGGAGGCCATACGATCGAGGGAGTTGACGCCGCACTCGGATTCACTGTAATGGCGGACGCGCCCGACGAACTGCGCACCAAGGGAAAGCTGCGCGCGGGCGATCGCCTGGTGCTGACCAAGCCCTTGGGCGTCGGCATTCTGCTGGCGGCTCACATGCGCGGTGAATGTCGAGCTGCCTGGATGGATCGGCTGTTGCCCGTCTTATTGCAGAGCAATGAAACGCCCGCCCGCATTCTGGCTGACCACGACACGTCTGGCGTGACGGACGTAACCGGGTTCGGATTGATCGGGCATCTGATCGAGATGTTGAAGGGATCGGGGCTCGCCGCGCAGCTCGCGTTGTCTCGCCTGCCGCTGCTCGACGGTGTTAGCGAATTGGTCGCCGCCGGGTGGGAGAGCACGATGGCTCCAGCGAATCGGCACGTCGAATCGTTCGTTCGCGCGACCGCTGACGCTCGCGAACACCCGGCCTACTCAGGACTGTTCGATCCGCAGACAAGCGGCGGTCTGCTGATCGGCGTCGCGGAGTCCGCCGTCGACGGGTTTGTAGACGAGCTGTTGAGCAATGGTGTGAGCGCGAATGAGATCGGACAAGTGATCGAGGGTGACACCGTCTACGTCGAGATTGTCGACGAGATTGTCGATGCGTAGGGGCGATTCCCCGCTAAGCGCGGAGCCCGATCTACTCAGCCATGAAAAGCAGCGCGTCGATCATGCGATGTATTGCTCGGTGAGCGGCGGCGGCGATGCCCAGACCGAGCAAACCGAGTCCGATCAGGATGGCGGCCGCCAACCGATTCTCCGTGCCGGCGACGACGAGCAGCGCTCCAATCATCGGCACGCCGGCGGCGACGAACAAGAACAGACTGCAGAGCCGGCGCAATGACTCGAGGTTCTTGCGCTGTGGTTCGACAGCCATCCTGTCGCCCAACAGGGCCGGGTAGAAACAGCCGACACCGAGGTACGTGGCGGCGAAGAAGGGATGCGACGCGGCGATCAGTCCGCAGACGGCCAGCGACGTGAAAAACGTGGTGTAAAGTCGGACGGCGTCGCCGGAGCTTAAAGGAGCCAGCATCGCGTGAAGCGCC
>JASMLW010000647.1 GCA_030748485.1 Pirellulaceae bacterium
CTATTGGCGAGAGTGCCTGGCCGCTCTTCAACCCCTCCGTGAACCATGAAACTCTCGCTCTCCAATATCTTCCTGCTGATCGTTGTCGCCGGGGTCGCGACCGGCTGGTACGTGGATCGACAGAAGCTGATTGCGGACAACGAGAAGTTGAACGAAGAGGCCACGGATCTATTCAATCGGTGGTCCTTGGCCGCAACTCCGCAGAGTGGATTTGCAGTTCCCGGTTCGTCCACCGGAGCGCCAACCACGCGCGTATACAGTCACGACAAGGCAGCGGACCGGGCCGCTTTCATCCGCGACTATGAGAAGTCGAGACAGTCATTCCTGCAGCCGACCTGGTTGTTCGAAGAATCCGGGGACGACGACGGTGGTGAGGACGGGAGCGCCGGCGGACGTTGACGACGTAGAGACCTCGCCGCCAATTGAAAACGGAACTCATCACGGTCCAAGTGACGAATTCCGTTTGCGGTGGCGGCGAAGCGGCGTCCGCAGAGACGTCGCAGGGACTCTAAGCGCGGATGTCGAGTGCGCTGACTTCGTACTTCAAGTATGCGGCGTCGTTAGTCTGTGAGTGAGTGTCGATTTCAACGCCGTCAACGGTCGAGCCGTTAACCACTTCTTCAGCAAGCTTCGGTGATGACTTGTCGACCTCTTTGGTGAAGCTAAGATCGTCTAGAACAACCTGTCCGGGGCCACGGCTGGCTCCGGTGGACGCCGGCTGGCGGACGTCAACTTTCACTTCTTCGAAACTCTGAATCTCGAAGTCGATCTTGGCGAAATCATTGCCGCCCGAAACACGTGGACTGGCGACGAGTTGAGAAACGGCCGAACCGATGGACGCGAGTCCAGACATGAGTAACCCCCAACAATAGGATGAAAGCCTAAAGGCAGCCTGGCGGTCTGCACGAACAGACCCATGGCTTTGCGAATCCGCCTCGCGGCGGAGGTGCCGTAATGGAGGTTTCGGCGCGACGAAACGGCGAACGAAGTCCGCTATCTAAACAGATACGTCATGGGCGGCGAAAGTCAAATCGCCTCCTTCTTGTCGTCTCTATCGTTTTCGTCACTTGTCGTCTCCGCCGGCGTCGATGCGATCGCCGTTAAGCGCAGCGGCCTGGTGTGGTAGTATCACGCGGTAGAAGTGAGGTCGCGAAGATCGTCTCTTGGCTCACACATCGAGAGTTGCGAGAAATCGCCAGGAAATCGCCAGATGTTGAGTAGGTCGAAAAACGAAATCCGTTTGGCTGCAGTCGGCGTGTTTGCCTTGGGAGCAATCCTCTCAACCGGGCGGGCGCCGCGCGCCGACGACCAGCTCGGCGCCGCGGCGGCAGCCACCGATCACGAGGGCGACGGCCGGCTCGCGTCGCACCGGCGAGAGCCCATCGCGATCATCGATGGCGAGCGTGGCGTCTATGTTGTTAACCGGCTGAGCGGAACCCTCTCCCTGCTCGATCGCCAAACGGGAGAGGTTCTGGCCGAACACACCGCGGCGAAGCGCATCGCCCACGCGGTCGCGATCGCCAACGGCTCGCAGCTGCTGTTGATTGACGAACTCGATCGGGAAGTTCAGCGTGTCGACCTGACCGGTGTCCATCCGGTTGTTCGACGGCTGGCCAAGTTGCCCAACGTCCCGGCTCGCATTGAGGTGAACGACCCGCGGCGAGAAGTTTACGTGACGGCGTTTTGGGAGCGTAGAATCTGGTCGTTCGTGTTCGATCCGGGTTACACCAAGGTGGCCGCCAAGAGGACGATCGAATTGCCGTTCGTGCCGCGCGACATGGTTGTCGCGAAAGGCGGAGCGGTGCTCGTCGTGGCGTCCGCCTTCGGCGATCAGATTGCCTTTGTCAGCACACGGCGCTCGCGGATCGACTCGGTGAAGAGCATCGGTGGTCACAACATTCGCGGTTTGGGGATGGATGCGGAAGGTCGCAGGCTTCACGTCGCCCAACAGCGATTGGCGAAAAATCGACGAGCCGATTACGAGGAACTTCACTGGGGACGGCTGGTCGCCAACGGAGTTCAGCTGTTCGATTTAGATGAACTGATGAGTGGCGGGGCCAAGGCGCGAGGTTGGCTCGATCAGTACGGCGGCATCGGCGGCGCGACGGGCGATCCCGCGGGTGTGGTGACGGCGGGGAAAGGGGTATCGGCGGTCGCCTTTGGCGGCGTGGGCGAGGTCGCCGTTCGGTTTCGGGGCTACGCGAAGCGAATTCCGGTGGGCGCGCGTCCAGAGGCGATGATGATCTCCGGCGAACGGCTCTACGTCGCCAACCGTTTCGACGATACGGTGTCGATCATCGATCTGCCCAAGGGAAAAGTCGCGAACACGGTCAAGTTGGGCCCGGCTCCTCCGCTCACCGCCATCGAGCGCGGACGACGGTTGTTTTTTGATGCGCGACTGTCGCACGATGGCTGGATCAGCTGCCACAGTTGTCACGCTGATGGGCATAGCTCCGACTTGCTCGTCGACACGCTCAGCGACGGCGACTACGGCGCGCCGAAACGAGTTCCATCGTTGCTGGCCGTTGCGAACTCGGCTCCATTTGGTTGGACGGCGTCGAGCGAGACGCTCGGCGAGCAAATCCAGAAGTCGATCACGACGACCATGCACGGCGCACGCCTCACGGATCGCCAGGTTGCCGATATGCTCGCGTTTCTCGGCGAGTTGGAGACGCCCACCGCGCCGTCCAATTCACCTCAACTCGTCGCGCGGGGAGCCGAGGTGTTTCGCGCCCAAGGGTGCGTCGATTGTCATGCGGGACCGGCCTTGACCTCACCGCAAACCTACGAGGTCGGTCTTAGCGACGAGCGCCAGCGAACTCGGTTTAACCCGCCTTCTCTGCGCGGCGTCCGGCTGCGCGGGCGACTATTTCACGATGGGCGAGCAGCCAGTTTGGAAGACGTGATCGGCGAATTCCAGCACCAACTCGACCAGCCGCTCGAGCCGGCGGACGCCGCCGCGCTGTCGGCCTATCTGCGCAGCCTCTAACCAAGTAGGTCTAAGTAGGTCCTCCCTGCCGGGGAGGACTTCGCGACGAAGTCGCGACAATGGACGTTCCATTTACTACCCCGCGGCGATTGAATCTAGTAGGTCCCGCCTGCCGGGCGGGACTTCGCGACGAAGTCGCGACAATGGACGTTCCATTCGCTACCCCGCAGCGATTGAGTCTAGTAGGTCCTCCCTGCGGGGGAGGACTTTGCGACGGAGTCGCGACAAAGGACGTTCCATTCGCTACCCCGCAGCGATTGAGTTTAGTAGGTCCTCCCTGCCGGGGAGGACTTCGCGACGGAGTCGCGACAATGGACGTTCCATCTACTACCCCGCGGCGATTGAGTCTAGTAGGTCCTCCCTGCCGGGGAGGACTTCGCGACGAAGTCGCGACAAAGGACGTTCCATTCGCTAGCCAGTGGCGATTGTATCTAAGTAGGTCCTCCCTGCTGGGGAGGACTTCGCGACGAAGTCGCGACAAAGGACGTTCCATTCGCTAGCCAGTGGCGCAACCGGAAAGCTAGACTTTGCCAGGCTTTGAATTTCGACTTCGCCGCCAGAAGTCCGATTCATGCGCGAACGGGATTGGCGAGTCCCACTACGTGACGGGGAACTCTGGCGAGTCCAATCTACGTGACGGGGAACTCTGGCGAGTCCCACTACGTGACGGGGGATTCTGGCGAATCCCACTACGCGCCGAGCGTTGGCCGACAACTTCCGTTGGGATATCCTGTAGGCTCTTGTTGGCGCTCATGCCACAGACAATCAACTGGCAGACAATCCACGGAGCTCTCCCGATGCAGAAGCATGTCATTCATTCCTTCGTCGTCTTGAGCATTCTGGCGTTGAGCAGCGCGGTTGCTCTCGCCGAATCAAATTGGCCGCGTTGGCGAGGACCGCTCGACAACGGCAGTCGCGAAGGGGGAGATTACCCGTCGCGTTTGACGGGTGAAAACAATGTGCTTTGGAAATCTCCGCTTCCCGGCAAAGGATGCTCGACACCCATCGTGTGGGAGAAGCAGATATTTCTGACCGCTCCGATTGAGGGCAAGGATTCATTGCTTGCCTTCGATTGGGATGGCGAGCCATTGTGGGACGCGAGATTCGGAGACGAGAATCCCGGCAAGCATCGCAACGGCTCGGGCAGCAACGCTTCGCCGGTGACCGACGGCGACGGCGTCTTCGTCTACTTCAAGAGCGGGACGCTGGCGGCGGTGAATCTGGATGGCTCGATACGCTGGCAAACAAATCTAGTGAAACGTTTCGGCAAAGACACGCTGTTTTGGGACCACGGCACGTCGCCGATCCTGACAAAGAATAGCGTCCTGATGGCGCGGATGCACCACGGCGAGTCGTGGCTGGCCGCGTTTGACAAGCGGACCGGCGAGATGCAGTGGAAGCAAACGCGGAATTTTACAACACCGGTCGAAGGCGACCACGGATACACCACTCCACTCGTCATTCAGCACCAGGGCAAGGAGTCGTTACTGGTGTGGGGCGCGGAACACCTGACGATTCACAACACCACGGACGGCAAAGCCATTTGGACATGTGGGGATTTTAATCCAGACAAGAACAAGCTTTGGCCGGCTATCTCAACACCCGTCATCGCGGGCGACATGGCGGTGATCGCCTTCGGCAGAAACGACCGGGGCATTCCGCGGCTGCACGGCGTGAAGCTAACCGGCGCGGGCGAAGTCACCGCTACGAATCATGCCTGGAAACGCACGGATGTCGGAACATTCGTTCCTACTCCGATCGAGTATAAAGGCCGCGTTTATCTCGTTCGCGACCGCGGCGAAGTAGTCTGTCTCGACCCGGCCACAGGCAACACGATTTGGGCGAACGCCTTTCCCAAAAACCGCGCCAAGTACTACGCGTCACCCACGATTGCAGGCGGAAAACTCTACGCGCCGCGCGAAGACGGAGTCGTCTTTGTCGCCGACATTGAAAAGAAATTCAAACTGCTCTCGGAAAACGAAATGGGCGAACCGGTCATCGCGTCCCCCGTACCCGTCGCCAACCGACTGTTCATTCGCGGCGAGGAACATCTCTACTGCATCACCGGAGGATGAGCCGAGAGGGTGAAGTCCGATGGCCTTCTCAGGCGCCTTCTCAGGCCGTCGAGAGCCGGATTCGACGTCAGCACCGCTTCCGAATCGCTGAGATGTAGCGAATGGAACGTCCATTGTCGCGACTTCGTCGCGAAGTCCTCCCCGGCAGGCAGGACCTACTTGGATTCAATCGCCGCTGGGTGGCGAATGGAACGTCCATTGTCGCGACTTCGTCGCGATGTCCTCCCCGGCAGGGAGGACCTACTATTCAATGCGGGAGGTCGTCGCCAGCAGGAACGCCACCAGATCGCGGATCTCGCTGTGCGAGAACGTATTCAAGAGTCCGCTCGGCATCAGCGATGTCTTGGCCGGCGCGATCTCTTCGATGTCGGTTTCCTTGATGTCGGTTCGTCCGAATGGTCGAAACGGATCGACCTGGACGCTGTAGGCTCCCCGGTTCAGGTTGACGATCTGACCGGTGACCGTCTTGCCGTTGGTCAATCGGAACGACGTCTGCCGGAATTGATCGGAGACGACCTTGTCCGGCTCGACGATGCTCTCCAGGACAACCTGCCTCGTGTACCTGCCGCTGAGCCCATTGAGTTGCGGTCCCAGAACTCCACCCGTCGAACCGAGGCGATGGCAATTCGCACAGCGGGCCGCGCGGAAGACCTTCTTGCCGTTGTCCAGGTCGGCCCCATCGAGCGCCGTCGGTTCGAGCAACGATTGCAGGTCGGCGGTCGCCCAAGTTCGGACGACCGGACGCTCCGCGGCGTCGGTCGACTCGGGCAACGGTATCCGCAGGTCGCGCATCAGCGCCTGAAACTCTTGACTCTGCGTGGCGTAGCGGCGCGTGGCGATCGCCCGCAGTTCATAGAGGTCGAGTGAATCTCGCATTCGCTGCTGTTCATGCTCGGTCAGTTGATCCACGCCGGCAACGGCGATCAACCGGATGTAATGAATCTGCTGCATGAGTGTCGAGCATCTGGCCAGGATGTCGATCGTTCGCAGATGCAGTTTGGGTATCTCACGCCTGGCGTGCAGTGAATAGAGCAATGTCGCCAGCTCTCGATTCAGGTGGTCGTCGCTGTTGGGATAACAGCCGCTCAATTTGTCAGCCAGTCTTATCGCCCACTTGGGCGGCGGAGTCCCGTGCCGTTCGATGAGCGCGCCGTAGATGCGCAGCAGAGCTTGTTGCTGGTCGAGAGTCAGGTCGCTCCATTGGAGCGAGTCGAGCGAGTCGAGAAGTTGAGCCTGTTCGGCGCCGGCGATGTGCCGCGCCAGCGCCAAGTGCGACTCCAGCTTCGCCCACGTCCTCTTCTCAACGTACGCCCGCTCGCGCCACGAATCCAATGGTTGCCGTTCCAGGCCGCTGCGGGCCGCGTAGCGAATCGAGCGCTCCGGCCGATCCAACGCCCGCCAGGTTGGGTCGCTGGCCGCCGGCCTCCCGGAACTGAAGTCAACGGCGGCAAGCGCCATCCGCTGCCCGCTGAGCCGGCGCGTCTGACTGTGAAGCTCCGAGACGAGCATCGTCGCGGTGGCGGCCGACAGATCTTCTTTGGAAAGAGGAACTCGCAAGCGGACGCGGTAGAGAGACGACTGAGTTCCGCGCCCGCCGGTGACGAAGTAGAGCGCGCCGTCCGGCCCGACGTCGATATCGGCCACCGCTAACGGTTGACCTGAGACGAAGAACTCCTGAGTCGCTCGATACGCGCCGTCGTGGAGCGTCATGTGAATCGCGTAGATGCGGCCGTAGCTCCAGTCGCAGGCGTAGAGCGCCTTCTTGTACTTGAGTGGAAAATCGGCTCGCGCGCCGAAGACGATTCCTGTCGGCGAGCCGGGCCCAATCTCGCGGACCGGCGGCAAGTTGTCCGGATAATACGACGGCAGATTCGCCGGGCTCTGCCGCCAACCATAGTCGGCGCCCGGCACGAGATGATAGACGTTGGTTGGCCGGTACCAAGGCAGCCCGTGGAAGCCTTCGTTGTCGGAGTCGTACGTAAACAGATCGCCCCAATGATTGAAGGCCAGATCGTAAGAGTTGCGGAGCCCTTGGCAGTACAACTCGCGGCGCTTGCCGTCGAGCGAGACGCGGGCGACCCAGCCTTGCCGTTTGGGAATCGGGGCTCGCTCAGTCGGCGTGATGTGCACGACGTGGTCTCGCGTGAGGCCGTCGGGCGGCGGCGTCCCGTTGCCGGCAATCAGGTAGAGCCATTCGCCGTCGCTCACCACGCCGTGCGGTCCGTGCTCGCCGCCGCGCCCCAGCGGCAGGATCAGCTCCGGTTTCCCGTAATTGCCTCGTCGATCGAGATCCTTGAGGCGGTAGACGCCGGCCGGCGGGGTGGGACCGCTCGAGACGACGAATAGATAGCCGGCTGTGTGGAGCAAGCCTTGCGCCGAGCCGACGCCCAAATCCAGTTTTTCAACCGACGTGAGACTTCCTTCAAAGCCGATCCGCGCCGGCTTGATGCGGTGCATCCGGTTGCCTTGATCGGAAACAATGATCCGGCCCAGCCGATCAAACGTCAGGCTGACCCACGACGCGTACTCGCGCGGCGCTGTCAGCAACAACTCGGCGCGAAACTCGGGCAGCACGGTGAGCTCGGTGGCCTCTTGAGGCTTCGTTTCCAGCTCAGCTCGCAGCGAAGCGCAATGGAACAACATCAACGCGAAGGGCAGGATGAATCGCATGCGGAGGACTCGTCAAGTGTTGTCCACCGGCGCCGTGGTCATCCGGCAACCGAGTATGTGGAGTGTGGGAAATGAAAAGCGCGAACAAATCAAGCGCACATTCTACGCGCGTTAGGCCGAATGAAGAAATCGTGATTGACTATCGCTCCACGCGCAAGCGGGCTCGTGTTGCGAGAATTACACCAGCCCGACGCGCGAGCCGCGCGAGCGAGGGATCGCAGCTCGACGGGTCTTCCACTAGGTCGCCTCGGATACCGGGCGGTTGAAAATCCGTCGCGTTTCGATGCCTCGCACCTCGCCACCCTAATCGCGTTTGGCCAGGTGGCGATCGAACCAGGCGGTCGCCTCTTTGAGGACGGTGGCTCGGTTTTCCGCGCCTTCCAAGCCGTGGCCGGCGTCGAGAATGAGCAGCTTGTGGTCGACTTCTTTTTCCTTGAATGCTTTGGCGATCCACTCGCCGTGCTTCGCCGGCACGAGCTTGTCTTTGCCGC
The DNA here is from genome assembly GCA_030748485.1 of Pirellulaceae bacterium. Lineage (GTDB taxonomy): Bacteria > Planctomycetota > Planctomycetia > Pirellulales > Pirellulaceae > JASMLW01. Next base: position 8,226 of record JASMLW010000647.1, read on the forward strand.
CCATGATCACCAGCGCCGGCGCGTCGTCTTTGGAGACGTGCGCCAGCGGCGAATTCTCGCCGGCCTCTTTGAGCGGCAGGTTCAGCGCCGGATAACCGCGGTAAGCCGGCAACGATTCGGGGGCGTCCCAAACGGCGACCCGCAGGTCGGTCGGCGGGACCAGCGCGACGACCGCCGCGACTCGACTGGAAACTCGTTCGAGCGGCGGACCGCCGGATTTGCCGTCGTCGCCCGTCGTGCTGAGCATCAATGAGAGGTGACCGCCGGCGCTCATCCCCAACACGCCCAACCGGTCGGCGTCGACCTTCAGTCTTTTGGAGTTCTGGCGGACGAACCGGACCGCTTGCCGAACATCTCCCACCGCCTCGGGAATCGAGTACCGCGGACTGCTGCCGTGTCGCACCGCGAAGACCGTGTACCCCTTGTCCAAGTATCCGTTGAAGATGTTCTGCGTGCTGGCCGGCGGAGCCCAGCGTGAATACCAACCGCCGCTGACCATGAACAGGATGGTCGCCCCGTTCGGTTTGGCCGGTCGAAAGGCGTCCATCGTCAGCGCCAATCCGTCCTTGTGGCCGTAGACGATATCCGCTTGGATCTTGACGTCCGCGGCGCGACATGGAATCGCCTGTGCGAGCAACACAGCGACCAACAATCCGGCGGTGTAGTGCAGATGCTTTGTCATCGTTCGTTCCTCAATCGGTTCTTTCGTTTGCTGCGTCATTGGACTTTGCTGTGTCATTGGACTTTGCTGTGTTGTTGGACGAGGGCGTTGGAGGCGCGCCGCGCTGTCCCGCGTCTTCGCAATGGTGGATCAGTTTAACCAGCTGCGCATAGCGGCGGTCGCGGGCGGCGATCTCATCGGCCAGCGTCTCCGCCGGGTAGGGAAAGATCCCCTGACCGGTCTTGGCTCCATAATCGCCCGCCGCAACGATGTCGGCCAGAGCCGCCGGCACCTCTTTATCCGCGCGAAGATGGGGGACCAGGTTCTGGTAAACGCGGGCCGTCACGTCGAGACCGGCGTAGTCGACGATCGCTAGCGGTCCCAGCGCCGCCAGTCTCAGCCCCATGCTTCCCTGGATAGCTCGATCGATCTCGGCGGCGCTGGCCACGCCGCGGCCCAGCAGATCCAGGACTTCGCGAAAGATGGCGACTTGCACGCGATTGACGAGGAAGCCGGGGATCTCCTGATTCAAACGCACGGGCGTCTTGCCGATCCGGTCGAGAAAATCGTAGGCGTCTGCAGTTGTCGCCGCCGTCGTATGTTCACCCGGCACAACCTCGACGACGGGAATCACGTGCGGCGGATTGAACCAGTGCGTCACAATCGCGCGACCGGGATGCTGCATGTCGCGGGCGATGTCGGTGATCGGATAACTCGACGTGTTGCTCGCCAAGATGGTTGTGGGATCGACCAGCGCCTCAATGCGGGCGAACAGCTCCTGCTTCGTCGTCAGATCTTCGACGATCGCCTCCGTAACAAACTCGGCTCCCCGTAGTGCGTCCGCTTCCGAATCACAGACCGTAATGCGTTCGATCGTGGGTGAGATATCCGCCTCGTCGACCAACCCGACGCCAGCCAACTCGTGCAGGTTGTTGTTGAGCCGTTGGTTGAGGCTGTCGCGAGCAGCGGGGGACGCGTCGAAAGCTCGCACGCGACATTCGGCCAGCGCCATCACTTGAGCGATGCCGTGTCCCATCGTGCCGAGCCCGAGGACAGCTGTATTTTTCATGTGTGATCCGAGGCGGAGGCGTTGTAGTTAGCGTCCTTCGATTGCAAATCGGGCGCGGGTCGACAACACTCTAGCAGACAACGGGCGGCGATTGTATTCGCCCATTCACCGCCGCCGCTTTGACGGCTTGTTGCAGAGTTGTGGCGGGCATCCCGGACGCCGTGAAGGAGAGTTCGTTGAGTAATCGCAAAGTCATCATCACGTGTGCGGTGACCGGCGCCATCCACACGCCGAGCATGTCTCCCCATTTGCCGCTGTCGCCGGCGGAGATCGCCGCCAGCGCGGTGGGGGCGGCCGAGAGCGGCGCGGCGATCCTGCACTTGCACGCCCGCGACCCCAGCGACGGGCGGCCGACACCCGACCCGGACGTCTTTCGTCAGTTCCTCCCGGTCATCAAGGAGCAGACCGACGCCGTCATCAACGTCACCACCGGCGGCGGGCACAATATGACGATTGACGACCGCTTGGCCGGCCCGCTCGCTCTGCAGCCGGAAATGTGTTCGCTGAACATGGGATCGATGAACTTCGGTCTCTACCCGATCCTCGACAAGAAGCTGGAGTGGCGGCACGATTGGGAGCCGCAGTATCTGGAGAACACGCGCGGCGGCATCTTCAGGAATACGTTTTCCGATATCGAGGCGATACTGCAGCGGTTGGGCGACGGTTGCGGGACGAGGTTCGAGTTTGAGTGTTACGACGTCGGCCACCTCTACAACCTGGCTCACTTCGTCGACCGAGGACTCGCCCAGCCGCCGTTCTTCGTCCAGACGATTTTTGGAATCCTCGGCGGGATCGGCGCGGACATCGAGAATCTGGCCCACATGCGGCGGATTGCCGACCGCTTGTTTGGCGACGATTACCAGTGGTCGATTCTCGCCGCCGGCCGCCACCAAACGAACTTTGTTACAACGGGCGCGATCATGGGCGGCAATGTTCGCGTGGGTTTGGAGGACAACCTCTACCTCTCCAAAGGCGTGATGGCCGAATCGAACGCTCAGCAAGTTGACAAGATCCGCCGCCTGCTCGAAGAACTGTCGCTGGAAATCGCGACGCCGGCCGAGGTTCGCGACCGGCTGGACCTCAAAGGCGTCGCCAACGTCAAGTTCTAGCCTCCCCTTCCTAGATCTGGCTGAGCCAAGTGGTCAAGAGTTTGTGGTAGTTGACACCACGAATTGCTCGCGACGTGGAGGGCCGCAGCGCCGCCATTTCCCGTTCGTCAAAGAGACATCCAACGGCGCGCATGGGCCGATCGGATCGACTATCATAGTCGTCGTTTGACATCGCCCTCTGCAACTTGGAGACACGTTGATGGTCCGCAGCTTCACACTCCTCGCAATCGCCGCCTTGGCCGCACCTCTGTGCGCCGCCGAACCCAATTCTCCGCCGGCTGAACCGGAGGGGATGAATAACCTATTCAATGGCAAAGACCTCACCGGATGGGACGGAGATCCGCGACTGTGGTCCGTGAAAGACGGCGCGATTCGCGGCGAAACGACGGCCGACGTCAAGGCCAACGGCAACACGTTCTTGATCTGCAAGTCGACGAAAACCAAGGACTTCGACCTGCGGCTCTCTTTCCGCTGCAACGCCACGAACAACTCGGGAATCCAGTACCGCTCGAAGCACATCACCTCGGGACGAGTTCGCAACAAATGGGTGGTGCGCGGATACCAACACGAGATTCGCAATCAGAACAAGTTGCCGAGCGTCGCCGGTTTCATCTACGACGAGGGCGGTCGCCGGGGCCGTGTCTGTCTGGTTGGCGAAAAGGCGACCTACGACGCGGAGAAAAAGAAAACCGTCGTCGAAAAACTGATCGACCAGGAAGGCTTTGAAAAACTGTTTAACCTGGGTGACTGGAACGATGTCGTGATCATCGCCAAAGGTAATCACATTCAACACTACATGAACGGCAAGTTGATTCTCGACTTCACCGACAACGATCCGAAGTCCGCCTTCCTCGATGGCATCCTCGCTCTGCAGTTGCACGCGGGCAGTCCGATGTGGGTCGAGTTCAAAGATGTCCGCATCAAGAATCTGAAGTAGTCGAGTTGACGGCTCAGTTGGTCTTCCCCGCATCCCATTCAACATTCTCGGGCTCCAGCAGCACAAATGACCTACTCGACGGCGGAGCTGATTGAGTACGTCGACCGACTGCCTCGTTTTCGGTTGGCGCACCTGCCGACTCCGTTGGAGTTTTTGCCGCGATTTAGCGAAGCGCTGGGCGGGCCGCGCGTTTGGATCAAGCGCGACGATTGCACGGGCCTGGCGATGGGCGGCAACAAGACTCGCCACAACGAGTTCATCGTGGCCGACGCGTTGCAGCAGGGCGCCGATACGGTCGTGTGGGGAGCCGGTGTGCAGAGCAACAATTGCCGGCAGACGGCGGCCGCCTGTGCGAAGGCCGGGTTGGCCTGCCACCTGGTGCTGGCCCGCGGCGATCCACCCGTTGAGTCGGACGAGGTTCAGGGCAACTTGTTGCTCGACCACCTCGTTGGCGCGACGGTCGAGATCGTCGATGTGGATGTCGGGCTCGGCGTGCAGCAGAAGATCGCTGAAGCGGCCGATCGGTTGCGTGCGGCCGGCAAGTGCGTCTATCAAAACAAGAAAGCTGCGGTCAAACCGCTCGCCGCGCTGAGCTATGTCCTCTGTGCGACCGAGCTCGTCGAACAAACGGCGGCTGCCGACTTCTCTCCCGCGGCCGCCTACATTTGCTCGGCCGGTTCGACGGGAGCGGGACTTACCTTGGGGCTCGCAGCACTGGGACATCCCTTTCCCGTTCGGCACTTCACGCCAATCGTGTGGCCCTGGAACACGCGGGAGGATATGACGTCGATCGCCAACGCCGGCGCCGAGCGTCTGGGAGTCGCGACGCGCCTGACGCCGGAAGATATCGACGTCTCGGAAGAATTTGTCGGCGCTGGATATGGAATACCGTCGGCGGAATGCCTGGAGGCGATCAGTTTGCTCGCCCGTACGGAGGGTATCCTGCTCGACCCCTCGTACAGCGGCAAGGGCATGGCGGCGCTGATCGATCACGTTCGCGGCGGGCGGTTTTCCAGCGAAGAAAATGTTGTCTTTGTCCACACGGGCGGAACTCCGGCGCTGTTCGCATACCGGGACGAGCTTGTTGAGGCGTTGACTTGAAGTCGCCGACACACGCGGACCGCTTGTTCTTCTAACCCGATTCCTTATCAACGGCTGCTGTGACCATGACGAACGCGACTCGCATCAGTACGGATGTCGATTTCGATCAAGACGGCAAGCAGTGTGGTTTTCTACAGCTACCGCACTCAGTTCACCGATCGGCGTACGGTTGGATACCGATCCCTGTCATCTCAATCAAGAACGGTGAAGGGCCCCGCGTCTTGATGACAGGCGGGAATCACGGCGATGAGTACGAGGGGCAACTCAGCTTGATGAAGCTGGCGCGGCAACTGACGCCGGCGGACGTCCGCGGTCGAATCATCATCATTCCATCGTTGAACTACCCCGCTGCGCTCGCCGGAACGCGTACATCTCCAATTGACGGGGGAAACTTGAATCGGTCCTTTCCCGGAGGGCCGGACGGAGCGCCGACGGCGGCGATCGCTCATTACGTTGAGCACGACCTGTTGCCGATGTCCGACTACTCGATCGACCTGCATTCGGGCGGCAGCTCGTTGATGTACATTCCCAGCGCGTTGATGAGGCGAGTCGAAGATCAAGAACTCTTCGACAGACAGCTCGACATGCTCCGCGCTTTCGGCGCGAAGCTTGGATACATCGCAGTACCCGACGCCGAGAGCCGGACGCTGATCGCGGCGGCTGAACGCACGCGCGTCGCCGCGCTGGGCACGGAACTAGGGGGAGCCGGATCGTCGTCCGTGGAGTCGTTGCGAGTGGCCGAGTTGGGAATCCGCCGCGTGCTCAACAGCATCGGCAGCGCGCCCGACATCGATGCAGCGCCGCCCGCTGAGCCGACGCGAATCATGGAAGTCCGCGACAGCTCCTACTTCGTTTACAGTCCGGACTACGGAATGTGGGAGCCGTACGTCGAGCTTGGCGATGAAGTCGCAGCCGGGCAACCGGCGGCCGCCGTCCACTCCCCCCAGACTCCCTGGCGCGAACCGGTGGTCGCTAAGTTCGCACGCGCCGGAACAGTGATCTGTAAACGCATGCCGGGCGGCGTCGAACGGGGCGATTGTCTTTACCACTTGGCGACTGACGCCCGCTGAATTGTTGCTTCGCGACAGATGGCGGCCCACTAGGTAGAATTGCCGAAGAGCTTTGGCAAGGTGGGCTCAACTCATGTTCCAAGGGCTGTTTCATGTCGCTTCGCATCATGGTCCTGTTTACCGTCGCCGTCTCGGCCGCCCCCCACGCCGTCGCTCAGCAGATCCGCTACGATGCGGCCCGCAGCAACGTTCCGCTCGTCTTCGCCGACGACGTTTCGGGTGACGTGCGGAGCACTTTCTCCTTTCGAGCCCGCGGAGAAGAAGAGGTTTCGCGAGCCTTCGCGAATGCGTCGGGCGTGCTATTTCAGGGCGTGGCGAGCGCTCCTCGCGGGGTGAACGCGGCGAAGTGGCGGTTGAACGTTGAGCGAGACAGCGAACGCGCGGCGCGATTGATTCTGCTCGCCGACCAGGAAAAGTACTCCTCGCCATCGCCAGCCTGGGTGTGGGTCGTGGCCGCGAAGTTCGCCGCTCATCGAGCGACCGGAGCGATCACGATGGTCGACGACCCCGAGACGCCTGGCGAGAAGCAGTTCGCGCGGCGCTGGAATTCCCAAAGCGCCAATCGCGGCGGCAGGCTGATGTGGGCCCGCTATCATCCGGCAATCCACAATCAACTCGTCGGCTTCTTCCTGTTCGCCGCCGACGGCATGCTGGCCGATCCCGTCCGCGTGCGAACCATCACCGACGGTGTTGTCGGGTTGGAACAGAATTGTTGCTTTACACTCTCCTTCGATCGCACCCGCAGTCGCCGAGCAGCAGGTGCGGTTGCCGAGATGATCGCGCTGGAAGCCGAGCCGGGCGACTTCGCCATGTTGAACGATCTCCACGCCAAGCAGACCATTCAATTGACTTCTCAGGTGCTGCGGCTGACAGGCGAGCCGACTTATCAGTTCGCCCGTCGAAACGCCCGACGTCAATTTGAGCCGATTGGGCCGTTGAATCGGTTCGTGAAGAGCAACCGCGGCACGGTTCGCGATGTCAATCCGGCGGTCGCCGCGGTCGTGACGGACTTCTGCCGGCACGTGGCGTTCTTCAACCTCGTCCAGCGGCAGGCGCCTGACGAGTTCGCCCGTTTCAATGCGTCGCTCGACAAGATCGAGAGCCGGCTGCCAAGGCTCGAGTCGCCCGTCGCATTGCCTCTGTCCGCGCAATGAGTCGTGGTGTCGCGTAAAGCGGCGGTCTCTTCCCGAGCGAGCAGTCAAAGCTACCGTTCGCGAAGAGTTTCGCGAATTCGCCGCCAATTTCCTTTTCGAAAAACGGCGTCATTTTTGTCCCGAGAATGGCGCCGCTACGGAATTACCCCTAACGAGGTCGTCTGAGTCGCCGATCGAGAGCAGACGCGCCATTCATATTTTTCATCTCTTTTTCGGGACGATGTCATGGTGAACTTTGTCAGGCGAAGGCGAGCCTTTACGCTCGTCGAACTCTTGGTGGTCATTGCGATCATCGGGATCTTGGTAGCGCTGCTGCTGCCGGCGATTCAAGCTGCGCGGGAAGCCGCTCGGCGAATGAGTTGCGGCAACAACATGAAACAGATCGGTCTGGCGTTACACCAGTACCACACGGCGATGGGGCGTTTTCCGCCGGAGACGATTTGGAATCGATTCCAGCCCAACGCGGCGCAGATCGACCGCCGCAACTACAGCTGGCTGGCGTTGATCTTGCCGTTCATCGAGGGCGACCAGATCCACAATTCGATCGATTTCCGCTTTCCGTTCTTCGGGCAACTGGATCAAAACGGCGTGTCGCTGATGGCTCAATCCCTGCCCGTCTTCTTCTGCCCCAGCGAGGACGAGTACACGCAGAAGGCTCCGCACGGCGTCGGCGTGACGACATATGCCGGAGCCGAGGGTTGGGACTGGTGGAACCGGGACGGCGAGTGGTATGCCGGCGTCTTTACGCTGCTCAAGTCGCATCGCATTCGCGATATCAAGGACGGCACTTCCAACACCGTGATGGTTGGCGAAGTCGGGTCGCGTTCGACCTACAATTGCCGCAGCGGTTTGAGCTGGCGAGAGATCGTTTCGAGCGGCAATGGATGTCGTCGTTATCAGAGTATCGGCGTGTTTCGCAGTGCTCTGGTGTCGATTGGCGTCCATCCCACAATCGCTCGCAACACGACTCGCAAGGGGGGTATTGGACCGTTGTATTTTCCGGACGGCCAAGTCGTGAACACGTGGTGGGGACAGTACCGCAGCCCCTATGCGTATAAGCCGACCTACGTTTCGCACTACGGCGTCAACAGCACCGGCTGGCCGGGCGCGTCGAGCTCGCATCCCACGGGCGCGCTGTTCGTCGTCGCTGACGGCTCGGTGAAGTTCATCAACGAAGGAGTCGAGATGGGCGGCCGCGGCGGCGGTTGGCGCGATGCGGCCGGTCGCTGGGGCAACGTCTGGCAAGCCTACAACACGGTTTCCGGTCACCCGGAGGAAGCGACCTTCGCTTCGATCGAGTAATGGCGACAACACGATCGCTGACGCGTGAAGGTGTGAAGCCTTCACGCGGTCAGCGGCTGTCGCCGATGCGACACCCCGTGAACGACTAGGACTCAGTGGAGGAATTGAGTTGATGTAGCTGACTGCGGAGCTTGGTCAAGGCCCGGACATAGCGTTTGCTGGCGGCTGACTCGTTCACGCCCAACTCAAACGCGACCTCCCGATTGGACATGTTCTCGTAGTGCCGCATGAACAGAATCTCACGATCTCCTTCCGGTATAAAAGCAAGTGCTTCGACGAGCAGGGCGGCTTCTTCCGTACGGATGGCCGCCCCGCTTGGCGTTGTGAGCGAACCCATCAACGCCGAGTCAAAGGCGGGCTCCTCGCAAGTAGCCGTTCGTCGCGATGCGCCGAGATGACGCCGGTGGTGATCGGCGACAATCTGCAACGCCAGCTTGCGGAACCAAACGTACGGAGGTACGCGGGCGTTCGTCAGGTACCCGTCCAGGCGACGAGACATCACAAGAAAGACTTCCTGCAACAAGTCGTCAGTGTCGACACGGCCGCGCAGACGGGTGTCCAGGCGGAGGTCGATCAGTTGATGGAGACGACGCCGATGAGCGCTGAATACAGCGACTAGACCGGCTGAACCAGAACGCAATTGATGCAGTTCGTCGGTATAGGAATCAGATAGGTTCATTAGTTGAGGATGGAGCGTCGCAGGGACGCTGGGGAGGAGTGCGACGAGAGAATACAACACCGCTGACGCGAGGTTGTTCCGCTCGGAGCGGCGAGATTGTAGGCGCCGACGACTTTCGTCAAAGTCGCGTCGAAGACGTGTCTCGGTACGCGGTTTCCACCCCCGTGAGTGGGCGAGCGACTCCCCCTTTTTCGGGAGTACTGGCGCAACTGGCCTTGCCGTCAATCGCCGGCGCCGAGTCAGCCGTCTAGAGAGCATCGTCGCATCGGCCTACGTCGTTGTTGTCAACTGACATGGTCAATTGACGTTGTCGGTGAGCTCACTCGTTCAACTCGACCGGCGAGCCACCAGAGCCACACTCCGGCCGCCAACGTGGGCGGCCCTTCGCTGGCCAGCCAGTACCACGGCAGCCCCGCCGCCACCCCGATCCCCAACAAGGCGGGGCCGGTGACAATCACGGTGAGCGTCCAGAATCGCAAGTAGTCGCGGTAGTAGCGAATGTCGCGCGACACGTACAGCAGCAGCGCCGAAATGATGGCGTAGAAGGCGGAGAGCGATCGAGCCAGGTAGCCGACGATCGCCGCCTCGGGAAACTCCCCCAACCCGAGCCATTCGTGGATTGCGGCCATCCACGGCAGTGGCATCAACACTGCCGGAATCGCGAATAGTCCGCTCACGCCGATCGCGCGAATCAA
>JASMLW010000648.1 GCA_030748485.1 Pirellulaceae bacterium
CTTTCGGTCAAGAAGACTCCGAATCGCATCACCTGAAACATCGGCCGGCGCTCTTCGCGACCCAGCATATCGAGCAGATGGTCGAGCGCTGACGAGGAGCACTCGCCCTTCAGCTCAACGTAGTCCAGCTCACCGCCCCGGTCGTAAAGGACGCCGTCCAGCTGCCAGCCGTCGCCGACCCATACGAACGATCCATCGGGCTCATAGAAGCACCGTGGTAGACCAGCCAGACGCTCACCGGCTTCGTCGAACGCGACGGGCAGGGGGAGCGACGACTGCGGCGCGACCTTGAGAGGCTGTAGACGCCGCCCTCCAATCTCGACCATTTGATCGAGTTCGACGCCCGCCGGCATGCCGTGTACGGAGATGTGGTCCAGACGGAGAATCGTCATGCTTCCGCATCATCGCTCGTCGTCGAATCGGCTTCATCCGCCGCATCGATGAGATTATCGGCGAGCCATTGCAGGTAGGTTGAACTGCCGCCAATGACGGGCGTCGCGATGACCTGCGGCACTTCGTACGGATGTAATTCCAAGATCAGTTGCTCGACCTGATCGTAGTTTCGAGCCGTTGTTTTCAAAGTGCAGACCCACTCGGCGGCGGCCTCGATTTGTCCTTGCCAACGGTAGACGCTGTCGACCGGGCCGCTTACCTGGGCGCAAGCCGCCAATCCGCGTTCGACCATCGCGCCGGCAATTCTTCGAGCGTCGTCCTGAGAAGATACAGCGGTCGTGACCTGAATAACGTCCATCGAAGGGTGGTTTGGCGACTAGCGAGTCGGCGACAACCGAGACGGCCGTTGATTCTTATGGTCCGCTTCGGCTACTATCTGCCCGTCGATTGTGCGAGTTTGCCGCGAGCAATTCAATGCCCAACCTCTATTTGGACGCTTTGCCGTCCCACATTTCCCGCTCGACAGTCTCGCGGCTACTGATTCAGGTGGGCGGCATCGACAAGCGGCTGATCGGCGCGATCCGCGTCGATGGGCGGCGAGCCGCGGTCGAAGTGCCGGACAAGTGGAGCCACCGTTTGGCGGCCGCATTGGATGGAGCCAACCTGGCGGGTCGACACATTCGCTGTTGGTGCGAGACGTCGTTCAGCGAAGGCGACGGCGAGAGCCACTTTCAGCGGTTGTGCCGTCTGCTCTCCTTGGAGGCCGAAGAGGAGATGCGCCGCGCGATGGCTGCGGCGAGCGGTGATTTGGCCGCCGCCGAACAATCGGGGAACACGATCGGTAATCTGCACATTCGCGAGCGGTCCGGCGGCCTCGGCGGCAGACTGCTGATTACGCTGTCCAAGGACGCTCCACAGTTGCTGCCCTGGACAAGGCTCGGCGTCGGCGCACCCATTCTGTTGACATCCCAGAATGACCAACGGGATGGGTTCCGCGGAGTAGTCAGTTGGAAGACGCAGCGGGAGATTCAGGTCGCGTTTTCGCAACCTCCGTCAGACGAACAGTCGGCTGGCCCGCTGCGGATTGACATTTCGCCCGACGAAATCTCACATCGACGTCAGCGGCGGGCGTTGGAACGCGCTGAACAGGCGAGCGGCGACCGTTTATCGGAACTGCGGCGCGCGCTGCTTGGATCCAGGCCGCCGGAATCGGTCGACGGCGATGCGCCGCAAATCGCCGGCAACAGTCTCAATCAGTCGCAGCGCCGAGCAATCGTGTCCGCTCTCCAGGCCTCCGACTTCGCCATGATCCACGGGCCGCCCGGCACGGGCAAGACGACGACGGTCGCCCACTTCATCAACGCGGCCGCGGCGCGAGGCGAAACTGTGCTGGCGTGCGCGCCGAGCAACCTGGCTGTCGACAATCTGTTCGAACGCGTGTTGGCGCTCGGCGATCGAGCGATTCGGATCGGGCACCCCGCCCGCGTCCTGCCTCAACTGCGCGACAACACGTTGGACCTGATGGTGCAGTCGCACCCGGACATGCAGATCGTCAAGAAGTTGACGCGCGATGCGCACGCCCTGCTCGATCGAGCCGACCGTTACACGCGCAGCAAACCGCCGCCAGGAGCCAAGCGAGAGATGCGCATTGAGGCGCGACAAATGCTCAACGACGCCCGCCGACTCGAATCACAAGTAGTCCACGCGATACTCGATGAAGCGCAGGTCATTTGCGCGACGCTCACGTCGTTGGACAGCGACATACTTGGGCAGCGGCGTTTCGATTGGGCCGTGATCGATGAAGCCTGCCAGTCGACGGAGCCAGCTTGTTGGATCCCGCTGCTGCGTTGCGATCGACTGCTGTTGGCGGGAGACCATTGCCAGCTGCCGCCCACCGTCATCTCCCGCGACGCCCAGCAACAAGGATTCGGCGTCAGTCTGTTTGAGCGATTGATGAATGCGCCCGGCCAACAAGTTTCGCACGTTCTCCAAGTGCAATACCGCATGCACGAGTCGATCATGGAGTTCTCGTCGAGTTGGTTCTACGACGAGCAGCTGACGGCCGCCGAATCGGTCGCCCGCCATCTGCTGTCGGAACTGCCCGACGTGGAGAAGAACCAGTGGACCGAAT
>JASMLW010000649.1 GCA_030748485.1 Pirellulaceae bacterium
GCAGTTGCTGTTGTGGGAGATTCTCGAACTGCGGCTCGACGACCGCAACGAAACGGTCGCGTTGCTCGAACAACTCATCTCCCGCGAGGCTGTCGACCACCTCGCCGAATGGGGAACGCGCGTCGCCACGACCGTGCGGCAATTTGTCGGGGCGCTCAACAGCATCGGCAATCAGCCGAGAATGTCGCGGGTCATCCGCGAAGAATGGTTCGCCGCCCAGGCCGACATCGAAGAGGGCGAAACTGTTTCATTGCTTTTGCAGGATTTCCGCCGGACCGTGAGCTTCTTGCCGACCGTCGCGCGAGATCGCAAAGCGGCCCGCGCTTGGGCGGGATTTCTGAGTTACATTCCCGCCGATGATTGGCGCGTCCGCCTCAACCTGTTCAGCAGCATAGCCGACCCACAACACAACTTGACTCATCCACATCGCCCGCGCCGTTTGGAGTTTCTGCTGAACGAGCATCAACGCCTGTTTGCTCGAATCGGCGTCCCACCGGCGTTGTTGCGCCAATGGCGAGTCAACCGGCTGGGCGCATTCCGACCGGCGGGCGATTGGTTGAGTGAATTGGAAGCCGAGGAGTTGACTCGCCCGCAATACAAACGCGCGCTGGAATTGCTCGAGCGAGCGACGAAGCTGCGCCCTCGAATCGGCAAGGAGCTACTCGGTTCGATCATCGAGTTTGCCGCGACAACTTTCGACATTTCAGCCGCGGTGGAGGTGATCGCCGAATTGGCGGCGGACGACGACGACGAGTACTACTTTCGCTGGAACATTGAAGCGGCGGTCAGCTTGAGTGACGGCTCCGACACAGCGAACATCCTGCGGACATTGTCCCGGGATTACCGGATCCGCGAAGTGGTTGAATGCCTCCCGGTGGGAGCTTTTGATGGCGGCCTGCGGCGGCTGATCGCACAGCTTGTCCTGATGGGCGATCGCGCTCAACTGACGCGTCTGTCGACGGCGATTCGTTTGCTGCGACAGGTTGGCGAGACTCCACCTGCGGTCTCGATCGAATGTGAGGACGCCGCTTGGATCGACTGTTACCCGACGGAATTGCGCGACCCGCTTCGCCGCCTGAATGCCTGTTGCCCTGGCGCCGAGCGAGCGGCGATGAAAATCCTGGAGACGGATTTCCCCGACAACTTGCGCTTGGAGCGGGAAGCCACATCGCTGGAGGCCAAGCTAAGCGACGACGCCCTCGACTCGCCACAGGTCGATGCGCTCACCAAGCGCTTGTCCCGATTGCGGGAACGATTGACCGGACCGGCCACCGCATCGGCTCGTCGCCTGCACAACTTGGCGGTCAAGTTGGAACAACGAACAACCCGAGAGTTCCTTGCCACCTACCTGCGCCAGTGCGACGATGTTGTCCGTTGGACGGTCGGGGAGAAGTACAACGCGGCGGAGCTGCCGGCGGAACTCTGGATGCCGCCGACGGGCGAGTTGTTGTACAGCGTGTTGGCTCTCGACGGTCGCATCCGCGATTTGGGAGTGCAGTTGCTGGTCGCCCATTTTGGCGCCCAGTCTTTGCCTTTTGATGAGCACCCGGCGAACGCCGGTTTCCGCCGCAGCATGGCGAAGCTGAACGTCGACCTCAAAAGCTGGCTGTCCGACGATTTCTTCGCGACGAGTGAAACCGCCGGCGGCGAACTTTATCGAATCGCATTCACTCGCGAGCCGATCGATTACTTGTTGATGGGCCGGCACTTCGGCACGTGTTTGTCACCCGACGACTTCAACTTCTTCTCGACGGTCGCGAACGCCGTGGATGTCAACAAGCAAGTTGCCTACGGTAAGACGGCGAGTGGCCGTGTGATCGGACGCTGCCTGTTCGCCCTGAACGATCGCGGTGAGTTGCAGACCTATCATCGCTATTCGCATAACCCGAACGACGATTTCTCGAAGGCGATCGACTCCTTCGCCGCCCGACTAGCGGACGCGATGGGGACGCGACTCGCCTACTCGGGACGCGTCTCGAAACTGGTTGCGGGCGACTGGTACGACGACGGGGCGATCGCGTATCCGGCTGACATCGATCTCCATTCCAACTCAAGTCCGGTGCGGGAGGCGTTGCGTTCAACCGCGCCCGATGAGGCAATCGAAGCAGTTCGCCAGGCGACCGGTTGCGACGACTTGCTCCCGATGCTCGACGCATTGCTGCGGAGCGAGGAGTTCGCGCAGCGGACGGAATTGGCAGCCCCGTTTGTCGAGTATTTCGGAGCGCGCAATTCACTGTCGTTCAAAGAGCGACTGAGTCTGGCTATCGCTGCTGAGCGAGCCGACTTGATCGATGACGTGCTCGGCTTGTTGTCCCCGTACAAGCCTTCGTCGTTGCCTCGACTCATTCGCGGGTTCGCCTGTCGAGAATGCGAGCTGTTTCACGAATTCCACCAGATCGACACGATCACCAAGGTGCTCATCCATGTCAGTCCGACGATCGCTTTGCGAACGATCCGAGCGACGCGAATGCCTCACGTGCGCCGCGACGTCGACGAACGATCCTCCGTGCGAATCGCCGCACTTGTCGACGTGCATCGCGCCCTCGGTCGCCACAAACTGGTTGAGCAATTGACCGCGCGCGGCCGAGAAGCGCGGAGGCACGGGTGAACTTACGCCGCGCTCTGCGAGTGCGCGGCGGCGTAGGCGAGCGGGATGGCGATGAGCGTGATGAGCGTTCCCGACACCAACCCGCCGATCACGACACAAGCCATCGGAGCCTGCATTTCTCCCGATTCACCCCACGCCATCGCGATTGGCGTCATGGCGAGAACGGTGGTGATTGTCGTCATCAGGATCGGTCGAAAACGACGCGTCGCAGCTTGGATCGCGATGGAGACGATCGGCTCCGCCGGGTCCTCGCGGCGCAAGCGATTGGCGGAGTCGATGAGCACGATGGCGTTGTTCACCACGATCCCCGTCAGCATGACGACGCCGATGAACGACTGAATGTTGAAAGTGTCTCCCGTGACCAGGATCGCGGCGATGACGCCGACGGCTCCGAGCGGCAATGTGATGAGGACGAGCAGAGGGTGTACGAGCGACTCGAATTGCGACGCCATCACCATATACATCAGCGCAATCGCCAGCACCAAGCCGATCCGCAAGTCGCGAAAGTTCTTCTGCTGCTCGCGCCACTCGCCCGCGATGCCGACTGAATAGTCGCTGGGCAGCGGGAAGTCGCTGAGTCGCCGTTCGATCTCGGTGGCGGCGCTGCCCAAGTCACGGCCCTCCAGCTCGGCGTTGATTGTCGTGACGCGTTGCTGATCCTGGCGATTGATCACGGCCGTGTCCTCCTCCTTGCCGAAGGAGACAATCGACTTCACGGGGATCACAACTCCTCGCGACCCGGCGACGCCCAACTCGGCGACGTCTGAACGCCGGCTTCGATCGCGCTCATCGAGCCTCACGATCACGTCCAGTTCACCGCCGCGATCGTGAACCACCGCCGCCTTGGCGCCGCGTACATTCGAGGCAAACGAGCCGGCCACATCCGTCACACTGACGCCCAGCGAGCTGGCTCGACCACGATCGATGCCCGCCGCCAACACTTCACGCCGCGCGTCTTTGACGACTGACACGTCCACCAGTCCGGGGATTTCCTCCAACATGGCGGCCACATCAGCGGCCAGCAGCTGCGCCGACTCGACATCGCCGCCCCGCAGTTCGAGCCGCACGCGGGTCGCCGCTAACCCGCGCAAACGACCAAAACCGGAAGTGGCCTGGTACGCGCGAATTCGGAACTTGACGCCGGCCGGGCGAGGCAAGTTGGCCTCGAGGTGCTCACGGATTTGCTGAGCCGTTCGCGCGCGTTCTCGACGAGGAACCAAAATGCACAACATCGTGCTCTTGTGCCAATAGGCGCTCGCGTCCCGCGGACCGCCCACGCGAACGTACAACGAGTCCGCTTCCGGCACCTGCTCCTGCAACGCCGACTCGATCTTTCGCATCTGATGGTCCAGCAATGGAAGCTGGACACCGGCAGCCATCTCTGAGTCAACTCGGACGACGCCCCCATCCGATTCGGGTACGAATTCCGTGCCAATCAATGGTGTTAGTCCCACCGCGCAGGACAACAGCAACAGCAGAACGAACGTCACAACCGCCGGCCTTCGCAGCGCGCCGCCGAGGAACCGCTCGTAGCCGCGCTCGCAGCCGGCCCAGAATCCAATGGAGCGACGCGCGCTCGCCGAAGTCGCGTCGCGCCAAAACGTCGTCAGCACGGGCGTCAAAGTCACGCTCACCAGCAAGGAACTGGCTACCGCCACCGATACGACGAACGCCAGCTGGTGTAATAACACACCGGCGACTCCTTCCAGGAAGAGCGCCGGAACGAAAACGACGAGCGTTGTCATCGTGCTCGCGGAAATGGCCGCAAACACCTCGCCCGTGCCGTCAATCGCCGCTTCGCGCGGTGGGATTCCCTCGGCGCGGCGACGGAAGATGCTCTCCAGCACAACGATCGAGTTGTCCACCAACAATCCAATGCCCAGCGCGAGACCGCCAAACGAAACGAGGTTGAGTGAAAATCCGCAGAAGTAAATGAGGATCAACGTGGTGAGCACTGAGAGCGGCATCGACAAAACGACGACAAACGTGGCCCGCGGGCTTCGCAAGAACAACATCAACACGAGCGCCGCCAGCAACATGCCCAACACCAATGACAGGCCGACATCGACAATCGCCTGCCGAATGCTCACACCCGAATTCTGCCGCACTACCAGTTGAGCTCGTGTTGCTTGGGCGTTGTAGGCCGCGATCGCCTGGACCACCGCGTCGCATACTTGAACTGTATTGCGGCCAGGCTGCTTGTGGACTTGCAGGGAAATGCTCGGCTTGCCGTCGGTGCGCTGCAGCAAAGTTTGGTCTCGGACCCCTTCGACAACACGCCCCAGGTCTTTTACCCGCACGACCGCGTCACCCGAACCGGCCACTATCGTGTCGGCGATGTCCTCCAGTGATTGGAAACTCCCGTGGGTTCGCAACAGCAGTCGCAGATGTCCTTGTTTGACCGTGCCCGACCGCTGCACAGAGTTTTCACGACGCAGCGCGGCGACGACTTGTTCGATTGCAAGGTCGCGCGCCTGTAGCTCATCCCGACTCAATTCGACGCGGATTTCCCGGTGAATCGTCCCTTCGGCTCGAATGCGGGCGACACCGGGAACGCGTTGCAAGAACGGAACGACATCTTCATCGACATCGCGAGTTAGAGTAATCAGGTCCAGCTGGCTGGCTACGTTCAGATAGATGACAGGCGCATCAGCCGGATCCCAGTAACTGATCGTCGGTTGCTCAATGTCTTCGGGCAACGTGTCATGAGCGCGGTCGAGCGCTTGGCGAATGTCGTTGATCGCGTTGTCAACGTTGGCGCCCCATTGAAACTCCAGCCGGACTCGACTGCTCCCTTCGGCGCTGCGGCTGGTCACGCCCTCGACGAATTGAATCGTGCTCAACGCCTGCTCTAACGGCTTGGTAATCAACGTCTCAATCTCGTACGGCCCGGCTCCTTCATAATGGGCGTCGACGCGGAGCCATTTGTTCTGGATGTGGGGCATCAGGTCGATCGGCAACTTCGTCAGCGCATGAACGCCCAGCGTGGCGACGATCAAGCAAATCATCATCGTCGTGATTGGACGTCGAACTGCGAGGCGAGTTAAGAGCATGAAACCGCATTCGGCCGAAGTCGCGCCCGGCCAACTCCTTTTTCATCTCGAGGAGCGTCAAACCACTGTCGCAGCCGGCAGCGGAGTTTGCTCGTCAGTTCCGAGCCAGCACCTTGCCAATCGTGTCACCGCTCGCCGTCTCAACTGGCTGGCCGTCTACGAGGACTTGGCTGCCGAGAGTTATGATTCGATCGTCGCTCGACAGTCCCGACAAAATCTCAACGTATTCATCGTCGCTCAGACCGACCTCAACGACGCGTTTTTTGGCTATGGTTGGTTCGCCAGTCAGCACAAACACGGCCGGCTGGCCGTCGCTTTCGACCAGCGATGCAACCGGCGTCACCTGAGCGTTCGGTCGGTTGTTCACGACAATGGAGACGCGGCTATGCATGCCCGGCTTGAGTCGGCGTTGGGGATTGTCGATCCGCAGGACGACCGCCGTTCTGGTCTTTACGTCGATCACAGGTGAGATGCGCAGCACGTGTCCGGGAAAAATCTCTCCCGCCAACGCATCAACTCGAATCTCCGCACTCTGACCGATTTCGACTTGCGCGTAGTCGCGTTCGACCACATGGACGGTGGCGATCACGGTGGAAATATCGATCACTCGGACCAGTGGATCGCCGACCGCAACCAAGTCACCGAGATCGGCGATTCTCTCCGCGACCAAACCGGCAAACGGAGCCTCGGCTCGCGTGTTGGCGATCGCAAAATCACCCCGCTGCACTTCGGTGAGAGACTGTTGCAGACGCGACTTGGCGAGCTCAACTTCGGCCCGCGCGATTTCCAATGCGGTCTCCGATTGATCGACGTTGGCTGCGTTCGCATAACCCTTCAAACTGATCCGGCGAATGTGCTCGACAATCTTCTCGGGATACTCGAGACGCGCTTGACTGATCCGAAGTTGCACTCGCGCGATCTCCGCACCGGCTCTGGAAGCGGCGAGGCTCAGTTGCAATCGCGGGTCGCTCAACTCGACGATCGTTTGGCGGTCCGCTACGGCGTCGCCAAGGTGGACCGGCATGGATGACACTTGCCCGGCGGCCGACGCCGTGACGATGACGTCTCGCATCGGAAAAATGGTCCCGACAACTTCCACCTTCTGTCGCAGGTTGCGGGGTTGCAGCGTTGTGAACTCAACCGTTAACGGGGGGGGCGGCGGCGATGGCTCCGCCGTCTCTTCACTGTCGCGCGATGCGTAGTCGAAAACGAAGTAAGCGACAACGACGCAACTCAAGGCAATCACCGCAGATTGACCCACCTTGAGTGCGAGAGACTTCATTTTTTGGGGATTTGGCGACGCCTCGGTGCTATTCAATTTCAGGCGCCATTATGGTTGCGGGAGGGGGGCAAAAGGTGGGAATCGATGGAGGTTCGATAGCGTTAATCCTAACGTGGCGGCGTTACACGTTCGCCAAAGTCCGCAACCTGGTAGCGGCCCAAGGGCTGTACGGGGCGTCTTGCCCCTCAATTCCTCAATTCGGTGGGCCGTCCCGCCCGTGGGTCTGAGCGGCGCGGTCGAGATGCTCATGCCGGCGTCGAAATGGTATGACTCGAACCTGCGTCGGACACACACGCTCACTCGGGGCGATCGGCAACTCATGAAAGAAGACCGCGTTGATCTTTCCGCCGCGCGATTCGAATTGGACGGCGCGTTCACCGCCACCCACGAACTTGGGCGGCGGCGGAATCCGTTGCTCATTCCCGGGGTCGCGCTGTTGCTGCTGTCGACAGCCTACGGCGTCGCGTCGTTGTTCGCATTCGCCGCGACGCTGGCCGAAGTGGACTTCGTTGTCGAGCCCGCCCGCGGGTGGGGAAGTCTTGTCTTCGCCGCAGTGCTGATCGTCGCGCCGTGCGCAATCGCGTTCGGTTCGTTGGCGATGATTCGACTAAGAAACTACACCGCCGCGTGGACAGCCGCGATTCTGGCGGTGGTCCCCATCTGTTCTCCATTGATCATCTTCGGGATCCCGTTCGGAATGTGGGCGCTCGTCTTGCTGCTGAAACCTGAGGTGAGGGAACAGTTCTTTGCCGGACGCGCGGACGATGGAGACTCAGAACCAGGCAAGTGATTGTCGTCGAAGCGGAGCGCGGACGTCACTTGGCGTCTTCGCGTTTTCTGATTGTCAGGACCATGGGGAGGGGCCGAATCCTGGTGACGCCGAGAAACTTGTCGGAGGGGCTGTTGACCGAGCGGAGTTTTCCGTCGGGACCGCGCATACCCATGATGCTGCTACCGCCGCCGTCCATGTTCGTCGCCCGCCAACATCCCAGATCGCGCATCAGCATCCCCAACTCGTGCACGTTCATTCCCTCACTGAATCGTCGTTGGCGGCCATCGACAACGACCAACCACATGACCGAACCTTCGCGGTCGACGCCGATCGACGTTCGCGGGTGCAGCGCGCCACCCGGACCGGGCACGACCTTGCCTTCCTTGACGATCAACTGAAAACCGGCCATCCCTTCGAGCACGGCCGCCTCTTTGTCTTCTGCGTCGGTCACTTTCCCGAGCTTCACTTTACCGCTACGCGTGATCCAGACTGACGTGTCATTCGCCTGTGGCGGGCTCCGCAGGTCTCCGCCCGTCGCGGCGAGGCCTGAAATATCGACGTGTTGGCCGGCGAACCAGCGCCTGTTTCGATTGCCGTTTTCGTCCGGAAAACTGTCCCACGGATTCGAGTTGACGAAGGCCAGCACGCCGGGGTGCTTCGCCAACGTCAGCGGACTGGTCAAGGATGTCTCGGCAGGGCCGTCACCGTCGGGGTCCGCGCCGATCACGACGACCGGCTTCACCTTTCCACGGGAAAGGCCGACTCGCAAGATGTGGACTCGATTGGGGCGCGGTTCGCGCAGCAATCGCGTTTCGTATCTGACTCCCAACGATGTCAAATGACGATTGCCCGCCGCGTCCTTGTCGTCGGCGGCCTGGTCGTCGGCGCGGGCCGGCGTGACGAGGGCGAGCAGGAGTTGAACTGTCGCGGCAAGAATCCATCCACTTCGGCGAGAGCAGCGGATCTTGGCAGTGAGGACTCTCATCGGTAGGAGCTCCCAAGTGACGGCAAGTTGATCGGCGGACTGAATGGAAGTTGGTTTTGCCGTCGGCAGATGTACGGCGGGATCGCAGTGAACTGTACACGGGAACGAGCAGCGACGACAGTTTCCGTGCCCATCGGCTCCATTATTTTTCGAAGCCCCTTGACTCTCCCGTTAGGGGAGGCCGTATGTTGGCGACATTGTCCCGACCATTGCCGCGTTGCGAGGCGATCACATGATCCGCAAGTTCAAGCGACCGCTGATCGGTTGTTTCGCCGTCTTCGCCGTGCTGGCTCTCGTCAGTGCGCTGACCATCATCTGGATCATGGGCCAACCGCTCTATCGATTCGGCGCGGTCAGCGCGGGCGATAACCTGCGCGGCCCGCTCGATCCACCACCGCAACCGGACGCCACATCCTGGCAAGTCGAGCGTGACATTCGGTTGCATTTTGACGCTTACGGCGACGGCCATCCGGTGCTCGTCGTCCACGGCGGACCCGGTATTCCTTACGCGGGTCCATGGACTGGCCTGAACGACCTGACGGACGAACACAAGTTCTACTACTACCACCAGCGCGGCTGCGGCCAATCAAGCCGCCCCTTCGACCGGTTTGAGTCGGAAAACTTTTACGAGAACATGACCGAGCTCGAACGAACTTTGGGGCTGGGAGCGCAGATTGCCGACATCGAGCGGATCCGCCGCATTCTTGGGGAAGACCAACTGACTCTGGTCGGCCATTCATACGGCGGCTTCATTGCGGCTCTCTATGCGGCCGAGTTCCCCGACCGCGTCGCCAAACTGCTGCTCGTCGCGCCGGCCGGCGTGCTCACCGCGCCTGACGACGACCGCAATATTTTCTCGCAGGCGCGCAAGTCGATCCCGGCGGAGAAGTTGGCGGAGTACGACGCGCTGGTCGAAGAGTATTTTGATTTCGGCAACATCTTCTCCAAGTCCGACGCCGACCTGGTCTCTCTTCACGAACGCATTGGACGGCAACTGCTACCCGCGATGGGATACGATGCGGATTCCATCGGCAGCGGTCCGCGGAGCGGCGGATGGTCGGTGTTCGCGATGTACTTCAGCAGCGGCAAGGCTCCGGACTACACGGCCGCCGTCGCCGCCATCACCGCCCCCACTCTGATCGTTCACGGCGTCGACGACACAATCTCACTCGCCGGCAGCCGCACGTACGAACGTGGGATCCCCGGCGCAAAGTTCGTATCGCTTCCCCGCGGTGAAGAAGCACCCTGGGCCGGTCATTTTGTCTTCGACGACAACCCAACGGCGTTCAGTAAAGCCGTGGAGTCGTTTCTGGCTGAGTAGAAGATCGGGCGCGCCGACTTCCGACAAAACGAATCTTCCGTAGGCGTGCCCTCGATCGCATTACCGTTTCGCACGACTGGTGGCGGCGCGGTTCGCTTTGTCGGCTTTCTCGACGCGGGCAATCGCGTCTTCTATTTTCAGCTCCACGAACTTGACCGGATGCGTGTCGCCGCGCGCGTAGTCGTACCACGCGACTCGGCCGTCCTCTTTCACTTCCCGAAACGCCCACTTGATGCCGTAGTGAAAGTGCCCTTGCTCGGCGTTGAGAAAAGCCAGATAGCGTTTCTCTTCAATCGGTTGCCAAACGGCTGAGCTACGCGGGATGGTCGAACCGACAATGGCGATTCTTGTCTTCTCCGCCTTCGCCGCCGACGCCGGTTTGATCGACTGCTCGACCTCCGCCTCCGCCACGTAGACTCGCGACACGCGCCCACCGCCAGTGGGCACGTCGACGACGACGACTTTCGTCACCTTGACGACCGCGATGAAGTCCGACCTGCCGACCAGTTCGGTGACCGGCATGATCACCGCCTGCCCACCCGCCGCGCTGCCGACGAGTAGTCCGCCGGACAGAAAGGACAGTAGAAACGAGCCGAAAACAAGCGATGGACTCTTCATTGCGCCGCGGTCTCCAGAAAAGAATGAGAACTTGAGCCGGTCACCACTTAGACGATCGAACGACCGCGACAGATTCGAACGACGCGCAGCTGCGAACTGGCGGGGGGCGGCTTGCATCGCCGCTGACGTCCTACCCGACGGAGGGGTGAACCTCGTGACGGGAACAGTCGCCCACGACCGAGTGTCCGCGCAAAGTCGACCCGGTGCGACAATTGACCGCACGCAGCTAAACCGGGACAGTCGTTGCTCTTGGGGCGAGGACGCGTTATATTGACGCTCCTCTGGGCACGCCTTTCGCGCGTAATCGCACACCCCGCAGTACTGGGGTGGGCGGCCGGACTTACTCGAAACGCGAGAATTCCAACGGAAACGAAGTTTGCCCCGATGAGTGCTCCAGACCGGGTATGGCATTTGCGATCGACGGAGCAAACCAATCTCACTTTCGTTTCACAGTGGCACCCCTGTCGTTCACCGCGAGGATTCAAAAAATGACGGAAAACGAATCCAGCTCGCAAGGCAACGGAGCGAACGGACGCGCTGTTCTGCTCGTTGCCATCGCCGGCGTAGTCGTCTTCCTTTTCTGGCTTTCAACGCGTGACGGAGATCCCGATCCCGCTGTGCCGCCGAACAGGCAAGGCAACAGCGGAGAGACGTCGGGGAACGGAGGCGAGGTGGCTGAGCTTACGGGCAAAGAACTTTACGCTCAGCATTGCGCTGCTTGTCACGGAACCGACGGGAATGGGAGCGGAGTCGCCGCGACCTTTCTGTTTCCCAAACCTCGCGATCTGCGTGCTGGCCGTTTTCGCCTGGTGAGCACCGCCAACAACGTGCCGACCGCGGAGGATCTCGGCGACGTGCTGAACCGAGGCATGCCGGGGTCGTCGATGCCGCCTTGGGATCATCTCAGCGATCGAGACCGCGGGGAGCTGGTCAAGGAAGTCCAACGCCTCCGCGCCGACGGAGCTCGCCAAACCTATATCAACGTACTCAAGGAAGAGGACGAGCTGACTGATGAAGAGCTCGCCGATCCGGACGTGCAGGCGGAGATCAATGACTACGTCACACGCTTCACGACGCCGGGTGAGTCGAGCGCCGTTCCCGAGTTCACTGAGGCGGACGCCGAGGCGATCGCGCGCGGCAAGGAACTTTACGTAAAGCAGAGTTGTCATTCCTGTCACGGAATGGACGGCAAGGGCGACGGAGTTCAAAAACAAATCGACTCGGAGGGGTATCCGACACAACCGCGCGACTACACCCGCGGCATCTTCAAGGGCGGACATGACCCGGCTTCTCTGTACCGCCGCATCGCCTATGGGATGCCGGGGACGCCGATGCCGGGCGCGCCGACCTCGACGCCCGCACAACGGGTCGACATGGTCCACTTCATCCGCTCGATGTCGGACGAAAAGACTCGTAACGCCGCCGTGTTGAAGCGCCGAGAGCTGGTCGCGAAACGCGTCGAGCGGATCCCGGGCGGCGACGAGGGGTGGGTGGACGTCGCCGCGACAAGCGTCCAGTCGATTCCGCTCTGGTGGCGCAATGACTCCGACCCGGATCTACAGGTTCAAGCGATCCACGACGGCAAGACGATCGCCATCCGACTATCATGGCGCGACGAGTCCGAAGACAATCACGCGACCCGTGTCGAATCTTTTGAAGACGCGGCCGCGGTTGAGTTGTATCGGGGCGACGCCGAACCGTTCATTGGCATGGGCGGCCCAAAGTCGCCTGTCGATATCTGGTTCTGGGACGCGGACCGGCAAACGCGGCGGGCCGTCGAAGAGACCTACCCGAACACGGTGGTCGACCGATACCCGTTTAGTGAAACGGTCGTGTCGAGTACCGAGTTGAATCGCGACGGGGCGCGGACATCGGAGCAGCCGGACATTTCGTTGCCGGCTCGCGCCACCGGCAATCCGATCGTGCCTATCGGCAACGAATCGGGAGCTTCGTCGCTGACGGTTGGCGGTCCCGGATCGTTGACGTTCCGGATCCCGCAGAGCCAACTGGTTGATGCTCAGGGCCAATACAGAGGCGACCGCTGGTCTGTCGTGATGACGAGAACGCTGTCGGTCGGCTCCGCGGGCGACGGAATTTCGCTCGAACCGGGCAGCAGCGCTTCGATCGCCTTCGCGATCTGGGACGGCTCACAGCGCGACCGAGACGGCAAGAAGCTCGTGACGATTTGGAATGATCTCGAAATAGAAAAGTAATTGTGCGACTGGCCTGCAGCGCCGCCGCGATCGGCACGGCGCCGCAGCCTCGACATGGAGCGTGCGATGGACATCACAAGAAGGCGATTCCTGGAAACCTGCGCCGCCGCTGGTGGTTTGTTCGCGGCCGGCCCGCAAGCGTGGGCGTTTGAGCCGGTGAGCGTAGAGAACCCGCTCGGTAAGTATCCGGACCGAGAGTGGGAGAAGATCTATCTGGACCAATACAGCTACGACAGCACGTTCACTTGGGTGTGCGCTCCCAACGACACGCACATGTGTCGCTTGAAAGCGTTTGTCCGCAACGGAGTCATGATCCGCAGCGAGCAGAATTACGATCACGACCGCTGTGGTGATTTGTACGGAAACAAGGCGACCAAGGCGTGGAATCCGCGCGGCTGCCCGAAGGGTTTCACGATGCAGCGTCGGATCTACGGACCCTATCGGCTCAAGGGGCCCGTGATTCGCAAAGGTTGGAAGGACTGGGCGGACGCCGGATTCCCGTCACTGTCGGACAACCCGGAGCTGCGGACGCAGTACAAGTTCGACGATCGCGGCAATGACAGTTACGTCCGCGTGTCGTGGGACGAAGCGTTCAAGTTGGTCGCCGGCGGATTGCAGGCTGTCTCTACGACCTATAGCGGCGACGAAGGTAAAGCCCGACTCACCAAAGACGGCTACGAACCGCGGATGATCGACAAGGTGGAATCCGCCGGCACGCGGACGATTAAGATCGGCTCGAACCTGCCGCTGCACGGAATGGTTGGCAAGTTTGGCATCTACCGCCTGGCGAATCTCCTGGGACTGGTCGATCACCACGTTCGCGGCGTTCCGGCGGAAGAGGCCCGCGGCGCGCGCGATTGGAATGAATACACATGGCGCGGCGACCAAGCTCCCGGTCAACCGTTCGTCCACGGATTGCAAACATCCGACATGGACTTCAACGACATGCGTTTCGCGAAGCTGGTGATTCAGATCGGTAAGAATCTGATCGAGAACAAGATGCCCGAATCGCACTGGCTAAGTGAGTGCATGGAGCGGGGCGCCAAACTGGTCGACATCGCTCCGGAATACAACTGTCCCGGCACCAAGTCGGACTATTGGATTTCCGTTCGGCCCGGTCTATCGGACACGAGTGTCTTGCTGGGCGTAACGAAGATCATGCTGGACGAGGGCTGGTACAAGCCCGACTTCTGCCGCCGCTTTACCGACTTTCCGTTGCTTGTGCGGACGGACAATCTGCAGCGTCTCCGCCCGCAGGATATCCAGGCGGACTACAAGCCGAAGGACATCTCAGCAGGACCCTCCTACAAGATCCAAGGTTTGAACGACGATCAACGGCAACAGATCGGGGACTTCTGCGTTTGGGACGGCGAGCAGAACAAGGTCGTGTTTCTCTCCCGCGACGAGGTGGGTGAGAAGATGCCCGTTCAAGCGGCGCTCGACGGCGCGTTCCAAGTGAAATTGGCTGACGGTGCTGAAGTCGAGGTGATGCCGATTCTGGAAATGTACAGACGGCACCTGAGCGAGTACGACGAGAAGATGGTCGAGGATATCTCTGGAGCTCCCGCCCATCTGGTCCGCCGCCTGGCCGAGGATATCTGGGAGACCACCGAGGCCGGCAATCCGGTCGCAATTCACATTGGGGAAGGCGTCAATCATTACTTCCACGCCACGCTGCACAACCGAGCGATGTACTTGCCGCTGATGCTGACGGGCAACATCGGCAAGCACGGCGCCGGCGGCTACACCTGGGCCGGTAACTACAAGGGAGCTTTGTTTCAAGCGTCGGCGTGGAGCGGGCCCGGCGTCGGCAGCTTCACGCATGAAGACCCATTCAACCCGGTTCTCGAAGAAGACGCGCGAATCGCGAAGGCGAACTTGCGGCACTGCGGCGACGTCGAAGACCCGTCGTATTGGGCCTGCGGCGAGCAGACGTTGACGGTCGACTTGCCCAACGGCGGAGAGCGAACGTTCACCGGCAAGACGCATATGCCGACACCGACGAAAGTCGTCTGGTACAACAACGCCAACTTCCTGAATCAGGCCAAGTGGATCTACAACATCATCGTCAACGTGCTACCCAAAGTTGACATGATCGTCGACCAGCAAATCGAATGGACGGGCAGCGCTGAGTATTCCGACGTCGTCTTGCCCGTCAACTCGTGGGTCGAGGCGGAGGACGACGAATGCGGCGGGTCGTGCTCCAATCCCTTCCTCCAAATCTGGAGGGGCGGCATCAAACCGGTGCACGATACGATCGACGACGCGGCCGTTTTCGCGGGAGTGGCCGACTCGCTCGCGGAACTCAACGACGACCAACGCTTCGCCGACTATTTCAAGTTCGTGACGGAAAAGAAGTCGAAGGTCTACATCCAGCGCGTCTTCGACAACTCCACGACAACTCGCGGCGAGGACGGCCCGTACGATGTCGACAAGTTCATCGCCGGCGATTACGGCGGCGAACCGGGCGCGGGCCTGATGCTGTTCCGCACTTACCCGCGGGTGGCGTTCTGGGAGCAGATCCACGACTCGATTCCCTTCTACACTGACAGCGGCCGGTTGCACAGTTACTGCGACCTGCCGGAGGCGATTGAGTTTGGCGAGAATCTGATTGTGCATCGCGAAGGGGTCGAGGCGACGCCCTACATGCCCAACGTGATCGTCTCGACCAGCCCCTACGTGCGGCCCGCCGATTTCGGCATCCCGGCCGACACGCTCGACCCCGATCTGCGCCAGGTCCGCAACGTCAAGATGGCCTGGGAGGACGTCAAGAAGACGGTCAACCCACTGTGGGAGGCGGGGTATCGATTCTTCTGCTGCACGCCGAAGAGTCGGCATTCAACGCACTCCTCGTGGTCGACGGTCGACTGGCATTGGATTTGGAGCGACAGCTTCGGCGATCCACACCGCACCGACAAGCGCGCTCCCGGAGTCGCCGACCGGCAAATCCAACTCAATCCGCAGGCGGCCAAGGAACTCGGACTCAACGAAGGCGACTACGTCTATGTCGACGCCAACGAGTTGGACCGGCCGTACATCGGCTGGAAAGACGACCAGGGGCCGCGGCACGCGGCGTTCCGCTGCATGGTGCGAGTCAAAGTGAATCCCGGCGTGCCGTACAACTTCACCATCCTCAAGCACACCGGGTGGATCGCCAGTGAGCGATCCGTCAAGGCTCACGAGAGTCGCCCCGATGGCCGCGCGCTGGCTGCCGAAACGGGTTACCAAGCCAGCTACCGGTACGGCTCGCATCAGAGCATCACCCGCAACTGGATGATGCCGATGCACCAGACCGACACGCTGTTCCACAAGAAGACCGGCGCGATGGGATTCACGTTTGGATTCGATGTCGACAACCACGCGATCAACACCGTGCCCAAAGAGACGCTGATCC